>JACZXA010000151.1 GCA_022571865.1 Pseudomonadota bacterium
GTATGCGAAGCACTCGGTCACGAGATGGTCATGTCGGTTGCCGCAGGCGCCCCGCCCAGCGGCCCGGTAGAAGATGACGCTTACGAATATATGTGTGAGCAGATCGTGTCTGCGGCGCAGGACTGTGAGGTGTTGTTGCTGGATCTCCATGGCGCCATGGTCACGAAAACGTACGATGACGGCGAAGGGGAGCTGCTGAACCGAATCAGGCACGTGACGCCCGACCTGCCGATTGCCGTTTCACTCGACATGCATGCCAACATCACCGAGGCCATCGTTAGCCAGGCAACGGTCATCGCCGGTTATCACACCTATCCCCATATCGACATGGACAGCACCGCCGAGCGCGCGGCGAGGGTTCTGTTTTCCGCGTTGGAACGGGGCGTCACACCCACGATTGCGTGGGGCAATGCGCCAATGCTCCCGCATGTCATGCGTCAGGGAACGGATGACTTTCCCAACGAAGCTCTGCAACGGCGCGCGGGAGAAATGGAGACGGCCGGTGCATTGGCGGTAAGTCTCTTCACTGGTTTCCCCCACGCCGACGTCCATGAAGCCGGTCTGTCGGTGATCGTGGTAACCGATTCCGACCAGGCGCTTGCCGAAAGTCATCGAGATGAACTCCTCGATAGCGCCTGGGATGCCCGGGAAAAGTTCGTTTATAAGCTGGAGGCGCTGGCAGACTCTCTGGACCGTGCGAAAGACCTGGCAAACGACTCGAGCCCGGGTCCTGTGATACTGCTCGACCACTACGACAATACCGCCTCCGGCGGCACCATGGACACCACCGAAGTACTCGCCGCGATTCTCGAAGAGGGTCTCGAAGACGTCGCCGTTTTCGGCTTCTACGACCCGGAAACCGTGGCGGTGATGGAAGCTGCAGGTATCGGCAATGAGGTCACGATCTCGCTGGGCGGGAAGCAGCACATGCCGGCCCTTGCCGAGCAAAGCCATCCCCTGGAACTGACAGGTCGAGTGAAGTTGTTGTCTGAAGGGAGATTTCCAGCGACGGTCGCGATGTCGCGCGGCTTGACCATGAACATGGGAAAGTGCGGTGTGTTTACCCTTGGCAGCGTGGACATCGTCGTGGTGTCACGGCACATCGAACCCTTTGATCCTGGCTGCTTCAGATCACTGGGAATCGAACCTACGGCACGCCGCTATCTGATGCTCAAAAGCCGCATCCACTATCGCGTGGGATTCCGAGAGTTGGCGAAAGCGGTGGTGGAATGTGCAGGCCTCGGGGTGTGCACGTCCGATTATTCACAGATCGAGTTCAACAAGGTTCGCAGACCCATCTACCCGCTGGACGGCGTCAACACTCCGCGCAGCCAATGGAATCTGGAATATGGCGAACGCGGCAATGTGCCACCATCTGACTAGGCGACAAACAAGATACCGAACGTCGAAATTACTATTCCTCCTCACCTATTAGTCGCATCAGGTTCAGCCATGACAGACGAAAAACCACGCGCGCGAAATCTTGGCATTCCATTCGAGGGGACGCCAGGGCCCATGAACGCAATCTCCGACGTGCCGGGCGTGGAAGTCGGTCATACCACACTTGTTCATGGTTCAGGCAAATTGGTTGTCGGGGAAGGACCCGTCCGCACCGGCGTTACCGCCATACTACCGCGTGGCCGCAAATCGATGGATGCGGTGTTCGCTGCCTGGTTTTCGCAAAACGGCAATGGCGAGATGACGGGTACCACCTGGATCGAGGATTCCGGACAGATGTCGGGTCCGGTGATGATTACCAACACCCACAGCGTAGGGGTTGTACGTGATGCGGTCATTGCCTGGGGGCTCAACCAGACAAGCCTGGCGCACCACGTCGACTCGGATGCCTGGTGGGGCCTGCCTGGTGGTCGGCGAAACCTGGGATGGCTGGCTGAACGATCTGAATGGTTTTCACGTCAAGCCGGAGCATGCATTTGATGCGCTCGACAACGCCACCATTAACGCCGTGACCGAAGGCAACGTTGGCGGCGGCACCGGCATGATCTGTTACGAATTCAAAGGGGGAATCGGTACCTCCTCGCGTATCGTTACTTTCGGAAAACGTGCCTGCACGCTCGCCGTTCTGGTGCAGACAAATTTCGGCTGGCGAAGCCAGCTCACCATCGCGGGCGTCCCCGTCGGTAGGGAAATCCCCGAGGACCCTGCTTATGACGCTGCCATCAGCGATGGACCAGAACGCGATGTGGGCTCCATTATTGCCATCGTTGCCACCGACGCACCCGTACTCCCGCATCAACTCAAACGAATTGCACGTCGAGTCAGTATGGGTGTGGCGCGTACCGGTGGTATCGCCAGCGACTCGTCAGGAGACATTTTTCTGGCCTTCTCCACGGCGGCGGATCTCGCATCAAACAGTGACGAAGCAGGTCGGGTAGAGATATTGCCAAACGCGTGGATGACCCGTCTGTTTGAAGCAACGGTTCAGGCAGCTGAGGAATCCATCATCAATGCATTGGTCGCCGCCGAAACCATGACCGGCATCAACGACCGAACGGTTCATGCACTACCCCATGAGCGATTGCAGGAGGTGTTGCGGACCTACAACCGACTCGATTGTTCAGAATGCGACGACTGACAGTATCGCCGGCATACCGGCACCCAGCGGCGTCCACTCGGCTTCGTTGCTGACTCGCCAGACTTCGCCCGTGTCTGTGCCGATCACCACCCCGCCCGGTTCGTCCGGATCCGGTGTCAATCCGTGGATGTTTGCGCGTGAGGGTGTATGTGCCGGATCGCAGATCGAGCGCCAGGAAGATCCTTCGTCTTCCGATCGAAACAACATCGCTTGCGCACCCTGTTCGTCCTTGAAGCTCGAAAACGCGTTTGGCGCACTCGCGATTGTGAGCCCAAAAGGTGCACGCGGATCGATACACATCGGCCGCGAGTACCGCGGTGTGATGCCTTTCCACACGTACTGCCAGCTTCTGCCATAGTCGAGCGAGCGGAACACACCGGCATTACCTTCGATCATGTCCGCAACGCCATCGAGTCGACCGTAACCGGTGGACGCGAACAGCACTTCCGGCTTTTCGGGATGCGCATACAGCATATGCAGATCCGGGTTTTCACCCGGCAGGCTCAGTTCCCAGTTCTCTCCACCGTCATCCGTGCGCATGATTCCACCCACTTCGACCCCCACCCACAAGCGCCGGGAATTCTCCGCATCGATTACCAATGCCCGGGCGCGACCCGGAAGCGGAGGTTCAACCGGTATGCACCACCGCTCTGCTTCCGGCGCGCAGGCGAAGGATTCCACCTCTGCCCAGGTCGTTCCAGCGTCTTCGCTTTTATAGAGCCCGGCCGGTTGGGTGCCTGCATAAAGAACACCATCGGCAGAACTTCGAATCTGCCAGACCTCAAGGTCCTGCAGGCCGACCAGAGACCAGGTTTCACCCGCGTCATCCGACGCAAACAAACCCGATCCCGTTCCTGCAAACAACCGATCGCCCAGCTTGACAAGATCACGAACACCGCGACTTTCCAGGACCCGCCGAGCGTCTCCGTTTTCAATGCCAAACACGCCTTTGGAACTACCTGCGAATACTTTCATCGTTGACCTCCGATCAGCGGCTGTAGAACTTCTGTTAGTTCACTGAGATGAGCTTCGTAATTACGCCAGAATCCGATTGAACTGGAAAAAATAGGCAGTCGTACCTGTTCCGAACTTGCCGTGGTGATCGTTCGTTCGGTTGTACTGAACTCCAAGCACCCATCTTCCCAGCGGAGCCCGCAGTGTTTCAGCATGCGCCGGATCTGCTGCTCGGTGTCGCGAACCACATCCTCGTAACGAACCCTCAAGACCTTACCCGGCAGCACGTCGTCCCAGTGTTGCATCATGCGGGCGTACTGCAGGTACATCTCACCTATTTCCATCGGGTCGTAGGAAAACTCCTTACCCTGGCCGAACAATTGGCGAAAGTTAGCAATACAAGTGTCCATGGGCTCTCGCCGGGCATCGATAATGATCGCATTCGGCAAGATCAGGTGGATGAAGCCAACATTCTGAAAATTATCGGGCAGCTTGTCGATAAAAAATGGCTTCTGCTCAGGCCGATGTCTCCTACACGCGCGAAGGTACTCTTCCCCCAGTGCACGCAATCGATCGTCGTCGCTCGTTACGATCGGTGCTGAAATGCCATTCGCGGGGGAGGTGTGTGCCAGCAACGCCATGCGCTGCAAGTACGGTAGCTCCGTCGTGCCTTCAACCTGGCTGTGGCTCGCCAGGATCTGTTCGAGCAGCGTCGAACCTGCCCGTGGCATGCCGACGATGAAAATCGGCGTGGCATCCATTGCCCGCTGAGCCTTTTCGCGACTGCAAAAATTCTGGCTGTAAGTCCCAACCAGGGAATCGATACCTGTTTCGAAACCAACGCCGTCAAATTGCACCGCTGCCCGTTGCCGATGATTTCCAGCAACGTAATGTTTCCAGGCGTCGTCGTACTCGGCGCGGTCATCCAGCGCTTTGGCGATTGAGAAATCGAGACTCACGGCTGCCTGATCATCGATGTTCGGCTCACGACGGCGTGCATGCATATCGGCCAACGCTTGGTCGTCGAACTCGTAACTGCGCATGCTCGCGAGATTCCAGCAGGCAGAAGCATATATGCCCTCCCTTGATAAACATCGTCGATAGACATCCACGGCTTCGCCGCTGCGTCCAAGCATTCTGAGTGCATTGCCGCAACCCAACATCGCCGCTTCCTGACTGTCATCGAATTCCAGGCACGCCGAAAAGGCCGCAAGTGCGGCTTGTGCCTCGCCAATCGTAAACAGCGAGTGCGCAAGCCCCAAGCGGGCGTCCGAGTCGTCTGGCGCGAAATCGATCGCGCGCTGGAACCCACTGATTGCCTCTGGAAATCGTTGCTGATCGCGGTAGAAATTCGCGAGATCCATAACGGCAACGATCGAGTCGGGTGCGAGTTCCACCACCCGAAGCAGCAAGCGTTCGGCTTCCGGCGCCTGCCCCTCTTCCGCGGCAATCATGGCAAGCTGGCGCATTGCCTGGTGATTCCCGGGTTCTCGAGCTAACAAACGACCACAAGCCGTCCTGGCTTTGTCGAGGTCACCGGTGTTACGCAACGAAACGATCTCCGCAAGCGGATTCGAGTCAACGGACAACGTGAGAAACTTCTTGTGCGCGTCCTCAGCTTCGGTGTTCCGCCCGAGTTCGTGTAAAGCGTGGCTCAGTCCGAAAAACACGGACGCCTGAGTTGCGTCGATATCCGCGGCTTTCCTGAAGAATCCAGCGGCCGCGGAATAATCTTTCTTGTGCATATAAAGAAACCCAAGATCTTCATGAGGCTTGGCGAACGTCGGCGCCATCTCGACCGCGTCTGTGAGTACTGTCTGCGCTTCCTCGATGCGACCACCTTTCAGTAGAATCGCACCCAGCAGAGCCAGCATGCTGACGTCGTGGGCATCCGAGCGGAGGGCGTTTCGGCACAAAGTTTCTGCTTCACCAAGGTTACCGTCGCCTGTCAGACGAACAGCTTCGGTAAATTGCGCATCGGGTCGCATGATTCTGGTTGTTACTCGGCTTTCGACAGGCCGCTGTCTCGAACGGCGGCAGCAATGGTGCCAGGATCGCCCGGAGATATCAGATTAACCCCCGAGATACCGGGGATTTCGGCATACTGCCGCAAGAGTTCGCTACAAATCGCTACGCCCTCGGCTTCACCATCCACCGATTGTTCCAGCCGCTTGATGATGTCGGGCGGAATCAATGCCCGACGGCGGTTATCTCGCAACCACCTGGCTACATCCGCTGACGGCAGCGTTGCAAGGCTGATGACGAAGCTCATCTGGTGTACCAGTTTCTGAGCAACCAGATAGGCCATGTAGCGTTTCAGCATCTCGACGTCAAAACACAATTGAGTGATGATCACCTGGGCTCCTGCGCTGGTTTTGCCCACCAACTCCTCGGGTTGCCACCCGGGTTGCGGGTCATGCACCGTACCGCTCGCGATGATCAGGAAGTCTTCTCCCGCGAGATCTTCGTCCAGGTTGATCGTCTGCGCCGTACTGATCAATTCCTTGGCTTGCATATCCATCACGGAACGCGGCCGCGGTTCAAACCCGTCCGGAACCTTGTTTCCCTGAATGAGCATCACGCTGGTTACCCCGATTGCGCGCATCCCCAACAATTCACTGACAAGCGCGGTACGGTTCCGATTACGACAGCAGAGTTGCACAACCGGATCAACCCCTGCCTCAAGCAGCAGACTTGCCGCCGCCAGCGGCGACATATGGGTTTGCCCGTACTGATTATCGGTCAGCACAACACCGTCAACACACGCCGACAAAGCCGCAGCCCCACTGACGGCGTCCGCAGCACTCGATTGCGGGTGCATTGCCAGCTCCGCTGACAACACGAAGTTGTTACTGCGAGTTGCTTCCTTATAAGTATTCAAGCAGGCGCCTTATCGAGATCTTGATTACGCTCGCGCAGACTAGAACGTTCGCCCACCCCACACAAACGGGAAGGGTCGAGTCGGGTGGTGGCATCTGTCGCAGAGCTATGGTGAACTACCCCGCTGCCAGAAGATCGCCGGAGCGCAAAATCAACCCACCACAACGCCAACAGGAATGTTTCGAGCGCGCCGTCGCCCATATGCGTACTGGCAATGCCGAACTTGCCGCCAGGGTATGCCTCGAAAGCCTCGATGAGTTCCCTGAGGATGCCAATATCCTATGCCTTGCGGGCCGAGCATTCATTGCTTTGCGGCAATTTACCGATGCCCGCGTCCATATCGAAAAAGCAAGGTCCCTGCACCCGGGTTTTCCCGTCGCACACGAAACTTTTGCTGATTTGATGCTCGTAGAGGGCAAGATCGAAGCAGCAATCAAATCCTATGAGCATACGATTCACCTTGATCCGGGCCGCTCCGACGTCCACATAAAGATAAGTCGTGCCCGTGAAATGATGACTCAAGCTCAACCGGGTACCGAGACACGCCGAAAGAAAATGCCATTCGCAGAAGAAATTTCCAACGCTGCGCAACTCGAGCGCAATGGCGAGCCCGGCAAAGCGGAGAACATCTACCGCGATATTCTTACCCGCGATCCGGACCATGTGGAAGCGATGCGACTGCTGGCCGTCGTCGCAACTAAACACCATAAGTATCGCGATGCCGAGGTTATGCTGCTGCGGGCGGTCGCGCGTGCGCCCGACTATGCCCGAGCGTGGCTCGACCTTTCAACGGTGCAATGCGAACAGGAAAAACACCCGGAGTCCATCGAAAGCGCTGAGCGTGTCGTCGAACTCGTGCCCGACATGGCCGAATCACACATTGCATTGGCAAACGCTCGGGCAAGAGCGGGTCTGGGGGACGAAGCGATCCTGAGTTACCAGCACGCACTCGAACTGGCTCCTAAGCACCCTGGCGCCTTTTCCGGGCTGGGCCATCAACTCAAAACCCTGGGAAGGCAACCCGAAGCGATCGCCGTGCACCGGCGCAACATATCGGCGAACCCCAAAAACACCGAGCCTTACTGGAGCCTCGCGAACATGAAGACGTTCCGCTTCGAAGACGACGAAGTGCACGCGATGGAAGCTCTACTGGACGACGAGACCCTCGACGATCTGCCGGCTGTGCAGTTGTGTAATGCGCTCGGTCTCGAATACGAAGGGCGGCAGGACTACGATCGCGCCTTCGGATATTTCCAACGCTGCAACCAGAAACGGCGTCGCTCGGAGATTTACGATCCGGTCGATACCGAATCAACGACGGATCGCCAGATCGAAATATTCACGGAGCAGTTTCTACGTGAGCACGCGGGGCACGGTGTTGCCGATTCATCGCCGATATTCATCGTCGGGCTGCCTCGTTCGGGTTCAACTCTCGTAGAGCAGATTCTGGCGAGCCATAGCCAGGTCGAAGGCACGCACGAGTTGAGCGATTTACCCTGGGTGGTTCGATCCATTCCGGCACCTAAGGTTGAACCCGAGCTTGGCCATTTTCCGGAGGTTCTTACCAGTCTCGGGGAGCGTGCATGGGCCAAGATCGGCAATCAATACCTGGAAAGGACCCGGAAATACCGTGGCGATCTGCCCCGATTTATCGATAAGAATCCAAACAACTTCATGTACGCCGGTTTGCTGCACCTGGTCTTGCCAAACGCGAAAATAATCAATGCCCGGCGCCACCCTCTGGACAGCTGCTTCGGCAGCTACAAGCAGCTGTTTGCGGGTGGCCAGCCATTCACCTATGACCTGACGGAACTTGGCGAATATTACGTGCAATATCAGCGGCTGATGGATCACTGGCAGCAGGTATTGCCTGGCAACGTGCTCCATGTCGACTACGAAGACGTGGTGGAAAACCTGGAATCCCAGGTCAGTAGAATCCTCGAGTTCTGCGAACTGCCTTTCGAGGACGCCTGCGTGAATTTTCACGAAACCGACCGTGCGGTCAAAACCGCGAGTTCCGAGCAGGTTCGCCAACCCATCTACGAGAGTTCGGTCAACTTGTGGCGCCATTACGAGTCCCATCTGGGTGAGTTGATCGAAATACTCGAACCGATGCTGAGAGGCCGACCGGCGGCCGATCGACCTCGAATCGTCGATTGACCCCGTTGTCGCTTACAGAGCTAAAATACTGATTTTAAAGCAATTTTTCTTGTCCAACCCGCTGATCATCCGACTTGCCGCAAAACCCCGTTAGGCGTAGTCTCCCTATAGGCTAGGTAGAGCAGAAGTCGCTTCATTGCGACATTCTGTGCGCGTTTGGGGTTCAATAAAATTAGCCTACATCTGGCTGTCGGCTTCGGCCACAGTTCTTAAATAGCCACATGGTATCCGGAGAGGAGAGATCATGGGACACCATCAAAAGTTTGCTTTGACACCAATAGCAGCTGCGGTTACCGCTGTGCTTTACCCCGCGTCGCAAGTTGACGCTGCGGAGAGCGAAAGCAGTAAAGCAATTATCGAAGAAATAATCGTGACGGCGCGCAAACGCACCGAATCGGTTCAGGACATTCCCGCCAGCGTGCAAGCGCTGTCGCAGGAACAAATCAAGAACATGGGCGCCAGATCCATCGCCGACTACGCACGATTTGTGCCGTCGGTGAACGTCGTGAGTTACGGCAACGGATCGAATACCATCGTATTCCGTGGCGCTACCACGGACGGTGGAGGCAGCTATATTGCCCAGACGACCTCATCGGTTTATCTGGACGAAATTTCGTTGACCTCAACGGGCGAGCAGCCCTCCATTCGGATGGTCGACATTCAGCGTATCGAGGCACTGTCCGGACCTCAGGGAACAATCTACGGTTCTGACGCTCAGGCCGGCACGATGCGCATCGTCACCAACAAGCCTGTGATGAATGAATTCGAAGCTGTCATCGACATTGGTCTGCGCACGATGTCCGAAGGGGAAGAAAGTTATGACGGCTCCGTCGTACTTAATTTCCCGTTGATCGAAGACAAACTGGCGCTTCGACTGGTGGGTTTCAGCGCGAGAGACGGCGGCTATATCGACAACGTATTTGGTCACACTCCTGATTTCTCCGGGGTTGACGGTCTGATCAACGAAAAGTACGGCGCGCTTCCGGCCGGATTCGGTACGCTGGACAATCGCGGAGCCATAGAGAAAGACTGGAACGACTCGGATATTAATGGATGGCGTGCCTCTCTACGTTGGGAAATCAACGACGATTGGGCGGCCACGATAACGGCGCTTCATCAGAACACCGAATCCGGTGCGTACAACGATTACGATCCGTTTGTCGGTGACCTCGAGGTCGTGCGTTATAACGACGAGTTCCGCGACGACGAGTACGATATGTACTCGCTGGTCATCGAAGGCGATCTGGGATTTGCCCAGCTCGTTTCAGCAACGTCGTATTACGACCGTGATATAAAACATACCTTCGACAACACGGTTTACCACCACTACTGGGCAGCCTTGTATTGTCAGACCTACGCGCTGGATCCGGCCATCTACTACTGGTACTACGCAGATCCAGCCGGTGGTGGTGTTGTTTTCTGGCCCGTGTACTGCCACTCGCCGACGGTCAGTGGTGACTATTTGTCCGCCTATGATATTCCTGGACAACAGGAGCGTTTTACCCAGGAGATTCGTTTAACCCACCAGGGTGATACGGTGGACTGGCTCGTCGGCTATTATTACGAGGACAGCTCCAACGCCTGGCAGGCTTTCTTCGGCTACCCGACGAGCAACAGCTATCAGGATTCGATATCCCTCGATTACTGGCAGCAGTATTACGGTATGACCTACCCCGATGCCCGCATGCACTGGTATTCCGACAGCAAAACCGACTGGAAGCAGAACGCGATATTTGGCGAAGTGACGTGGCACGCGACCGACCAACTCGATGTCACGGTCGGGGGTCGTTATTTCGACCGCGAGAACGACAACACCTACTTCGTACAACACCCGGAAACACAATTTACCCCGGAATACGTCGACGGTATTCCGTCCCACAAGGGGAGCGAAACCGAGTTCGTGCCCAAGTTGAGCGTTGCGTACAACGTGGATGACGACACGATGGTTTACGGCCTGTGGACGGTAGGGTATCGACCGGGAGGTACCAACCGCAGCCGTGGCGAGCCGTTCTTCTCGAACAACTATTACGCGGACAAGATGACCAACTGGGAAACCGGTCTGAAGAAAATTTTTGCTGACGGAGCAGGAAGGATCAATGTAACAGCCTTCTACATGGACTGGGAGGACTACCAACTCGAGCTGGTCGATCCGAGCCAGGTGCAATGTCCCGGAGGGCCCAGCGAATCCATTGCCGGCGTCTGTGGCCAGCCATGGCAGAACCTCGTGGCGAATGCCGGTGATGCACACATTATGGGGGCGTCAATAGAACTCGATTTTGCCTTCTCGGACAGATTCATCGTCGGCATGAATGCCGAATGGCTGGAAGCGGAAACGGACTCGACGTTAGACTTGACCGGTGATGGCATCGTGAATGTCAACAAAGGCAACCGGCTTCCGATTACGCCGGAACTCAAAGCTTCCGCGTGGGCTACCTACTATTGGCCCATGGATATCATTGACGGTAACGGGTTTGTGCGGCTGCAATGGTCGTACACCTCGGACAGCACCAGCATTCTGGAACCGACCCCAGACGATGGTAGCAGTTCGAATCCGCA
>JACZXA010000152.1 GCA_022571865.1 Pseudomonadota bacterium
ACCCCCTATTGAACCCGAATAGGCAACATAGGCCCACTCAGTTTCGCTCGGTAGTCGATACCTATTTCCTGTTTGTTTAGTCAGCCACCGGGTATATGCCACTGCATTGGACCAACTGATTTTGGCGATGGGGTGCTCGTCAGAATCTGCGCCTTTCACCACGGGTATCTCGCGGCCTGTGTCAGCAGTAAACGTTCGATACTCACCTATCGTCACTTCAGCGACTCCGATTGCGAAAGGGTCGGTCATGTTTACGTAACCGCGCCCTCCTGGTCGGGTGGCCGAACCGTCTCCGATCACGACTACCTCAGGCGCGTGACCTGAGCCATCGCGGAATGCATCGCGAATCCGTTGACCGATGACAACGGAGATCCTCTCAAGGGTCAGTTCGAGGTGTCGGCCGGATGGACTCAGATCAATCCGTTTTACTATCGTGCGATAACCTTTCTTCTGAACGCGTACTTCGACAGGCCCCGTGGGTAATACCATGTTATTTGTATAAACTCTCGAATTCACGTCGCGGCCCGCGCGGACCACAATTCTGGTGTCGGCGGGTGTTGTAACAACGATTAACTTAGCGTTCACCCGTTTCAACGTGATATCGATGACGTTGATACCGACCCGCAGTTTCTCGTTGCGGGTCTGGGATTCATAACCCGAAGCGCGCACTTCAATCAGATACTCGCCCGTGGGAACCCTCACTCCGGGTTCATATTTAACCGGGACGTACAGCAAATTCACCGTCGCCCAAGATGGGTGGGTGTTAACCGTTAACGCGCTCGAGTCCATTCGGTTCAGTTCCACCACCAGACTCTCACTCGAGCCTGGCAGCACTTCGATTTCGCGCTCGATCACCTTGCGACCAAAAATGGAAAACACCACCTGATGATTTCCTGCCTGCAGTTGGGGTAGTTGCATTGGCGTGACCTGCGTCAATAGCTCTCCATCCAATTTGACGGTTGCTCCCACGGGGTTGCTTGCTAGTGACAAGCTGCCATACGCAGGTTGGAAGTTTATGGCAAAGCGATGACTTGATCCTCTTTCTATCAGCAACGGCTCGATGTGAGGAGGATGGTAAGGATGTCTAACCTGCAGGGTGTATTTACCGGACAACATCGCATCCAGATTAAATGGTGTAACGCCAATGACGATGCCGTCTACAAGGACCTCCGCCCCGGAAGGATCGCTGGTTATGTGAATACCACCGGCACCATACACCAAGGTTTTTAGAAATCCCGCCTTAGCAGAAAACCAATCCCCAGCGACGAAACCGATAGCGACCAGTAATACGACGATAAATAACATTCGCAGTTTTCGGCGGCTGGCATCCTGGCGCTTTTCAAGTACCTTGGAGACAGTTGGTTGATCGCTCATGGCTGCATTGTTGGCTCTTTCTCGCTGTTTGAATCCCGTTTGACCGGGATGCTGGGAGGTTACACTTTTTTAATCGATTCGGCAGCCGCAAGTCTCGTACGGACCCATCGTGAATGCTCGTTTTGAGGATTGCTGGGCGGCTGCAGACAACTAGCCCGGTCCAATTCTTTACACGCCTACTACGGTTTCTCGCACTGGTGAAGCCTCGCTGGTGGACGGAATCAGGTATAGTTGTGTTGATGGGTGGGAGCAAAATCGAAGCGGTTGTATTCGGCGCTTGTGTAGCTATGAGTTTATCGGGCTGTGGAGGTGGTGGTAACAACCCGCCGCAGATTGTGGCCGCGCCTCCACCTGCACCCGATGAAATTACGTTTGTAGAAATTGCGGCGCAGGCAGGTCTGACTCGGATGTTTTCCATCGTTGCGCCTTTGCAGTCAATGCCGGAGGCGTTCGGTGGTGGTATTGCGGCGGTGGATTACGATGCCGATGGCGATATCGATCTTTACGTAGTCGGCGGCGACGGGGAACCCAACCATCTGTATCAGAACCAGGGGGACGGCAGTTTTGTCGACGTTGCTCCTTCGGTTGGCCTCGACATGCAACACCTGGGTAGCGGTCCGACGTTTGCCGATATCGATGGAGATGGCGATCTCGACCTATTCGTCGGAGCTATCGAAAACGACAGTTTCTTTCTGATGGAGAATCAGAATGGCCTGTTCGTTGATGTCACCTCTCAATCGGGCATCGTCCTTACCGTAAGTAATACCATCTCCGCAACTTTTTTTGACTACGACCTCGACGGTGATCTCGATTTATTCCTCAGTCATTGGGGTGCGAACCAACAAGCGGATACCGAAACTGTATGGCAGAGCAACGGCGATGGCACTTTCGTAAGCGCAAGCATTCAGTCAGGAATTGCCCCTGTTCTCATTGAACCGGTCGGGCAAGCGAACCTGATGGTGGATCGCACGTTCACACCAAACTTCAGCGACATTGACGGTGATGGGGACGGTGACCTGTTGATGGCCGCCGACTTCGGTGCGAGCCAGGTGTTCATCAACAACGGCGACGGGACATTCACCAAGACGACCGATCGCAGTGTCATTGTCGATCAAGCCGGTATGGGTGCTGCAACCGGCGACTACGACAACGACGGTGATATGGATTGGTTTGTCTCTTCAATTTTCGACGAAAGTCCTACCGAAGCCTATATTGGTAACCGGCTTTACCGCAACGATGGTACCGGCACGTTCGAAGACGTAACGGACATGGCGGGTGTTGCCGATGGTGGTTGGGGCTGGGGCAGTTGTTTTGCCGACTTCGACAACGATGGCAACCTCGACATTTTTCACGTCAACGGCTGGCAAGGTGGTAAAGGAGCTACTTTGAACGACTACACGGTCGATCAAATTCGCTTTTTCCATTCTCAAGGTGACGGCACGTTTGTGGAGGCAGCCACTGCCGCTGGGTTGACCGACGTGGAACTGGCTCGCGGTGTAGCTTGCTTCGACGCCGATCGCGATGGCGACATCGACATCGTTCTGACGAACAACGATCAGAATCATCTGGTTTACTACCGCAACGACAGCAGCAATTCGAATCACTATCTCGGCGTGACTCTTGAGAATAGTGGCGCGAACGGATACGGCATCGGTGCACTTGTCACGGTTACCACCACCCTTGGGACACAGATTCGCGAGGTGCACGCTGGGAATAATTTCACCTCACAGAATCCGTTAGAGGTACATTTCGGCTTGAGCACGGCGACAACCGCCAGCGTCGTTGTGAGGTGGCCAGATGGGGCTGAGACGACAATGTCCAGCGTCGCGGTTGACCAGTTACTGAAGGTCCTGCGATAGTTTGAGAGCCCTTAACTCTCTTTATTTCAAACCGGCTCTCATCATGAATTGACTGTTGGCGATCTCCACGAATTTCTCATAGTGCTCGAGCTGATCCTTCATAAGCACCTCTGACATGGCTTCCACAGACTGATCTGCTACCCTTCTGAGTTCGCGACTGATACGTTTGGCTAGAATTTGATCGCATTTTTTTTTCGGCTCGCATGGAGCGTAAGCCATATGCGTTTTTTTCCTGACCCGGTCGAGCACGTTGTTGCGGTCGCTGAAATATTTGGCGAGTAAGTCGCGGAACGGTTGGGTCTGTTCCTCCGTTGCCGCGATTTTGTCCAATTGAAAACGCATCTCGTCGGCGTATGCGTTGGCGGCCTGAGTCGATGATGCGAGCACTGCGCTCAATGCGCCCAAATACAATAGTCCCGCCGAGAGCCTTAATTTTATTGACACGATGCCCTCCCTCCAACGTGACGCTTTAGTATCGCAATACGGGGCGGATATCGGAACGAGAAATTTTGGCGCGACCCAGCCGCCGATGGTCAAGGCAACCGCCACCGTTGCCATGACTCCACTGACATGCAGCCGTGGTCGGCAAACAGAAAAGAAAAGTAGGCGAGGAACGTAGTCAGGGATATTTCAATCAGCGGATCGCCTTCCACCCGGCCGAGAACGTAACGGGTAACCACCGCCAGCCCCCAGCCCACCACCGCACCGCCGAAAAAGACGAACGCAAAATCACCAACACCAGTCGAATGCGCGCCAGCCACCCCTGGGAAACTGACTCAGGTGGCGGTAGCCGGCAACGATGCGATGAAAATTTTCCGCCGCTGTCCCTCAAGTTCTCTCAGGATCTTCAGAGGTCGGAATTGCCAATGCGGCTCCTCCTTGTTTTTCAGGAGGTTTCTCAGGTGAGAAACTAGCCACCGGGCTGGGATCGTCGTCTTCACCTCGAAGTTTACGGAGCGCTTTTTTCGATCTGTCGTATTCGCTTTCGAACGATATCCATGTTGTACTCTTCCTCGGTATTCGCCATGAAGTCCCCTTGTCCAACGTCGCGCCAGGAGGCCGCAGGTCGCGCGCGCTCATTTCCGATCGTTTGATCATAACCATAGCCCATGGTGGTAATCAGCGATATTGACGGTAGATTTCGCGAACCCAGTTGATCACTCTGCGGTCATCCCAGCCAACCAGATCGTCGGCAACATGTGGTGGTACGACCAGGTTGGTATAGGTTGGATGCTGCATCGGTGCCGCGAGTGGCGCCAGCAGGCTGGCTGCAGCGATATCGGCACGCGACAACCGTTCTCCTGTTAGAAACCGCCTTCCATCAGACAATATCTCGTCGAGCCAACTCAGTTCCACTTCAATAACGCGTTTGGATTCCTGGCCTTGGTGAGGTCCGAGATCCATGCTTTTGATCATTACCTTGCGCACCACTCCCCACAGCACGCCAATCAGCAGTTTTTGCAGCAAACCTAGTTTCTCGGTAAAGATAGGTTTTACCGTCTGCGGGTATTCAATGAGTGCTTCTGAATAGTAATAGCGGCGAATATGCACACCGATGACATCATCGAGGCGCTTTTCCAGCGCCGTGCAGGGTTCGTGGTTTGTTTGTGGTGTCAGGCGTTTCGAACTCGGCGCTCGAGCGTCAGCCCAATCGATGATTGCTGCCGAACCCTGCACCAGTTGCCCGTCGGCGACCAGTATCGGTAGAGTCGAAGCAGGTGCCCCGAGCTTCTTTGCCAGCGCGATGTGCAGACCTGGCGCAACGTGGCTCAGTTCGAAATCGATATCGAGATAATCCAATGCCCAGCGCGCTTTTTCGCAGTAGTGAGAAATCGCAAATAGGTACAAAACCGGTTTTGTCACTGGGCTGCCGATTGCTGGTAACTTTATGCGCGAACCTCACGATTCGATGTGGGCGCCATCCCCGCTCGTTCGCGGTGAGCTTGTGTTCTGGCATCCCACCATACATCCACTATGAAAGCCAACAAAATGCTGAAACGACTATTGCCACAGACTGTCCAGCCAGATTCCGACGAACCCTCGGGTTTGTGCCGTTGATCGATGCATGGTTCTGCATGATCGACCATGGCATTGCTTTTGCTCATTGGGCTCTGGCGACAACGTCAATCTTTTGGCATATCCCTGTTCGTTCCGCATGACGATTGTCTTCACAGCTAGTTCCGTCTCATCTTCCGTTCGCGGAAACGAACAAGCGACTTCGATACACCAGTCCCCGCGCTGCCGAACCGGTTACTCCTGCCAGGTGAGCAACTCTCCTTTACCTTCCGTCATGACAGTTCCCGGCATGACTCTAAGGCGCCAGGGGTCGAGTTTTAAGGCGGCAAACGCAGGTGACTCGGCGTTTTCCCATGCAGGAATTACCGCGGGGTCGTAACCCACCGGTTCCGGCGCGTTCCGGAATAGATCCCAGACCATCTGTTTGGTTTCGGCATCCACTGCCAACTCGGCCCGGCATTCGGCGACACAGGTGTCGTGGCCCGGAGCCCAATAGTTGCAGGAGACGTAGGGGCTTGCCTTGAGGTGGGCGATTTTGGTCGGGGTCGGCCCAGTTGCGACCCAACCGGTAAGTGTCTCACCGTCCCACTGCCATAGTGGGTGTAATACCCGTGAACGCGGACGCCCCCTGGCATCGACGGTTGCCGTTGTGCACCAGACAATGTTGTGGGCCATCTCGACGAAGGCGGGGGCGATTTGTTTGAAATCCGTCATTCATTTTTTCCGGGCAGGCAGCCGTGCATCATAATGGAATTGCAGTTGGGTAGTTGCTTTTGGTATTTCAGTCGGACGGTAAGACAGTTTTTGTGCTTGTTAGGGCTGTGGCGCGCACCCGGCGACCGACCGAGTGTGCGCCGATGTAGTGCCCATGGATGTGCGGGTGTGCAAACCGGTGTATCTTATTGGCTCGGGGACGTAGTAAAAGCAGTCGAAGGGGGATGGCCGATCCTAATGCGAATCAATGGCTCTGCCAGGACGAATCTCGTGATCCTGGGTGCGTTTGCGCTGGGTTTGTCCGGCTGTGGTGGCAGTAGCGGTGGTGGTGGCGGTGGTGTAGTTACTCCACCCGTAGGTACCAGCACCGATTGGATCGAGGGGACGTTTCTGGCCGCCAGTATTTATGCGGCACAGTGTCTCGCCCCGCGCAGTGGCATCGACCCCAGCACGAACCAAGCTTTTCCTGATGTTCAGGGAGATGCCGTCGATGAAAACAATTTTCTGCGCTCCTATAGCAACGACACTTACCTCTGGTACAGCGAAATCACCGACCGAGACCCTTCACTTCATGCGACGCCGGATTATTTCGACCTGCTGGTAACGAACGCAACCACACCATCCGGCCAACCCAAAGACAAGTTTCATTTCACCTTTCCGAGCGATGTGTGGTTTCAGTTGTCACAGTCGGGCATCTCCGCCGGTTACGGGGCTCGATGGGTGCTCATCGAATCAACGCCGCCACGCGAAGTCGTGGTTGCCTACACCGAGCCGGATTCCCCGGCGAGAGATGCCGCTCTCGTGCGCGGTGCCGAAGTGCTGATTGCGGACGGTGTCGATGTTGTCAACGCGAATTCCCAGGAGGACATCGATGTGTTGAACGATGCGCTTTTTCCTGAGCAGGCCGGGGGCACTCACACCTTCACGGTGCGCGATATTGACGGAACCGAGCGTGAGATCACGATGACTGCGGAAGAAGTCACCTCGATGCCGGTGCAGAATGTCAGCTCGATCTCGACCCCGACGGGCAATGTGGGTTACCTGCTGTTCAACAGCCACATCGCAACCGCCGAAACGGGTTTGGTCGACGCCGTCGAGCAGCTTCAGGGAATGGCCATTACGGATCTGATCGTCGATCTGCGCTACAACGGCGGCGGATTTCTCGACCTTGCCAGCGAATTCGCGTACATGATCGCCGGTGCCGGGCCGACAACCTCCGGGGAGATTTTCGAGGATCTGGTTTTCAACGACAAATACCCGACGATCAATCCAGTGACGGGCCAAGCGTTGTCGCCGACGCCGTTTCATTCAACCACCTTAGGCTTCTCAGAACCCGCGGGCGAGCCGCTGCCGACATTGGATCTGCCTCGTGTGTTTGTTTTGTCCGGGCCGAATACCTGTTCTGCGAGCGAGTCCGTTATGAACAGCCTGCGCGGCGTGGGTGTGGAAGTCATTCAGATTGGCTCTACCACCTGTGGGAAACCGTACGGTTTTTATCCAACGGGCAATTGTGGAACCACGTATTTCACGATCCAGTTCAGGGGTGAAAACAACCAGGGGTTTGGAGATTATTCCGATGGTTTTTCTCCCGCCGGTGCGGGCGGAATGGTGGACGACGAGACTTTGCCGGGCTGTTCGGTTGCGGATGATTTCACTCATGCGCTGGGTGACGTGGATGAAGGCCGCCTCGCCGCGGCGCTCGCGTATCGGGACAGTCAGGATTGTCCGGATCCCCCAACGGGATTGACTGCGCCAGGCGCGATTCTGACCTCGGCTGGATCGGACCTGTCTGCCGTGGACGGAAATGCTCCGGCAAGCCTATGGCTTCAAAACAGAATTATGGACCGGCCATGAAATCTGTCAGAGCACTCGTGCTGCTCGGGGTAATCTTCTCCCTGTGTACCTGCAAAGCGCTCTCCAAGGAAGCGGATGTGCCGGCACACATCAGCAATCCGACGACCGAGAGTCGTGCCGAACTGCTGCGGGTAGTCAGAGCAGCGCTCAACGGTAGTCGAGTCACCCTCGCTGACGATGCGCTGACCGATGACAGCCTGCTGATCATCGAACCGAAACATCTGCAGGGGCGCGATCTTCGCAAGCCCAACCATTTTCGACTGATGTTGAGCGGTTCGAACTGTGTACTCATCCATCAGGAAACCACGGCGCGCTCAACTCTCAACCAGACGACGTGTACCGCTGAATAGTGCCGAGGGTTTGAACTTCGCTGCCGTAGATCCGTTGTTACAGCAACAGATTCTCGTCAATACGATGAAAGAGGCTGGCGGATTCAATGAGGGAGTTGGCGGTCAAGGACGGTACGCCGTAAACCTCTGCGGTCACGTCATGTACGTTTCTGATTTTTTCCAGTAACAGATCAAAATCTCCGTCTCCGGAAAGCAGCACCACGGTGTCAACGTCTTTTGCGGTTTCCAATACATCGATTGCAATACCGACGTCCCAGTCGCCTTTGGCCGAGCCGTCACTGCGTTGAATATAGGGTTTGAGTTTTACCGTGAAGCCAATTTGTCTGAGAGCGTTCTGGAATTTGAGCTGTTTGTCGTCACCGCGATGAATTGCGTAAGCGGTTGCGGAAACGATCTCTCCTCCCGCCGCTATTTTTTGCCAGAGTTTTCGATAGTCGAATTGGCGCCCATATGCCTGACGGGTGGTGTAATAGATATTTTGTACGTCGACAAAAACCGCGATTTTTTTCACCGTTTTTCCTGTTGGCACACAAAGGCTCAGCAAGACGATAGCAGATTCCGTTCAAGAGATTGCCAATAAGGAAAGCGCCGCGAGCAAGCCTGATGGGTCGATACGACTAGACCCCGCAAGTGTGGAGTGACTATGATCGTGCCAGGTTTTCAGGTGCTACGACCATCATGATCCCGAGGCTGAGCGCAAATCTCGATCTGACGTTGAAAAGTGTTGCCGTCTCGATGCTCATCGCCGTCGGGGTCGAGTTCCTCGTGGCAGACCGCCTGCTGTTTCCCCCGGTTGTTGTGGCAAACATCTATTTTGTTTTGAGCATCATAGCGAAAGTATATGCGCGAAGGATCGCGGTAATCGCATTCGGGCTCGCCTGTGTGGTGCCAATCGATGCCGCCCGCACATTCATGATGGGTGAAGCGGGCGTCATCACCTTGATTGTCGTGGTTGTGGCCTCGGTTTACCTTGCTGGCGTTTCCTACCAGGTGTTTCGTCACGAAGCGTCAGCACTCCTCGATCGTGCGCGTCGAGGCGATTCGCCCACCGAGGAAACCGATACCACCAGCGATTAGTCCGGTACCAGGCGCACGATCTGTCCGCCGGATGCGTGTTCGAGTAGTAGATAGATAGCCCCGTCGGGTCCGGTTTCGACGTCCCTTATCCGGGCCAGATCTTTCAGCAGTATCTCTGTGTGAACAACTTTGTCACCGTCCAGAACCACTCGGTAAAGTTCCGTGGCTTTCAGGGTTCCGACGATGACGTTGTGCTGCCACTCGGGGAACGCTTCACCTTCGTAGAAGATGAAACTCGATATGGCGGGCGAAGGGGTCCAGTCCAGCACGGGTTGTTCGATGTCTTCCAGCTCGAACTCAATACCGAGTTCTTTGCCGTATGCCACCGGCGTGCCATCGTAATTCAGCCCCTTGGAATACAGCGGCCATCCGAAGTTCCTGCCCGGTAACAGCAGGTTGAGTTCGTCTCCGCCACGAGGACCCATCTCGGTGCCCCATAGTTGTCCTGTGTGCAGATTGAATTCCAACCCCTGTGGGCTTCGATGACCGTAGGACCACATGGTTTTCTGCGCACCGGGAACGTCGATGAAGGGGTTGTCGAATGGAATTCTGCCGTCGTCGTGCAGGCGATGAATTTTGCCGTAGGGCAGGCTCAGATCCTGAATGCCCATGTAGTTCGAAGTTCCTTTCATGCCGACACTGATGAAGACATAACCTTCGCCATCGAAGGTAATGCGCCCACCCGCTGCCATGTCGGGCATTTCTGTGTAGGTTTCTATGTCTGCGCGCCAGATGGTTTCCTCATCCACCCACGCTCCGTCTTCGATGCGTCCGCGAACCACCGCATTCATCGATACCGCATTGCCGGATTCGCGACTCGCGCGATTGCACAGGCTGCATCGATCGCCGAAGTGAAGGTAGACCCAGCCGTTGTTTGCATAGTCTGGATGCACGGCCACATCCATCATCCAGCCGAGGCCTACTTCCAGTTCCACAACGGGTATGGCGAAACCGTCGTCGTAGGCTTTGGGTGTGCCTTGAATCAACTCGGATTGTTCGCCGGTGGGCGAAATGATGCTCAAGCCGAGTTGCTTTTCCGTGAGGAGTATTCGCCCGTCTTCGAGCGGTGCGATGGAATACGGCAGGGGATCGAGGTTGCTCGCGACGGTTTCTATTCGGAAACTGTGCCGTTCGCTCACGATGACGTCCGTCGGTAACACCAGCGGCATGTCGACCTTGAAATCAGTGAACTTGCGCCCGACGCGCCTTTCGGCAATGTAGATGGCAAGACCCTGAATTTTTGCCCCCTCCATAGTCTGTGACCAGGGGGGCATGCCGGCTTCGGCGTATCCGCCCGAGATGCTCCTGATGAGGTCGGCAACGGTATCGCCATGGATCAGCTCCGCACCGATCAGGGGGGTTCCCAGGGTCGTGCCTTCGAGATTTTCTCCGTGGCAGACGCTGCAGTTTTCATCGAATACCGCGACAAAGGGATCCAGGGCCGAGAGGAGCAGCGTAAAGAAGCCCGCGATGATGGCGGAGACGGCAAGCACCACGACAGTTAGCGAGATTAGGATCGTTCGTTTGCGTGACATGGACGTGAGTTCCTCGAAGTCGGTGCGTGCCTGTGTTCAACGGATACTACGGGACCAAAGACTTGACGCAAGCGCCCGATCGCGACACTTTGCCTGCATAACTGATCAGACGTGTCATAAGGTTTACTTGTGGATATTCGACTACGACCACTGGACGCACCAGATGCCGTTCGGTATAGAACAATCAGGTTGAATGCCTTGAGACTCGCACCAGGACCCGCTCCACTCCAGTCCGCGCACCCAGCCTGCGAGGCCCGGCGTCTTACTACTCTGGCAGTTTGCTTCGCAAACTGCTTAGCAATTCGCTTGCGAATTGCCCTCGACCCAACCTCGCTACGCTTCTTCATGAATAATCCAGGCTAG
>JACZXA010000153.1 GCA_022571865.1 Pseudomonadota bacterium
GGAAGATCTTCGACCAACTGGTCGGTGATGTGAGTAAAGGTGTCGTCGAGGCTTGCACCGAACCGCAGCGCGACTCTGACCATGGATCGCACCTGTGTTGCGCTCAACGCGGGGCCGATGCCGTGCCCGGTCGCATCCCCCATGAGCACAAACAGAAGGTCATCGGACATTGGCACGAAATCGAACAGATCTCCCCCGGTCTGATCGGTTGGCGAGAACATTCCGGCGACGTCGTAGCCTCTGAGGCTCGGCATCTGCTTAGGCAGGGTGCCCATTTGCACATCTCGAGCCACGGTGATCTCGCGGTCGAGTTTTTCGCTGACGATCATCGCTTCCGTCAGCTTGACCCGGTGCAATACCACGGCGGCTTGCGCGGCAAGTGCGGAGCCCACAAATTCGTCCTGCTCATCAAAAATGCCGTTGTGCTTGTTGAGAATCTGCAAGACTCCAACGAGGGAGTCTTCGTAACCGATGAGTGGAATTGTCAGCATGCACCGGGATTTGTAGCCGGTTTTTTTGTCGATCTCCCGATTGAAGCGTTCATCTGCATAACAGTCTGGAACGTTGATTGTGGTTCGGGTCTGCGCACATTCACCGACGATGCCTTTGTCGCTTGCAATGCGGATAGGCTCCAATCCGGTTGCAACGCGAGCAACCAGTTCGTCCGTCGTTTCGTCGTACAGAAATACGGTTCCACGCTCGGCGTGCAGAATATTGAGGGCGGCGTCTACGACTTCCGACAACATGGTATCCAGGTCGAAGGGCGCCGCCAGCTTGCGGGTGACCTCGAGAATCTGGCGAAGTGATTCAGCTTCGAGCTGCGGCCTACTCATCGGAGACCGGCGCCGCCATCGTAAACCTGACGTAGTCTATCTCGATGTCGGAGATCCGTGCGACCATATGTTCGGCGTTTTCGTGAGCCGAGAAAGTGGACTTGGCCATTGCGCGTTCGGTTACCAGCGTTTCAGACTTGCCGGCGAGGTCTTCGCCGAGTTTCGATGCGGTGTTGACAGGGTCGCCATAGAAATCTTCCGAGCCGATGAGCAGCAGATCGCCGTAATCTATTCCGACTGACAGATAGATATGCTCCTCGAGTTCGAGATGTTGGTTTGCCTCGAATAGCGTCGAGTTGATTTCCATACTGGCTCGTATCGCATCGTCCGGAAATTCGAAATAGGCGTAGCAGTTGTCGCCATCAGATTTCAGCAGCGTGCCGTTATTGGCATCGATGATGGGCCCGATGATCTCACGAGCCCGGTAGATCAGCTTGAGGAAGTGACCGATGCCGAGCGTTCGCGAGATGCTGGAAAAGCTGGCCATGTCTGATATGAAAGCAGCGCCACTGCAACCAAAACGGTCCCAAAGCGACTTATCGATCGCTTTTCTTGCATCCAGGCTGTCACTGGTGGAAAGTGCGGAGATGAGTTCGTCGAACTCTTTTTGTGGATTGGATGACGAACCGGACCCACGACTCATAGGCGCCCCCTGACAATAGCTGTTTGTTGTTATTTTGCGCTTTGCCCAGTATAGCCCGTCGCTAATTCCGGGTCTCGGTTGCATACCAGCCCCGGAAGGGGCAGCAATTGGCTATTCAGCTAATAGCTTGCAGACAGCGTCAGGTAAAAACTCCGGCCGAATACGTCGTACATACGCGTGTCGGTGTTGTTGTTGAAGGACTGGTCCGCCACAAAGGGGGGGTCGTTGTCCAGGAGATTGCTGATTCCGAATCGAAGCGTAGTGTGATCCGCAAACGCGAAACCAACCCCGAGATCGAAGTAGTTCTGGCTGGATATTGAGGAGATAGCAGGATTCGCTGGTGGTCCTCCGAAGACATCGACCCAAAGCGATGCGGCATTCCGAGTGCCCTCGATCCACCGCCAGGTCAGATGTACGTTCCAGGGTCCCGATTGGTAATTCGCATTGGTTGTCACACGATTTTTCGGGTAGGTGCTGGCGGCATTGTCGAAAAAGAAGCCACAGGGGAAAAGGCCAAATCGGCCTGCACAATCTAACTTCGCAGTCACTGGATTCTCTTGTGACGTTATGGAAACCGTATGGGTCCAGACCGTTTTGACTGCTAGCTGCGCATAGCCGTCGGCTATTGCCAGCATCGCGGGAAGATCAGATACAAATTGAATTTGCGTATCAACACCGCGCGTATCCAGGTTTCCTCGATTGCTGATCAGTTCTTCCACAGAGGAAACATTGCCGGTGGCGTCCCTGACGAGGTTGTTGCAGAACAGCCCTTTCGTATTTATCGGGTCGAAGCAAATGAGGCTGGCGTTGATGTTGCCAATGGTGTCTTCTACCGATATCTCGAAATAATCGACCGCAACCTCCCAGTTGTCGAATCTCTCCGGGGTCAGTATCACGCCCACCGTCCAGGTTTCGGCTATTTCAGGCTCGAGATCCGGATTACCCCCGAATGTAAAGCGGGTTGGGTAAAATAGGGTCGCTTCGAAGATTCCAACCTGATCGGCAGGCAGGCCCTGGGAGATGCACTTTTCCCGATTACCGCGGTCGTCTGGATCTTCGGAAGCCGAGCAGGGGTCTACGTTGAAAAAATCGACGAAACTCGAATCTTGAGTTGTCTGTTCCTCGAACAGCTCGGAAACGTTTGGAGCCCTGACGCTGCGCTGGTGCATGGCGCGAAAGCGCACTGCGTCGATCGGTTGCCATTGCCCGCCGACTTTGTAGGTCCATGACTCACCGGCGTTTTCATACCTCGAGAACCGGGCACCGATTTCCAATGCGAGGTATTGCGCCCAGGTAACACCTTCAGCCAGTGGGATAATGGCTTCGCCATAGATCTCATAAACGGATTCGGATCCAACGACTGGAGACGCACTGGGGAAACCCAGCGCATCGTCAGTGAAGAGTATGTCGTCGGCCTCAAATTCACCCTCATCGGAGCGCCACTCCACCCCAACCGCAACATCGATCGGACCCGCCCAGGTGTTGAACAACGGACCAGTGAGAACCACAGCGGCCAGTTTCTGGGTGCGTTCGGTTCGATTGAATATATCTTTGATAGTGATGAAGGCTGCACCTTCCGCCGACAAGTTTCCTTCGCCAAAAATGTTCAGCCCTACACAGCCACGGGATGGGTCAAAACACTGACCCGTCGCCGGGTCTACCAGCAAACCCTGGAGAAACCGCGATTCCGAAGCAACGTTGAATAACTCCTCTTCTTCTTTGGCTTTTGTGTAGGTTAGCCATGCGTCAAATTCCCATTGGCCAGAAAGAGAGCCGCGCAGGCCCGCGACGATGCGCCCGTAATCTCGGTTGTGTTCTTCCCTTCTGGCATCCAACTCGGTCAACCGGCGGCCAACGAAAAATCCTGCCAAACCCGGCGCAATCAGAAAATTGTCGGTGAATACCTGCTGGGTCTCCGGGGCGAGCAAGGGGTTGTCGGTATTAATTATCGCAAAGGTCACTGCGGGTACCGGCGCAAGATTCTGAAAGGCATTGTTACGAGTGAACGTGGCCTCGAGGTAAGCCTCCAAGCCATCGGTAATTTCGATGTTTGCCATGACACCCACGGAGTAGCGCCTCAGCGGCAACTGCAGATAGGTCCAATCCTGATAGTTGAACAAATCGTCCGGACGCAGAAATTCGCGCGGCGTGCCGTCAGGATCAAAGGTCAGCGAGACAGGCCCATCGCCGAGATCTGCTGGTGGAAACAAGACGCGCGCCGCGGGTATCAAGGTGCTGCCACCCGCCTCGAGCACGCCAGCGTCCCAGTCGTCTATAAAAGGCACCTCGGTAATTTTACGGTCACGCGCAAAAGACGCTTTCCGTTCGTAGAACCCTGCAAAAATGGTGATGTTGCCTTTTCCGTCTGCCAGGTTGTGACCATACGCAACATTTAGATCGTAGGATTCGGCATCACCTTGCTCTGCTCCATAGACGCCGGCATCGATGTTGAACCCTTCGTAGTCCTGTCGGGTGATGAAATTGATGACACCCGCTAAAGCATCGGACCCGTAAACGGTTGCGGCACCACCGGTGATGACCTCAACACGCTCCATCAACGCCTGAGGCAGGTTGTTGACGTCGATTGCACTACCGATCCCGGAAGGTGCAACCCGACGCCCGTTTAGGAGCACGAGGGTGCGTCCGGCACCCAGACCCCGCAGATTGAGACCGGCCGTACCATCCCCGGGATTGTTGGAGGTTCGACCGACATCGGGCATGACCTGGGGCATCTGATTCAGGAGTTCTTCGAGCGTCCCCTGCCCGGAAAACAGAATTTCGTCTCTGCTGATGGTTGAAATGGGACTCGGGGAATGAAAGTCACGACGTTTGATGCGCGAACCGGTTACGACGATTTCTTCAATGACACCACTGTCGTCGGCCGCCCGTTCTGCCTGTGCGTGAGCACTGACAGGCAAAACCAACCAAGCACCGATTGCCAGGCAGATCAAAGTCGCTCTTGCCCGCTCAACGGCGTGCTGAAAAATGTTATACATCATTCGTTTTCCCCTCCGAATTGGGTTTCAACCCGACGACTGTGACATTCAGCTGTATCAAACATAACCATCTTATGATGCCGGCGTGTCTTTCATAGGCTAATTACTGTGCATCCCGCCAAAGGTTGGGGCTACCGAATTCTTGTTACTCTGTAGTTGCCTCCCAGGCCGATATATCTGGTTGCTCACAAGAGAACGTGTCGCCATCTGGTTCACAATAATCCGGCCAGCCTTTCGCGCGCCAGTATTCGACCAGCCCGCGCTCGTTCGCCCAGACTTTGAATTCGTCCGAATTCCACACGTTGCCACAGGTAGGCAGCCAGACGTTGGGCCAATACCAATGTTGCTCCAGCTCCTCGTAGCCCACAGTCTCCCAGAGTTCCCAGACATCGAAGAATAACGGTGTCAGGTGATCCTCCCAGCAGGCGCTGACATTAAACCAGTTGATCCACGGTAGTTGCTCAAAGGCCCGGCGCGCAGCGGCGAGGGATTCGTCGGCCTGCGCGGCACTTTCAGGATGTCGGAAGGCAAGCTTCAGTTCGTCCAGGACAGGGAAGAGGTATTCGTCCAGGGCACCCAGTTCAACCAGACAATCGACGTCGGTCCCGCAGAGATTCTGCCGTTTTTGCCAGCGAGCAAAATTTTGCGTTCGACCTCCCAGTTCTGTCGACAGCTCCCACAACCTGTCGGCTTCGTTCAGATCGTTGGCGTCTCCCATATACTGAAGAACGACAGCATAGATTTTGATTGTCCGCACGGAGAGAGGGTTAGCCTCGTAGGCAACGCGCGCAAGTTTTTTAGCTGCCTGTAGATGGCCGACCTCCCGCAGAAGGCGCGTATATTTGTTGACCATTTCGCTCTTGTCGGGCTGCATTGCCAGTGCTGCCTGGAACTCTTGTGTTGCGCCGATCCATTCGTTTTCGTGATCAAATTCATTTGGCAGCAGGATCATCGCTTCGCCCAGGTTATCGCAGAGTGCGTAGGCCTGTTCGGCGAGGGCTTTGGCTATTGGCATGGTTACCTTTCGCTTCGTTGTGCGGTCGTAGGTCGGCTGTACCCAGTATGCCCATGCCAGACCCGACAGGGCTTCGGCGAAGTCGGGATAGTCTTCAAGCACTGTTTCAAACAGAAGTATGCTTTCACCTGGCTTGTCCAGATGGTTGTCCCCGCGTAGTTCGAGGTAGTGTCGGGCGGTGTAGTAGGTCTCCAGCGTATCTACATCGCTGGGCATTTCGCAGCGCCGGGCCGACAGGGTTTCGATGGAGACCATGTTGTCACCCACGCCGAGCGTATCCGCCACACCGGCAGCCAGTTCTTCTTCGGCCTTGAACAGGTAATCCAGATCTTCATCCAGATCTTCGCGCCATAACACGTTACCGAACGCATCTTCGAGACGCGCGCGGATCTGCATCTGCTCGCCGATCAGTCGAACCGTGCCGGTCAGCACATGATCCACATTGAGCCGGGAGATAATTTCCGCAATGGGTAAGCCCGCGAGTACGGGCGATGTCGCCGACTCGTAGCCGATGACGTCGATGGAGCGGGATTTCATCAACAAGCCGATGATCTCAAACGACAGCGCCCGTTGTATCGTTATTTCCCTGGAATCCTGTTTAAGAATTTCAAACGGCAGGACGACGATGCTGGTTCGGCTCAGCGTGCCTTCCGGCAGGTTGCGCAACACCCAGGTAGTCGCAACAACCGCGATGACAACGATGACCATCACGTCGATGGAGATGCGCTTGTTGGTATAACTGTGAAAAGGGTGTTCGAAAAACCAGGCGATGGTGATCGTAACGGGAAAGAGCGCAATACCGGCGATCACGGTCCAGCGGATGGGATCGTCGATAATGCCCACGTACGGCAACACCACCTCCGCCACCTGCAACAGCAACCAGAACAACACCACGTGCCCGATCGCGGCACGAATGACATGTCGACGGCGTAGTTCGGCCCATAATGAAGGCGAAGCCTTGGCCATATCGTTAGTTACTCCGCAGCGGACAAAAAGTTCGTATCAATTACAAGAATACTTCTCGGACAATGGGTTCAACAGGCAGGCCTGTCTCCGGTAGGAGTCAGCCGCCTCATAATCCTTGCGGTTTGCCGCAATCTTCGCGAGTCGAGCAAAAATTTCAGCGTCGTTCGGATGCTTGCGGATCACGGCCGCAATGATGTCTTGATCATCGGTCTCCAGTTTCCGGGTGCTCAACCACCGAAGCTTGTTCAGGGTCGGCACGTCCCGGCACAGGAATGACGCTTCCTTCAAGTCCTGAAGGGCAAATTTGTGTTGCACGCTTCGCTTGGTCGAATCGATGAACTCCAACAACTTCAACCGAGCTTCTGCCCGGAGCAGAAGGAACAAACCAGCTTCGTTCAACCCTTCAACCTGCTGGCTGACTTCCGCTATGAGAGCGTGCAAGTCACCCGGGCTCAACTCGGTCTCCGCCAATTTCTCGCCGTGGGCCGCCAGGCCGATGATGAGTTTGCGGTCCGCTGGATATCTACATGACCGGAGTATCTTCCCGACCTCCGACAGGCCCGCTTCGGTCAGATTCAATGGCTCAGACAATGCCGTCATGAGGTCGTTTTGCAGGTTGTATTGCTCAATGATTCTGTTGGCAAACTCCCGAGTTCCCCACACCAGTTCACCCTCGGCGTCGTAAAGCTGAGCACGAATCCGCAGGTTCAAGCTGGTCTGGCTCACCGTCGCGGCAAGGAGATAATCGGCACCCAGGGCAGCGGCCTTGTCGTGCATTGGAAGTGTTCTGAGAGACGGATGAGAGGCACTTTCGATTTCGATGACCCGAATTTCGGATAACGAAGCCAGCAACATCCGGAAGCGCTGGGTCAAATGATGGGCGAGTGCATCTGTGCCAGCGACCAGGTCGCCAGTTTGAAAGTCGAGCACCGCGATCACCGGCTGACTGAAGGTTCTGTTCCATTGTTGCCAGGCAAGCAAGCCGGCGACGAGAGACACGGTGGTCAATACCGCAAGGTCTCCCACCACCGACAGAGTCTGGCGTTCGTGCCAGGGGTGTTCAAAAAACCAACTGAGAACCAGCACGAAAGGGAACGCGATCACGCCACCGATAATCAACCAGCGGATCGCCGCTTCGCCGACGAAGCGTGACTCGATCAGAATGTCTATTACCTGCAGCGACAACCAGAACACGGCGATGTAAACCACACCGGCTCGAATGACCCGGCGTTTTTTCAGCTGTGTGTAGAGTTCGGTCAGGCGCGGCACAAATTCCCCGATTTTTTGAGTCCCTGAACTCGAGAGGCTCGATTGGAGGATACGAGCCAGGCGTTGTCGTGTATACGCCAGGAAATTCGGGACTTTCCGCCTCTGCCGTACCGGTTTGTGGCTAAGTGGTACATGCTGACGACGGGACTCTCGAGAGAGCGGCGGAGGTTGCCTGGATGGTGCCTGTTACCCCGTTTTGCAGGTAATATGGTACTTTGCAACGCTTCACTGTAGAGGAAGGACCATGAAAAAGTACCTGATTGAAAGGGCTTTACCGGGTATTGGCAATTCGACCCCCGAGGAATTGCAGGCGGCGGCCGAGAGATCAAACGCCGTGCTGGAAGAGTTGGGGCCCGATATACAGTGGATTGAGTCCTATGTTGTCAACGACATGACCCTGTGCGTTTACATGGCGAGGGATGAAGACATCATCCGGGAACATGCCGAAAAGAGCGGTTTCCCGGCAACCCGCATCACGGAAGTAAAAACGATGATAGGCCCGGAGACGGCCGCGGCGTAATTTCGCTAGTCACAGGTGAATTAGCTTACCTCCTGGAAGTAGTATCTCAACGATGGATCGTGACGGTGGATCGTGGTTTGCTAGTGTTGGTCAACGACGACTAGCATAGCCCCGGCTCCCGGGAGACCCTGTGACAGACATTTTTTTTAGTTATGCGACTGCTGATCGCGAGCGGATCATTCCGCTGGTCGATGCTTTCAAGTCCCAGGGTTGGTCCGTCTGGTGGGACCGGCAGATCGTACCGGGTACCAGTTTCGACGACATGATCGAGCAGGCAATTTCAAGGTCGGCCTGCGTCGTCGTTGCCTGGACCGAGGCATCGGTGGCTTCGGAATGGGTGCGCCACGAAGCGCTTTTTGGCCTCGACAAAGGCATCCTGGTCCCGGTCCTTCTGGATGATGTTCAGATGCCCTTCGCCTTTCGCCGCACGCAAGCGGCCAAGCTCTTCGGTTGGACGCCCGAGGAACACACCAGTGGCGATCTGGAACGCCTCTTTCAAGGGATCCGGCAAACACTGGGATCTATTCGCGGGGCGCAAGAGTCGTCGGTCACCAGAAGTGATGAGCGTCCTTCCTTTGCCGTCCTTCCCCTTGATGATCTAACGAACGACCCCACGCTCGGTGGTCTAGCGGACGGTATGACGGAAGACATCATCACTCATCTCGCCCAGAATCCGACCTTTTTCGTGATTGCCAGAAATTCGAGCTCCCAGTTCAAGGGGGGGGCCGCCGATATTCGTGAAGTGGGCCGGGTGTTGGACGTGCGTTACGTGCTGGAAGGCAGTGTCAGAAAGGTGGGTAACAAGATCAGAGTAGTTGCCCAGCTCAACGATACCGAGACGGGTGGTCATATCTGGACGGACATCTTCAATGAATCGATTGACGATATTGGCACGGCACAGGACATTCTCACGTTGCGGATCACCAATGCGGTTGCCTCTGCTGCCGCCAACGACAACTTTCAGCGCATCCTGCGAACGCCTCGGGATGAACTGGGCCCCTGGGGGCTGTTGGCGCTCGCCGCTGCGAGCCCGGCGAATACCCGCGAAGGCCGGGGACGGCGGCGGAATCTGATCCAGAGTGCCATGGCACTCGATCCTTCGTTAGCCGTAACCCATGCACGCCTGGCTGACGTGCTCGCCCAGGATTTCATTGCCCAGTTCAGCGAAGATCGTGACGCTGATCGCAAACAGGCACTCACCGAGATCGAATCCTCCCTCAAGCTTGCACCCCGAAACGCGGCCGTTGTTGCGATTGCCGCCACCAGCTACATGAACCTCGGAGAGAAGCGGCGTTCTATTTCGCTTGCAAGAAAGGCCCTTGCTCTCGCACCTATCGCACCTTCATACGTAACGCTCGCGAATGTCCTGCTGCGCTGGGGCGAAGCCGAAGAAGCTAAATCCATCTACCAGGAGCTTGCGGAAAAGGCGCCCAAAGACTTGGGCCCCAATCATCTTGGCCTAGCGTGTGCTTATTCGATTCTCGGCGAGTATGAGGAAGCACTTCCCCATGCGGAAGAGTGGGAGATCTGGTCCCCCCACGACTATGCCGCGTGTCTTTGCCAGGCCAACGCCCTCACACTGCTCGGTGAGTTGGACGCGGCGCGAGCGGTGGTCGAGAAAATACAGGCGACCGTTCCGGGCTTCCGCCTGGAACAAGGGATCGAATCCATGGAAAAGGGTTGGAATACCGACGCGACCAGGGAGCCGATGACCGCGGGTTTGAAGTTGATGCTGGAAAGTGAGCATTCTGTCGATTAGCCGACTCGTTGTGGCATAGCCAGCCTCATCTCCGAAAAAAACACATGATCGCACGCACTGCTTACTTGACCGTCATCGCCATGTTCGCCTTCGCGGCCAACTCTTTGTTGTGCCGGTTGGCATTGGCGGAGAATCTGATAGACGCGGCAACGTTCACTTCTGTCAGGATCGTTGCTGGTGCCGTGACGTTGGGATTGATCGTTCTGTTTCGCAGTGGAACCGGCGAGCGGCAGCCAGCGAACTGGTATTGCGTCGCGACACTCTTTGCGTACATGGTCTTTTTTTCCTTCGCGTATCTTTCTCTCAGTGCAGGCACCGGAGCACTACTACTGTTTGGTTCGGTTCAGCTCACGATGTTTGTGGTCGCCCTGCACCAAGGGGAACGGTTCCCGCTGCTCTCCTGGGGAGGGTTTGCTTGCGCCATATTCGGGCTGATCTATTTGGTGCTTCCGGGCGTAACCGCACCTGATCCATTGGGTGCGATCCTCATGATAGCGGCAGGCATCGCCTGGGGATTTTACTCGTTGCTGGGCAGACAGGTTGCCGACCCTCTCGATGCCACTGCCAGGAACTTTGTTTATTCGGTACCGCTGGTACTCGTAGTCAGTCTTGTCTTTTTGTCAGAATTCAGCATTTCTTACGATGGTCTGTTCCTGGCGATCGCGTCGGGCGCGATCACTTCAGGCTGTGGTTACGTTGTCTGGTATGCGGCACTCTCCGGCCTGACGGCGACGCGTGCGGCGACCGTTCAGCTCTCAGTGCCGGTGATCGCGGCGTTCGGTGGGATCCTCCTGTTGTCCGAACTGATTACGATGCGCACCGTGTTGGCTTCTGCGGCAATTCTTGGGGGTATTGCCATCGTGCTGACCCAGCGTGCCGATGTTCTACCGGAAGCGGGTAACTAGCTCCGTCAAAAACCGGGTTTCGCGATGGCGCAACCGCGGTGGTGGGAACCTGTAAGGTAGGTTGGGGTAGATCTTCGCGATACTCACATTCGCTCAGTGGTGCCGCTATAGTACGCGCTTTCTCAAGGTAGCTATCTCTGCGGTGATAATTCTCGGACTCTCT
>JACZXA010000154.1 GCA_022571865.1 Pseudomonadota bacterium
GCCCATACTCCACGCCCTTTCCAGCCGGCGTCCGGATCGTCGATACGCCCATCCAGACCTCGCGTGTAGAAGCCGAGTGGGTAGGGTACTCGCAGGGTGATCATCTCGGATGTTTCGGGCAGCCATGCGATCAGCGAATCCGATGTCGTGCCGTTGGCGATAGGCACGTTGGCGCCGAGACCGAGCGTGTTGAACTGATCGACCCAGATGTAGTAATGAAAGTCTGCGCTGCCGGCGGACGCCACCCCCTTCATTTGCGGACCCGGTGTTGCATGTAACGTCCAGCCTTCCGGACAATGCTGGCCGGTAGCCGTCGGACCCTTCAACACCTTGCACTTACTGCGATCGAAGCTCGCGATGTGGCCACTACCCCCGAGCGCCGTCCACAGAATGCCGTTCTGGTCGATGTCGATACCGCGCGGTCCATGACCCCATTCGGAGGCTGGCACGGAGTCGATCTCGAAGGGTGGCTGATACTGTTCGGTCATGCAGGTTTCAGGATCGAGCCTTAAGATTTGCCCCGGTACCATGTCCGGGTAGGGCCGGGTAAACCACACAGAACCGTCCGCGGGGTTTGGAATGATGCCATAGGCGAAGCCGAGCACACGCGTGTCCTTGGTAGGATCCAGGGGTTCGCCCGGTTCGACGTACTCGCCGATTTTGCCGTCACCGTTGGTGTCGAGGATCGTCGGGCACCAGCCTTGGGAAGCGGCTTCGTCTTTGGTCTCGTCGAACTTCGCGGTATCGAGCCAACCGACCACATTGTAGTCACCGCTCGACCACAACGTGTCGTTGGCGTCGCTGGCGAACTGCAGGTGGTGGGTGCCATAGCAGGTATCGACCAAAACGAATTCCTCCGACGCCACGTCGAAATACGATAGTTGCCGGCCGCTACGTTGCAGTGGAAAACGTTTGACCGAGGGGTGATCTGAGTCCATGCACCAGTCGGGGTTTGCGGCCGGTCGGATGGTTGAGGTCATCCAAACCCGGTTCTTATCGTCCATCATCGGATTGTGCGGATTGGACGGTCCGCCACCGGCGTAGCTGGCAGTGTTTTCCCGGGTCGACACCCGCATCGGGATATCGAGCTCACGAGACGTGTTTTTGACCGGATCGGTAATCATGAGCTTACCCTGACCCTGGGCAACGCCGAACAATTGACTGTTTGGATACAGTGTCGGGTTACGCTTGTCGGTCGTCACATTGTCATGAATGAAGCCGCTGGGGTTCGACCAACCCCACTGGCTGATGACGACGTTCCGTTCGACCCCGTCTGGTCTCGGGGGGGCCGCCGGGACTTCACCTGCGCTGATCCGGTCGGTCCAGTTAGCAAACATATTCACGGCCCGATCACGACCAAAACGGCTCAACCCGGCGTTCATGGCCGCGGCGGAAGCACCGATCAGCATCCGTTTGTCCCAAGCGTGGCGGGTGGAATCGTAGTCGTTGGGATTGGGAATTTCGCGAGTTGCCTTGTTGCCCATCTGGTGACACAACTGGCACCCGTCCTTCAAACGGTCCACCCACTGAGCCTGGTTGTGCATCTGGTTGCTGATGCCGTTTCCGCCCGCTCCAGTGCCGGGGAACTCATCCGCGGCCGGCACATTCAGCAGCGAGTACCAGTAGTTGGCCGGGTAGATGTCGGCAGCCTGTTTCGGGATCTCGGCCACTTCCACGGTAATATCCACTTTACTGCCCGGACGTGCCGTCTGCTTGCCCGAATCGAGCAAGCCGTAGCCCCGAACCCAGACCTGATAATTGCCTTCGGGAAGGTCCGGCACCAGGTAGCGCCCTTGGTCGTCGGTGACGACGATCTTGCGAAACGTGGTTTCGAGATCGGCAGTTTCTGCAATGACCCAGACACCCGCCTCGCCACCGTCAGCACTCTGGACGACTCCGCTGATGTCATTGGTGGCTGTGGCGTGGATGGCGATCAAACCCGAGCTGAACAGAACGGCCGCTTTGGCCAGCATGTGGAATCGTCGTACGCGCATATCTTTCCCCCTTACAGAAGCTTCCGGTAGGTATCATACCGCAAGTTTGAAAAACTGAACATCAGGTGAACTTTACAGGAGGAGGCGAACCTGACGCGTGCTTGTCTTGCTTCGTTAGAGTTGACCTGACCCCCTTTCCCCTCGGCTCTGAGCGGAATCGAGGCAAGTCCCAACCATTGACACGCGTCGTCCAGGTCATGGCGTTATGAGGCATTTAACCGCCTGAAGATCTGTCGTACGATGTCGCACGGAGGGGAATCACATGACAAAAATAGTTCTAACTGCATTATTTTGCCTGGCCGCGCCATTCGCGTTTGCGGCTCACCACCTCAACGGCACCTGGTCGCTGAATGTCTCGCTTGGGGGCCAACAGGGAGGCACTGCCACCATCGAGTTGGTGGAAGGAGAAGGTGGCGTGTTGACGGGTAGCTATACGGGGGCCCTGGGCAACGAGAGCCTGACAGGTACCGTCAACGGTAGTGAGGTCGAGTTCAGCTTCGATTCGCAAGCTGGCAGGATCACCTACAAGGGGGCCGTTTCAGGTGGCAACAAGATGGAAGGCACCTGCGCCTATGGTCAGCTGGGTGACGGTACTTTCGAGGGCACGAAGTCCGAGTAATCCCGTGTTATCACCAGCCGGTAGGAGCGTTTGCGAGGTCTGAGCAAGTGGCAAAAATGACAATCGAGCGGAATTTTTTCGAAACCCGGGACGAAGTGATGCTGGACATTGCCAAAAGCGGGTTCTGGCCCACCACCTTGGTTTCTGATCATTCGCCGGAATTGCCGCTGCACTACCATAATCAGGACATCATCGGCTACGTGATGGAAGGGCATACCTATTCTACTCGATGAGGACGGTAACAAACAGCCGGTCGGACCGGGCGACAAGCTCGACATTCCCAAAGGAGCCTGGCACGTAAGAAGGTGAAGTGACTGAGAAGGTGGTTTACATCGTGACGCTACCGGAGCCGATGCCGTTCATGGAAGCGCTCATTCCGCAGGAACCTCGCGGTCCCTGGCCTGATATGGATGGTTAGGCCGCGCGCTTACCACGTATCCACATTGGGTCGCTTCTTGTGTTTTCTCGGTGCAACGGGAGGCACTGACCGCAGAGCCGCACTGATCCACATGCGGGAATCTGCCGGATCGATCACATCGTCCAACTCGAAGTGCGAAGCCATGTTCACCGCTTTGCCGCGTCTGTACATGTCTGCCACCATCTTCTCGTAGGTGTTTTTGCGCTCTTCGGGGTCTTCGATCTTCTGTAACTCTTTGCGGTAACCGAGTTTCACCGCGCCTTCGAGGCCCATGCCGCCAAATTCCCCGGTTGGCCAGGTGACCGTAAACAAGGGTGCGCTGAAGCTGCCCCCCGCCATGGCTTGCGCGCCCAGACCGTAAGCTTTACGAGTGACGATGGTCATCAACGGCACGTCCACGTTGGCGCCAACGACGAACATCCGCCCCGCGTGACGTACGACGGCCGTTTTCTCGATCTCGGGGCCGACCATGATGCCCGGGCAGTCGCACAAACTCAAAATCGGAATGTCGAAGGCATCGCAGAGTTGCATGAAGCGCGCGCCTTTGTCCGCGCCATCCGAATCGATGGCGCCGGACAGGTGCCCTGGGTTGTTAGCGATCACGCCGATGGGCCGACCTTCAACGCGGATAAATGAGGTGATGATACCTGGGCCCCACCCTGCGCGGATTTCAAGAACAGAATCGATATCCGCAATACCTTCGATGACCTCACGCATGTCATAGTAGCGCAGACGGTTCTCGGGGATGATGAAACGCAGCTTACGTTGATCCGGCGCTTTCCACTGTTTAACCGCACCTTGAAAATAGGACAGATACTTCTTGGTTGTAGCAACCGCTGCAGCTTCGTCCTGCACGAAAATGTCGACTACGCCATTGGGTACCTGGACGTCCATGGGACCCACTTCTTCGGGCGTGAATATACCGAGGCCGCCCCCTTCGATCATGGCCGGACCGCCGATGCCGATATTGGCACCTTCGGTTGCGATGATCACGTCACAACACGCGAGCAGGACGGCGTTACCTGCAAAACAGCGCCCGGTGGTAATGCCGACAATGGGTACAAGCGCTGACAATCGGGCGAAGTAGGTAAAAGCCCAACAATCGAGCCCCGCGACACCAGAACCGTCGGTGTCGCCCGGGCGTCCGCCGCCGCCTTCGGCAAACAATACGGTTGGCAGCCGGTGATGTTTTGCGATCTCGAACATGCGATCTTTTTTGGCGTGATTTTTCATGCCCTGGGTGCCCGCAAGCACCATGTAGTCGTATGACATCAGCATGGTCCGGGCGCGATCTTCGCCAAATAGATTGCCGTTGACCTGACCGAGGCCGCATACCATGCCGTCGCCTGTGGTGTTCTTGATCAGGTCCTCCATGGTGCGCCGGCGCCGTTGGCCGGCAACGACGACAGAACCGTATTCAACGAAAGTGCCGTCGTCGCAGAGATCGGCGATATTTTCCCGCGCGGTGCGATGACCGGTTTTGCGCCGTTTGGCTACGGCTTCCGGGCGATTTTCGTCTAACCCGGCCGCTTTGCGTTGGTATACTTCCTGCAGATCGGGCCGTATGTAGTCCAGATCGAGTTCCTCGTCTTGCCCCTTGTTCGCGACGGCAACCTCGGCTTCTTCCAGATAAATCAGCGGGTGGCCTTCGAAGACGGTATCACCTTTGCTCACGCCCAGGCGGGTGACGATTCCGCTGAAATCGGCGCCCACGACGTGCTCCATTTTCATGGCTTCCATGACGAGCACCTGCATGCCGATGTATACCTCATCACCGGGTGCAACGTTGAAACCGATGATGGTGCCCTGCATGGGTGCTTTTATGGCGGTTGTTCCCTCTGGCAACTCCTCATCGACGAGCGTTAGGGCAGTTGGCGCGCTTGTTACGCTTGCGGTTCCCGACTTTCCGTGATCCAGAACGGCAAGCGGATCCACGGTGTCAACTTTGCTGCCGGCAAGCGCTGGTGCGACTGCGGGTTCCTGCTTCGTGCCTACATACAGTTCGCGGTGGTCACCGTTGGAAACAAGCTGTTCAATGTTTTCGTCAACAAAGCCGGTGTGGATGTTGTTGGTAATGAAATCAGGGTGGGAGAACAGGTTTCGCAACAGGTCGAGGTTGGTAGCCACGCCTTCTATACGCGTTTCACACAGCGCGCGGTAACCTTTTCGCACTACTCGTTCATAGTGACCGGACGAGGAGTGGACGATCAGCTTCGCAAGCAGCGAATCGAATGCCGCGCTTGTGGTGTAACCCGCGTATCCGTAAGTGTCCGCGCGTAATCCCGGTCCGGTAGGCATCTCGAATACACTCAACGTACCGCCGTTGGGTTTGATGCTGCCATCCACTTTCATGGTTTCCATATTGATGCGAGCCTGGATGGCATATCCGCGTGGCGCTGGAACGTTGACCTGATCGAGCCTCAATTCGGCGAGCGTTTTGCCTGCAGCGACTTCCAGTTGCGCTTGCACCAGATCGATGCCTGTTACCGCTTCGGTAACGGTGTGTTCAACCTGTAAACGGGCGTTGACTTCCATGAAAGTGAAGTTTTTTCCACTCGTATCGACCAGGAACTCCATGGTTCCAAGACTGCGGTAGTTGACAGCTTCGGCTAGCTTTACGGCGGCGCTGGTCAGCGCTTGCCTGACATCGCCAGATAGGCTCGGGCATGGAGCGATTTCGACAATTTTCTGATGGCGGCGTTGGATGCTGCACTCGCGTTCCCAGAGGTGGCAGACGCCCCCCGCGCCATCACCGAGAATCTGCACTTCGATATGTCGGGCATTCGGTAGATACGCCTCGACGTAAACCTCGGGGTTACCGAAGGCAAGATCGGCTTCGGAGATACAGCGCTCATAGGCGCTTTTGATGTCAGCGGTATTACGGGCGATGCGCATGCCACGGCCACCGCCACCGGCAACCGCCTTGATGATCATGTCTGTCCCACGAGGCAGGGAATCGTAAAACGCGAGAGCTTCGTCCAGTGATACGGCGCTCGCGCTGCCAGTCAACAAGGCGACGTTGCAATCTTCAGCTAGCTTCCGTGCGCTGACCTTGTTACCGAACCGCGCAAGGGTATCCGACGTAGGCCCGACAAAGGTCACGCCGGAATTTTCGAGCAAAGCAGCGAATTGGGCGTTTTCGCTCAAAAATCCGTAGCCGGGGTGCAGTGCGTCACAGTGGTTTGTTTTGGCGAGTTCCGCCATCTGGGCCATGTCGAGGTAGGCGTTGGCGCCGCGACCTTCGAGCAATACGGCTTCATCCGTTTTCGACACGTGCAACGACCGCTCGTCTTCGCGTGAGTAGACGGCCACCGTGATGATCCCCAGCTCCGCTGCCGCGCGGGCAATACGGATGGAGATTTCGCCGCGGTTGGCGATGAGCAATCTATTCACGCGCTGTGCACAACCACCGGTAGCTCGCGTATGCCGCGGATGAAACTCGACTTCAGATATTGGGGTTCGCCGACCACCTCGACGCGAGAGAAGCGCTTCAAGATCTCTTCCCAGACGATGGTGAGCTGCATCTCCGCCAGTCGGTTGCCAACGCAGCGATGGACACCAAAGCCGAACGCCAGGTGCTGGCGGACGTTCTTGCGATCGATCAGAAACTGACCGGCGTTTTCGATTACGTCCTCATCGCGATTGCCAGAGAGATACCACATCACTACCTTGTCGCCTTTTTTGATGTTTTTGCCGCTCAGTTCGACATCTTCCATGGCGGTTCGCGTCATATGCGCGACCGGCGATTGCCAGCGGATGATTTCCGGAACCATGTTCGGAATGATCTCGGGGTTTCGGATCAGTTTCTCGTATTCGTCCGGGTTTTCGTTGAGCGCGAGCACCCCGCCTGAGATGGAGTTGCGGGTGGTGTCGTTGCCACCCACGATCAGCAGCAGGATGTTGCCGAGATATTCGTTGGGTGGCATGTTTTTGGTCGCTTCGCCATGCACCAGCATCGATATCAGGTCGTTGCCCGGTTCGGATTCTGCCTGTCGTTCTTTCCAGAGGGCGTCGAAATATTCCCAACACTTCCACAGTTCCTGAAAACCTTCCTGGGGTGTCTCGAAGTAGTCCGGGTCGCTGATGCGTTCTACCGTATCCGACCAGTGAATGAGCTTATGACGATCTTCCTGAGGTATGCCGAACAGCGTTGCCAGCATTTGCCCGGTGAGTTCGACGGATACACGGCGCACCCAGTTGAATTCTTCGCCTACGGGTAGTTCATCGAGAATGGTTCCCGCCCGGCTGCGAATCTCCTCGGCCAATTCCGCGATGTAGCGTGGGGTGAATTTAGGTGCGACGACCTTGCGCTGCTCATCGTGTTTGGGTGGATCTTGCATGATGAACATCGGTAGATGGAACATCGGATCCGGCTCGGGATCCGGTGCCTGACCTAAGCGAATGCCACCGTTGACTATGTCGGAAGAGAATATCTTCTCGTGGGTGTCGACGTATTTGACGTCGTCAAACTTAGTCACCGACCAATAGGGGCCGAACTGGCTGTCGGTACAGTAATGTACCGGCGACTCGGCGCGCAGGCGCTCGAAGTAAGGCATCATCGTGTTGGCTTCGAACAGCAGCGGATGCGCGGGATTGAGTTCTTCAAGCGCTATGGAGTAAGGATCCTGATTGACATCGATCGGCCAGTCGGCCGTCGTCTCCTTGTTGGACTTCTGTAACATCTCGGCTTGGGTTAGCGGTCGTTCAGTTGCGTCGCTCATGGCTTAAGTCCTCGAATCGAAGCCGGTATCATGCCTTTAATCGCTGCGATTCGGAAGAAATGCACTGGAATTGTGCTGTTGCAGGCCAGGGCCTTGTTCAATTGTTCTAATGTGCCAAGTTGAGGGTTTTTGGGATTTCGGTACTATAACGCGATCAAATTTTTGGAGAGCGTCGTTAGGTGACGGACAAAAAGTCGTTTGGGGTAACGCAGGCAGCAAGCGTGCTGGTGGGCTTGGTAGCCATGGCACTGGGCAATTTAGCCTTTGGGGAAGAGGGTTACGAGGAGATCATAGTATTTGGTACGCAACTCGAGGAGACGATTCCACTCGATCTGCGTGAATATGGCAACCGGGTGAAGATCATCACGGCAGACGAGATTCGACTCGCCGGTTTCAACGATGTGAGCCAAACCTTGCAGATGAAGGTGCCCGGCCTGTACCTGGCGCCAAAAAATGGCGCTTTCGATTACGTTAACTGTTCTTTTCAGGGTTCTCGCTGTCAGGACGTGCTCTGGCTGATTGATGGCGTACGCATCAACAACCGGTTGTATAACACCACCGCTCCGTTCGACACGGTGCCAGCCCACATGATCGAGCGCATCGAAGTGCTCTACGGGGGTCAGGGTATTTTTTACGGTACTCAATCTGTGGCAGGTGTGGTCAACATTGTGACGAAGTCGTTCAGCGATGAACCTTTGGGCTCCTTCTCCGTGGGCTTCGATGAGAATGACGCGACCCACATAAACGCGGACTACAGTAGAGCGTTTGGTGACCATCGCATTGTAGTTTATGCCTCCAGAGACGAAGCTGACGGCTTCAAACCCTTTTCGAGCCAGGACTATCAACCGAGTGGGACGGACCATGATCGGGGCTACGATGTGTTGACCATGGGCATCAAGTACGGCTACAACTTTTCGCCGGACTCTAACCTGACGTTGCACTACCACCGCACGGATAACAAGGTGGAATACGCTGCACCCTCCAACCGCGCGCGTTCGTTCAACGAGCGCGAAGAAGATCTTTTTACCGCCAAATGGGACTACCGCGTCAGCGAAAACATCGATCTTTTTGTCAAAGGGTACTATCACGAGTGGGACAGCCACTGGACCCGCATCGACAATGAATTGGATGCAATGGGTCTGCTGACGGGCAATTTCGTCGTGCGAAGCGACAAGGAGTTCTGGGGTTACGAAGACTACGGGGTGACGGCAATGACAAGCATTGCCACGGACCATGGGCTGGACTATGAAGCGGGTTACGATCATCAGCGCTTTTCTGGAAAGGACGACGTTCTGCTAATCGCGCAGGAAACCGAGCACGTCAATGCGGTTTTTGTCCAGGTGCGAACAAACGAAAGCCTTATGGAAAATACTCGGGTTGCTTTTGGAGTCCGGCACAACCGACCGAGCGGCGAGGGTGACATTACGGTGTGGAACTTATCCGGTCAGCACGATTTCAGTGACCAGTTTTACGCGCGCGCAACCGTCGGTACCTCATTTCGTTTTCCAGATGCCTGGCAACTCTATGGAAATGATCCCTGCTGCACACTGGGCAATCCTGATCTCGAAGGCGAACAGAGTACGAACTTCAATATTGCCATCGGTGGTCGAATCAGTGATGCCGTGCCGATTACCTGGGAGTTGATCGGCTTCAGGCGTAAGGTGGAAGATCTGATCGGTAGCGCGAACGGCATGCGGATCAATTCCGACGCGGAGGTCGAGTTCGACGGTTGGGAGGTGACGCTTGGCTGGGAACTAACACCCGCGCTCTCGGCGTCTGTCGACTACACCAGGACCGATGCCGAGGCGTCCGGGTCCAGCGAGCAAATTACCGATATTCCGGAAAGCCTCTTCAAGGCGACGCTCTCTTATCTCCCTGAAGCGCAACCGTTCGAACTGGACTTGTCGATCGTCAACGTAGGTGACCTGTACGATTCAGTATCTGGAGGCATCGGCCGAATAGAGCACGGTAATTATACCGTCATTGATCTGGCTGGAGCCTATTACCTCGGTACCGATCGCGAACATCGTGTGGGCGTGCGTCTGGAGAACGCCCTGGATGAGGATTACGCGTCTTCGCTCGGTCGTGCATTTCGTGACAACGACGGTTCTTCGTACGCCTACGAAAACTTAGGTACGCCGAGAACGTTGAAAGTCTCCTATCGATATCAGTTCTAGAGACTGCCTGAGCAGTTCCCATGCGCCTGCTGATCCTGCTGCATCGATACATCGGGATCGGCATTGGCCTGTTGATTGCGCTGTGGTGTCTGTCGGGTTTTGTGATGATGTATGTCCAATACCCGAGCGAGTCCCAGGCGGAGCAACTGGCTAAACTTGATCTCCTCGATCTCGGTGACTGCTGTCTTGTGCCTGGTTACTGGGCAGGGGACATGGTCCTGGATGCGGCGGAGGTGGACACACTCCTCGGTAAACCGACCTTGCGTTTGACTCAAAGAGGTGGCGGCTTTCTGCTCGCCGATCTCAGTTCCGGCCGCGTGATCGAAGGCATAACCGAAGACATGGCGTGGGCGGTGGCCGAAGGCAATGCGGCTGGTGTTGAGGAGACGTTTGTGGATCTCGGACCGTTGGAGCGAGATCAATGGACGGTTCAAGGGGGTTACAACGCCCATAGACCGTTGTACTTATTCGCGCTAAACGATGCGTCTGCGACTACTTGGTATGTATCGAGTACAACCGGTCAGATCGTGCTTGAAACCAACGGCCATGAACGATTCTGGAACTGGCTCGGCTCGGTGGTGCACTGGCTGTATCCGACCGAACTCCGGCATCGTGTTGGAGTCTGGTCTCAGGTAGTGATATGGACGTCCCTGGTAGGCGTGTTTCTCACCTTGACTGGCATTTATATAGGGATCGGCCGATATCGTTCGGGCGGCGACCGAGGGGGCTCGCCATACCAAGGTTGGTTGTTATGGCATCACTATCTGGGTTTGCTGTTCGGCATTGTGACCCTCACTTGGGTGGTGAGTGGGTTGTTGTCGATGAATCCCTTTGGTGCGTTGGAAGGACGAAGTTTCCTTGCGGAAAGGAACAACATCAAAGGCAGCCTTTTGACTTACGAGAAGGTGGTGGCTGAGCTCAAAAAACTGGATCTGGAAACGCTGCCGGAAAACACCGTTCGCCTGAGCGCGAGCGCGTTTGCTGGAGAGTTTGCGTGGATGGCGTGGACGGCGGACGGTCAATCCGTGCGTGTGGATGAGGGCGGCCCGCTCAATCTGGC
>JACZXA010000155.1 GCA_022571865.1 Pseudomonadota bacterium
ACTACTCACAGGCGGCATCGATCATCCCTTTGAGGAAACGAGTACCGTGCTCAGAGAGTTGCTGAACGGTATCGGTGTGGAAAGTGTTGTCACAACTGATGTGGACGAAGCGGTAGAGGAACTCGCCACTGCGGATCTGTTCACGATTTACGCTTGTCGCTGGCGGATGCTCAACGAATCCCAAAATACAACCTCTCGCAACTGGGCATATGAACTTCCCGAACAAAGTGCCGTGACCATCGAGAACTTTGTCGAAGATGGAGGCAGCTTACTGGGCTTGCATACAGCGAGTATTTGTTTCGATACCTGGTATGAGTACAAACAATTGCTGGGAGGCGTCTGGCGTCGAGATCAGAGCTTTCATCCACCCCGGGGCGAGGTCGAGGTGCGACCCGTGACTGACGGTCACCGGATCCTTGGAGACATTTCCCCATTCACACTCAACGACGAGATTTATCACGAGCTGGATATTGCACCGGATTCTCAGGTGTTGATGCAAGGCCGGGTAGCAGGGGGGACCTGGCAGTCGATCGGGTGGACCCGGGAGGTGGGAGATGGCCGGGTGTTTTATGACGCGCTAGGCCACGATGGTGAATCGCTGCGACACCCTGAACATGCCAGGCTGATACAGATGGGCGTACGCTGGTTGCTGAAAGAGGACGGTTAGCTTCGAGGACGCCCATTGAACTCGGAAGGAAAACGGGAGTCGTACATAGCAAGCGACCTCCCGGAAAAGGAGGAGTGATGAGTAGAAAAACAAAAGCCGCCCGAAGGCGGCTCAATAATCCCGTTTATCGTTTTTGTTCGGGAGTTAACCTGTTCGTTTTCCCCTCCCCTATCTGCCGCGCTTGTCGTCACTTACACGACTGGGCAAAACGTCGCGGAAAAGTAACAGGACCTAGCAGCATAATCAACAAGTTAGCGCGAATTTCCGGATCTTTTTTGATGGCGTTGGTAAGTGCGTTGGTTGCCGGTGTCACCCAGGCGGAAGAAAACAATATCCAGTGGCGTGAGTGGCAACCGACGGCCTTTGCAGAGGCGAAACAGTCCGGAAAGTTGATATTTGTGGACGTTGGGATGGAAGGTTGCACGGCCTGCCGGCGTATGGACGAGATTACCCTCACTCATCCTGTCGTGGTCGAGTTGCTCAACGCGAACTTCGTTCCGATTCAGGTGGATTCCGAGGCTCGACCGGACGTGGGTGATCGCTACTCCGACTGGGCGTGGCCTGCGCTCATCTTCATGGCACCGGACGCCACACAGGTTCTGGCGTTGCGTGGAAATCGTTTGCCGCGAAATTTCATTCCGATCCTGAAGGGGCTTGTTACCGCCCTCGCGGATGGGTCTTTGAGCCCGGACAGCACCGCGCCACTGGCGTCACCGGTTGCGCCAATTACCACTGAATTAACGTTGTTGCGTAAGCAGGTACGCTCACAAATGGACCGACGTTTGAACGAAACGCTCGGAAGTTGGCGGGCAAACGGCATGGGCGCAACGGCGGGTGGTCGCTTGCTCCACTTGATGTTCAGAGCGCACATGTTCGACAACGCCGAACTCAGACGAATCGGATTGCGAACGGCCGATGGGTATCTGAAGTTGCTGGACCCGGTATGGGGGGGTGTTTTTCAGGCGTATTTTGAAAGGTCCAAGGGTCCGCCTGCAATCATACCGGAGAAGCGCATTTCCGGGCAGGCTCATGCGATGCGGGTGTTTGCTGAAGCCTATCAACTCACTCGAGATGTGCGCTATCTGAACGGTATCAAGGCGGTGGACGCGTATCTGCAGGACTGGATGGCCGCCCCGGACGGTACCTATTTCACGAGTCAGGAAGACGCTGCACCCAAATTGACCGAGCGCATAGGCACGAAGGAATACTGGGCATTTCCCACGAATCACGAACGCCGGCAGTTTGGCATTCCGCCCATTGATCATGCGGTTTATACCGATAAAAACGCCGAGGTTATTCGTGCGTACGTCCATGCCTATGAAGCGACCGGCGATGCCAACTACCTTGGCGTGGCGCGTAAGGCGGCAGATACGTTGTTGCAGCAGCGCCAGACCAACGATGGTTGGATGTTGCAGGCACTCGAATCGGATCGGGTACGGGCAGACCTGAGGATGCGGCGCCACCTGGTCGAACCGAGACCCTATCTCAGCGCCCAGGCATGGTTCGGGAGTGCGTTGCTCTCGCTGTATGGTGCAACGGGTGAGGTGTATTGGCTGGAAAACGCCGAGCGCATTGCCAAAGCGATGCGTAGTGAGTTTGAAGATCCCGATCTCGGTGGATTTTACGCGAGTCCACCCGACTCGCTGGGTGGTTTTGTGTTACCCAGAAAGCCCGTGGAACTGAACGCACGAGCCGCACACTTTCTCTACGATCTTGCCGTCTACACTGGAAACGAAGGTTATTCGGCCATCCCGGAACGAACCATTCGCGCCATCGCGTTGCCTGAAGCCGTACGTCGTGAGGGTAAGGTCACGGCAGAGCTTGGGTTGGTGCTCGAGAAAATGTACGGAGGGTACGTGGAGTTTTCGATCGTCGGGGATCGAAAGGACGCGCGTGCACGCGCGCTTTTTGCCGAGTCGCGAGCCAGTTACCATCCACGGAAGCTGGTTCACTATGAAAAGCCGGGTCGCTATCCCGAGCGCGAAGTTCCCGCTCTGTACATATGCAATCCCGATTTCTGTACGGTGCCGATTCTGAAACCCCATGAGGTGGCGAAACACCTCGACGGTTTTCGCGGGCCGGCTCGGAGTTCTTAATGTCGATTTCCGGGACCCAACTGGTTTAAGCTAGTTGGCGGTTCGATTTTCCGGGTAAGAACTGGATCGGGGGTAACTTGTCAGATCCGCTACGTATTTCCCTCAAAGGTGCGCCGGGTTCGCCTTATACGCGCAAAATGCTTGCCATCCTGCGTTACCGGCATATTCCCTATCGGTTACTCATTGGTGGGTCCAGGCAGGGTGCAGACAGCGATGATGGGCTACCCAAGCCGAAAGTCGAGTTGTTGCCGACCTTTTTCCTACCGAACGAACAAGGCGAGCTTGAAGCGATTGTGGATTCCACCCCCATCATTCGCACGCTCGAGCGGATGTACCTGGGACGCTCGGTGATTCCAACGGATCCGGGGCTTGCCTTTCTCGACTATCTGCTCGAGGACTACGGTGATGAGTGGCTCACGAAAGCCATGTTTCATTACCGCTGGCATTACCAGGAGGACATCGACCGTGCCGGGGCCATTCTACCGCGCTGGCGCAACCTCACCGCAACGGATGAAGAGATTGCGCCGGTATCCGAATTCATAAAGGAACGCCAGATCGGTCGCCTGTATGTCGTGGGTAGCAACGACACAACCGCTCCGGTGATCGAGGACAGTTACAAACGGTTCCTCGACCTGTTTTCAGCCCACATGTGTCATGGTCCGTTTACCTTGGGTGCTCGACCTGGGGCCTGTGACTTCGGCATGTATGGCCAGTTGACCCAACTGACCGGTTTTGATCCGACTCCGATGGCGGAAACGCTCGACCGCGCACCACAGGTGTATGCCTGGGTCTCGGTGATGGAGGATCTTTCGGGGCTTAACCCCGAGGAGGACGACTGGGTCGCGAGAGACGAGATTCCCGATACATTGGGTGCGTTGCTGAGTGAGGTAGGGCGGGTCTATGTTCCGGCACTGTTGGCCAATGCGGCCGCGATCAACGGGGGGGTTGATGAAGTGAGAACCGAAATCGACGGCCGCGAGTGGGTGCAGCAACCATTTCCCTATCAGGCAAAGTGCCTGCAGTGGATTCGTCAGGAGTATGCTCGCCTGGACGGCGAAGACCGCGTTTTTGTCGACGGAGTCTTGGCCGGTACAGGTTGTGAGCGACTGCTTGCGAAGCCGTAATTGAAGCGATAGCCAGGAAATGTGATGACCGCCTTACAGACCCTGCCCGTAGACGTGGATAACGACACGGTTGTCGATCTGATGAGACGTGATGGCGCGGTGATCCTGGAAAACGTGATCGATAGGAACACGATCGATGGGGTGGTTGCAGAAGTGATGCCATTTGTCGAGAAAACTGCAACGGGCCGAGATGACTTCACGGGTCGTAGTACCCAGCGTACCGGGGCGTTGGTGGCACGTTCACCGGCTTGTCGTGCTCTGGTCATGCAACAACGCATCCTGAAGGCGGCAAGAGGTTTTCTCTTGCCGTTTGCCGAACGTATTGTGCTGCATCTGACCCAGACCATTCATATTCTGCCGGGGCAGGGCGCACAGATGATTCATCGTGATCGCTTGGCGTGGGGAAAACACCTGCCGCCGTCGATAGAACCGCAACTCAATACCATGTGGGCGTTGACCGATTTCACGCTGGACAATGGTGCGACCCGGGTGGTTCCCGGTAGTAATGGATGGGATTGGGAAAAACGCGCGGAGCCTGACGAAATCTGTCAGGCCCAGATGAGCAAAGGGTCGGTTCTGTTGTATTCCGGCAGCGTGTTACATAGCGGTGGGGAGAATCGTTCGAACGAGGCGCGCCTTGGCCTCAACATCACCTACTGTCTGGGCTGGTTGCGCCAAGAGGAAAACCAGTATCTGTCCTGCCCTCCGCACATAGCCAGTACGCTCGAGCCAGAGTTGCAGGAACTGTTGGGTTATACGATGGGTAACTACGCCCTGGGCTACTATTCGGATCCGGAACCCCGTGACGAGGTTCGCTCGGACATTCAACCACCCGAAGGAGTTCTCGGGCGGCGACCGCGCAAAGAGAGTCGGTTTGAAGGCGTGTGAACCGATGCTCGCTGACTAACCGTCACCATTAAAGGCTACGATTACTCGGCGTTGGCCGCCTGGTACTTATCCTCGTTTTTCTCGAGTTCGTGGTACGCAAAATAGCCAATGAACATCTCGTCCCAACTCTGGGCACCCCAACTGATGTCTTTGGTCGGGTCGGGGTTGCCCGGATTGTATCGGGAGTTGTCAAAAGCGCCTGAGACGATGACTCGAGAACCTGCCGGCAACATCTTCGGACTCGTCAGCTTATACGTTGGCTGCCAGTTGAAGTTGTAGTTGGGGACGGACAGCAACTCTTCGGTGGTGTTGTCCGGGTAAATCACTTTGAACTTGAAATGTTTGCCGCGGTAGTGCATATGCGGTCGCATCCCATACAGCAGGATGTCGTTTTCGAACACGAACTGTTGGGACGCTTTATGTTCCGTGGCACCCGCCGGTATCAGGAAGTCACCCTGAGACACGGACTTGTTGACGAATTCGTAATCCGGCGGCGAGTCGTGGAAGTACAAGCCGATCTGAGTCTCATCGACGGTTGCCTTCCCATAGGTTGTGTAGTGCAGTTGTACCGAAAGCTTGTAACCTTTCGGGATGTAGACTCCGGCATTTTCCGGAAAGCGGGTTGCGTCCGTCTTCCCGGGAGCATAACCCTCCAGAAAACGACGCTGTGAACGGGTGCCGCGATTGGCTCGCCAGTCATAGTCGGCAGGTATGATGTACGACAGCAGGTGATGCATGACCTTCATGTCACCAGGTCGGAAGTGTACGGCTTTCACCCACTTGTCTTCCGTGAAGGCCAGGTCAATTTCCACGTGGCGGTAATCCAACACCCCGGTTGCCGGTACTTCCTGCGCCGGTACGTTGACGATGTAGTCGGGTTCACCGAGTTGCCAGCCAACGTCGCCGATTTCCAGATTCTCCAGCGGGTCTTCCCCGTCGCCGCGCGGCGAGCCTAGATCGAACCAGTGAACCAGCGTTTGCAGTTCCTTGTCAGAGATATAACGCGCATTGCTGAAGTGACCGATGGCCGGGTCGACTTGTGCGGGTGGCATCCGTTTGGTCATCAGCACTTCACGCATCATCGCGGACCAGCCGCGAACCATCATGTAACTGTCCAGTGCGAACGGTCCGATGCCACCTTGTCGGTGACAGTGCGCGCAATTGTCACGAAGAATGGGTGCGACGTCCCTGGCGTAGTCGGGATGGTTGGCTGCGTGCAGTTCACGTTGTGGATACGAAAACTGACAAGCAGAAAGATCTCTGGTCTTCGCCGCGTCGGTTTCCCGCGTTGCGATCGTCACCGTGTCTTTCGTTTCACCGGCGACAGTTCGAGCCAACGCGTCAGCAAGTGGCGTTGGCTTGGGTTGGTCGTTTCTGCGTCGGCTGCGTTCGTCCAGCGGACCCCTGAAGACCACGGTTCTGCTGGATGGGTTGATGACGATGATTTCGGGTGCCGTACTCAAGCTCAGATCTTCACCGACCAGCTGGGTGTGATCGATGAGAATGGGGAAATCAATGTCGTAAACCTCTGCTTCCTGACGAATAGCTTCACGAGAATCTTCGGTGGATGAATTGATCATGAAAAACGCGACATTCTGCGCTTCCCACTTCTGACGCAAGGCTTTGAATTGCGGGAGCTGGTCAGCGATGAGGGCACAGTTGTTTCGCTGGCTGATGAGCACGACGGCATCTTTGTGCCCGTATCGGGACAGTTGATGGTACTTACCCTGATGATCGATCAAGGCAAAATCGCCTATGAGCGTTTGCGCGCCAAATACCGCCGTTGCAAAACCCAACATCGGGATCAACGCCGCAAGCCTCATCAAGCTCATACGTTGGGGAAATGGGGTCGCGCTAACACGTTTCCGATGCGTCATGTTTTTTGTCCGTGGAACTGTGCCTCGAGAGCAACCGCCAAGGATACTACAAAATTGCTGAGAGGTTCAGCACAGAGCGATTTAGCCAATAAGGTCGCGCTTATCCATGGCCGAAAAAGTCGGCTCATTCACCTGCCAGAATGCTGCGTACCCTGGCAAGCGGGTCGTTTACCACGTGAGCCTCAACGTTAAATACCATGACGGCACGGTGGCGTGTATCGTACGCCGGCCAATTCGGAACGGCTGGATTGTTCGGGTTGCCGGTACGGGCAAAGGCTATCCAGGAACTGGACATCTGGTGTTCGAGGGAGCGAGCCTCGGCACTGTCTCCCGTCAATGCGGCCGCAAGGTCCACGTTGTTGAACATGAATGGAATATCGAGAGTGTGGGGTGATTTCAGCACCCCGTCTGCAACGGGCGTTTCCCACGTCAAGTAGTACTGGTAAACGGGTGCCCCGTTTTGTGCCACCTTGCGCTCGGTGAGTGTGACCGAACCGCTGAACATCCGGCTATCTCCGAGAATTGCGTTGAATGTATAGCTCGGAGAATAGTCCGGATACATGTCGCGATAAACTTTGAGCAGCGCAACTGTCTTGTCCCCGACGATCGTCTCAACGCGGCTCGATAACTGATCATCTGTCAGCGAGCCAAACCAGGGAGCGCTGGTGTTGAAAATGGTCATTTCGTCTTTGTTCCAACCGATCAAGATAGGGATGTTCCGGGAGACTTCTGGCGCTGTAGGAGTAAATGGATCTCTTGGTAAGACATCGCCATCGACCACCGGAGCGAGACGCAAACCCGCAAATCCACCACCGGCTTGCAACGTTGCCGATTGCACTGCGTCCAGGATTTTTTGAGCGGGGATATGTTGGAGCAGATCCAGATTGTCTTTGTCGATGCCTAGTTCCGTGAGAATAGCATTGGCTGCCTTGGTGGCCGAGCGTGCTGAAATGCCGGTCAGAGCGGGTCCACTCTGGATGATTGCCCTGTGGAACAAACCGGCCGCGCCTGGCATGGCCAGCAGATGGCTGACTTTGGAGCCGCCACCGGATTCCCCCATGATGGTGACGTTGCCTGGATCCCCACCGAAGGCCGCCGCGTTGTCACGCACCCATTCGAGCGCAAGCACGATATCCAGCATACCGGCGTTACCCGAGTGAGCGTACTCAGCGCCGGCGACTTCCGGGAGATGCAGGTAGCCGAATACGTTCAGGCGGTGATTGACGGTCACCACGACCACATCGCCTTTGTGTGCTAATCGGGAACCGTCATAAACCGGCCAGGCACCAGAACCGTAGGCGTAACCTCCGCCGTGCAGCCAGACCATCACCGGACGTTTGGTATTGTCGGTGTCGGGCGTCCATACGTTAAGGAACAGACAGTCCTCATTGTCGATCTTCATATCCGAGCGGGTGGTGAAAATGGTTGCCAGTTGCAAACCCAGATCTGAAGCCACGGAGCTGCGCGAGTACATCTGCATGGCGGGAGCGCCGAAGTTGGTAGCGTCCGCGACTTCAGACCACGGGTCAGGTCGAAGCGGCGGTAAAAAACGCCGAGCCTCGGTGGGTGATGCGCCATAGCGAATACCCTTGAATACCGCAACGCCGTTGACTTCGATCAAGCCGCGCACAGACCCGTTGGAGGTTTTCACGATGTCGGAAGGAACAGGGGCAGGTGCCGCTGTTGCCACCGTTGCACAAAACCCGAGTACGAGTCCGACGAGTATCGTTGCCGGTAGAACTTTCGCTTGTCTCACCGTGTTATCCCCTTGTGTTGGTATTGCTAGCTCGACCTGACCGCGCGAGAATTTCCTCAACTATCCCGGTCTTCGCATCGGCATAGTTCTGCGTGTATTTCCAGGTTTTCGCCGCCAGTTTGCGTTTGGTGTCTTCGTACAGTTTTCGGTCTTCGGCGTGGGTCCGCAGCCAATCGCGGAACTTCAACATACGTTCGATTTCCGGACAGCCCTCGGAAAAGACATGAAGATTTCCGTCGATGCCGGGAACCTTCAGCAACCGGTGCTCGAACCAGTCCGGTTCGCGAATCCTGAGGACGTAGCCGTCGGCTTCGAGTGGTTCGACGTAGGTTGCTTCATCGCTCGAATCGGCGACGGCCAGCACCATATCGATGATTGGTTTTGCCGACAATCCTGCTACCGAAGTGGAGCCGACATGCTCCAGCAACAACACCGTCTCTCCCAGCAGGTCGCGAATACGCGAGTTCTGACTGGCAAACTGTGCGGGCCAGGCAGGATCTTATGGCGTCAGATGTATGGTGCCATTCAGTGGTGATCTTGCACCCACCGTCACTGCGCGCAGCCGCTCCTCGGAGTTAAGTTGGTGGTCGTTTTGCAAGAGAGCTCGTATCAACTCGTTGCGAGATAGAAGTGAAACCCGCAGAGAGTCAGTTGCGTGTCTGAAACATAGGCGCGCCGTTCTTTTGCCCGTTTCAGAATGCCGGGTTTGTCCGCAACGACAAGATCGACACCACTGAGTCCGGGTCCTCGTCCGTCGGTTGCTTCGACGAATCTGAGCGTCGCGTTGTTGATCACGACCGTCAGATCGTCTCGCATCGGTCGACCGAGAACCTGTGCCCAGCGTTGAGCCAGCGCCTCTGGCTGAGCACCCTGCAATTCGACTCCTACCATGTCCACGATCGATGATCGGTCTACTTTCTCTTTCCAGGCGAGGCCGCCCGCGGGTTCCCAGTTGCCATCGAAATCATCGTGTTCATCCCAGTCGACTTCCAGAAACGACGCCGTCATATCCTGCGGGTGCAACTGCATGAGATGGTAGTGATCATTCTCCCTCTCCCAGGCGATACGCACGCCTGCGGCCAATGCTCGCTCCTTGACCTCGAGTTGTTCGGCGTGGCTGCCCGCCTGGCAGATCACCATGTAGCCGCCATTGCCGCGGCGTCGTTCCAGATAGCGTCCGGCGGCAGTATTGGTCTCGATCGGGGCCACCACCTCCAGAAAATTGTGACCGATGGCGAGCAGGCTGTTTTCGAGCCCCCAGATGCCGACGCCGTCATCTATGAAGCAGGGGTTTACCCCAAGCGTGTATGAGAGATCTTCGATCATCGGCTTGAGGAACTCGGCCACCAGGGCGATCTGTCGAAGTTGTATGGACATGAACTTTTCCTTTTGTTACTACTTCTCAGGCGAGGGAGTTACCCATCGATGATGATGACCCGAGTCTAGCCGCTACTTCTATCTTTGCGACAATGTGATCTGGAACCGGTGCGATGGCTTGCGTTGCTAGACTAACGACAATCATCGCGGTGGTCGAACTGACAATTCCGGCGAGCATGGGATGCAGGCCCCTCGACTCCGTAAGCGCCGCCAGTTCCCAGACAAAAGCAATGATGGCACCGTTGACCATTGAGGCGATGGCGCCTGGCGTATTCGCTTTTTGCCACCACACCGCACAGACGTGGGAAGGTAGAAAGGCGCTCCCCAGTACGCTCGTGGTATATACCACGATGCCGAAAACGGTAGGTGGCTCCAACAGAGCGATGAGGTAACCCACGATGCCGATCGCCCACACCAGGGCACGTGACACCCATACCATTTGTCGCTCGGATGCCTGGATGGCACGGCCGGTTACCGCACGCCGAGGATAGCCAGCACAACAAGGAAATACAAAGCAGGAACCCGATGACGGTAGAATTCACTCCTGCTCATCCTCGTGCGCGCAATCCCTTTCCCAATGCCGGGACAGAATGAGAAAACCAACTGTGTAGACGATTCATAGAACAGGAAATCCAAAAACCAGCAAGGTCGTTGCAAGCGGTAGTCCAAACATGACAACTCCCGTGAGCGGCGTTCCTTGACATATTTTATCACTTGGCAAAAAGTGCAGTCAGATCATCATCATTGGCATAAGAGGGAATCGACAATGAATCGACAGAGACTCGAGGATGTGGCAAACGCCATGGTTGCGCCGGGTAAGGGCATCCTGGCGATGGACGAAAGCAATCCGACCTGCAAACGTCGGTTCGACTCCATCGGGGTCGAGGCGAACGAAGAGAGCCGCCGGGCGTATCGCGAGCTTCTCATTACCGCCGAAGGCAGCGGCGATTACCTGTCTGGTTACATTCTCTTTGATGAGACGATTCGCCAGGTTACCCACGATGGTCAGGCGTTTCCCGATGTCATCGTGTCTGCTGGCGCCATCCCCGGAATCAAAGTCGACAAGGGTGTGCTGGATATGCCGGGGCATCCCGGCGAGAAATTCACCCAGGGTCTCGACGGGCTGGGTGAGCGTCTTATCGAATATCGTGAGATGGGGGCTGGTTTCGCGAAATGGCGTGCAGTGATCACCATTGCG
>JACZXA010000156.1 GCA_022571865.1 Pseudomonadota bacterium
GGTTGGAGCCGATGAGAATTTCCGTATAGGGGTGTTTCGGATCGAAGAACACGTCGTTTGCCGGACCTATCTCGACCAGCGAACCAAGGTACATGACCGCCATGCGATCGCTGACGTAACGCACCATGGAAAGGTCGTGGGCGATGAAGAGCAACGTTAACCCCAAGGTGTCTTTCAGTTCATCCAGAAGGTTCACCACCTGGGCTTGTACGGAAACGTCCAGCGCGGAGATGGGTTCGTCGCAAACGACGAATTCGGGTTCCAGAATCAACGCCCTGGCGATGCCAATGCGCTGGCGTTGGCCACCGGAGAATTCGTGAGGGTAACGGGACATGTGATCGGCCTGCAGACCCACCCGCTCGAGCCACTGAGCCACCGAGTCGCGCACCTGTTGCGCACCCAGATCGGAGTGGAGTCGCAACCCTTCGCCAACGATCTCGCCGATGGTCATACGAGGATTCAGCGAGGAGTAGGGATCCTGAAAGATCATCTGCATCTGCCGGGCGTAACGCTGGAAATCCTTTGCCTGGTATTTTTGCGGTAACAGATTGCCTCGATAGGTCACCGACCCGCCGGTTTTATCGTGCAACCCAACGAGCGTTTTCCCGAAGGTGGATTTGCCGGAGCCACTTTCTCCCACCAGACCGACGATTTCCCGTTCGTCGATCGACAGAGACATATTGTCCACGGCATGCACCCGCTGGCCGCGCCCCATGTGGAAATGTTTGGTCAGATCCTCGACTTTCAGTAACGGGTTCATACCGGTGTGTCTCGGTAAAACAAACCTGGAACGCGTTCGGAAACTTGCTCGTGATGTTTCCAGCACCGGGCGTAGTGGCCATCGTCGAGTTCGAACGCCTCGGGGTCGCGGGTTTCACAGAGCCGCATGGCATGGGGACAGCGTGCGCTGTAACCGCAGCCCGTCGGTGGATGAAACAGATCCGGTGGGCTGCCGTCGATTGGCGTCAACGTGTCCGACCCCTCGGGATCGTTGGTCGGCATCGCGGCGCGCAGACCCAGGGTATAAGGATGTGCAGAGCGGTAAAATATGTCGTCCACACTACCCTGCTCCACCACCTGACCGGCATACATCACCACGACGTCATCGGCCATACGTGCCACCACGCCGAGATCGTGAGTGATGAGAACGATGGCCATACCGCGCTCGCGCTGCAGATCGCCCAGAAGATCCAGAATCTGGGCCTGGATGGTGACATCCAGCGCGGTGGTGGGTTCATCGGCGATCAACAGAGACGGTTCGCAGGCGATGGCCATGGCGATCATTGCCCGCTGCAGCATGCCGCCTGAAAATTCGAAGGGGTATTGTCTGGCTCGTTTGGCAGCCTCCGGTATGCGCGTCATCTCCAGCAGCTCGATGGCGCGATTGAAAGCCCGTTTTTTCGAGTAACCTCGATGAACTTCGAGGGTTTCACCAATCTGCGAGCCGATGTTCATGGTCGGGTTCAACGAGGTCATCGGATCCTGGAAGATCATGCCGATCTGTGAGCCACGAATGTCCTGGCCGTCGATCTCCTTGCGCCCGAGAATGTCTGTCCCTCGAAACATTGCACGGCCGTTGGTGATACGCCCGGGAGGCATGGGGATGAGACCGAGGATGCTTTGTACCGAAACCGATTTGCCGCAGCCGGATTCACCGACGATGGCGAGGGTTTTACCGCGTTCGACGGAAAAGTCGATGCCGCGTACGGCCTGGATCGTCCCGCCGTAAGTGTCGAATTCTACGTGCAGGTCCTCGACGACCAGCAACGCTTCGGGCCTCTCGATGGCACTCATTCGGTTGATCTCATGCGTGCATCCAGTGCGTCTCGCAGGCCATCCCCGAGCAGGTTGAAGGCGAGCACCGTTATGCTGATGAGCAGTGCCGGGAAAATCAGCTCATGGGGATGGGTCAGCATGGTTTTGATGCCTTCATTACACATGCTGCCCCAGGAGGGTGTCGGTGGCGCAACGCCCATGCCGATAAACGACAGGAATGCTTCGGTGAAAATTGCACTCGGCACCGCAAAAGTGAGCGTGACGAGAATGACTCCCATCGTGTTGGGAATCATGTGCCGGAGTACCAGGTAATTTGTTTTGGCCCCGAGCAGCTGGGATGCGCTGATGTAGGCTTCCTGGCGTATCTGCAGGATCTGCCCGCGTACCAGCCGGGCGGTTGCGGGCCACAACAGTATCACCATCGCGAGCAACATCGGCGCGATGCCGCTTTCTCCAGGGCCGATGCCGAAGACGATCTTGAAAAGAATCATGAACAGCAGAAACGGCAGGGCGACGACAAAGTCCGCAAATCGCATCATGCCCTGATCGAATCGGCCGCCGACGAATCCGGCAGCGCTACCGTAGATCACGCCGAACGCAACGAAGAGAAAAGGTGCGCAGATACCGATAAAGAGAGACACCCGCGCTCCCGACATCAGCCGTGCCAGCAGATCACGGCCCAGATAGTCCGTACCGAGCGGGTGTAGCCCCAAGGTCAAGGTATCACCCTCTTTAAGATCTGCCGTCTCGTCAATCAGACCGCGTGACAGGGCTTCGTCGAAAGTGATCACTCGTGCGACGTTTACCACCAACGTTTCCAGGTAACCCGACTCGTCACCGGATTCGTTTACTCCAAGCACCGAGTAGTAATAACGGCCCGGTCTCAAGTCGAGGCGATCCTCGAAAGCGACATCACGGCTCGAGAAATTTTCGGCTAACGGTAGTCCCAAGGCGCGCTCCGGTCCCACGGGAAACAGATTGCGGAAGATGCGGTAACCGCTCAAGCCATCTATCGGATCCCATAACAACCGGACGGACTGTGTTGTTGCGGGTTCCGCTAAACGGAGCCCTGGTGATACTTCAAGTAAGGTGGTGCCGTCCCAGGGAATATATGATTGAACGAGGGTCGCCTCGCGATCGGCTCCAGGCGGGATGCTGATCTGATCGAGATCCTGCAGCGAAGGATCGATGCTCCAGACAATCGGTCCGAGTATCGTAAACGCCATGAGGCCGATGACGATATACAGCGATACGAGCGCGCGCGTATTCGCTTTGAGGCGGATCCACGCATCCTGCCAGTAGGACAATGAAGGCCGCGAGATGCTCTGCACTTGACGGGTGTGAACGATCGGTTCGAAGTCCTTAGGGTCGAATGTGGCTTCGGTCATGGCCTATTCCAACCTGACTCGCGGATCTACCAGGCCATACAGGAGATCGACGACGATCACCATGAACACCAGAAACGCGCCGTAGAACACGGTGGTTCCCATGATGACGGTGTAGTCGAGCTGTTGTACGGCTTGCACGAAGTAGCGACCGAGCCCCGGAATGGCAAACACGAATTCGACCACGAAGCCGCCGGTCGTGATGGCGGCAATGGACGGTCCGAGCACGGTAATGACAGGCAGAATCGCGTTTCTGAGCTGGTGGTTGGTGAAGATGCGGGTTGCCGGCAAACCCTTGGATTTGGCGGTCCGCACGAAGTCGGCGTTGACGATCTCGAGCATCGAGGAGCGCATGAGCCGGGTCAGATACGCCATGGTGCCGAGTCCCAACACCAGCGATGGCACCAGCATGTGCCAGATCGTGCCCCATCCGGCTACGGGTAAGAGCGACATATCGAATAACGCGTTGAGGTTGACGATGCTCAACTGGCTGATGGCGGCAACCACGAAGCTCGGTACCGAGATGCCGAGGATGACCAGAAACATGATCACGATGTCAGGCAGACGATTGCGATACAACGCGGTCAGCGCACCCCAGAGCACACCACCCAGACCCGCGAAGACGATGGCAAGAATGCCGAGCGTGGCGGATACCGGAAAGTGCTCACGGATGATGTCGTTCACTTCGCGATTTTGCTGAGTGAACGAGATACCGAAATCTCCCCTCGCAAGGTTGCCCATGTAGATGAGATATTGTTCGAACGGAGGCTTGTCGAGGCCGTATTTCGCCTCGAGGTTGGCGCGGATTTCGGCGGTGACGGCTTTTTCGTTGGCCAGCGGATTGCCCGGTACGCTGTGCATGGCAATAAAGGTCGCGGTGGCGATAAACCACACCGTGATCACACCCTGTACCAGCCGTTTCAGCGAATAACGGAGCATTTAGCGTCCTGTCTGGCCGGTGCGATGTTCAAAAAAGAAACAGGACACTAGTTTGCGATGTCGACGATGTAGGCGTTGGTGAAATCCGGATCGGCCCCCGCCTGGCGCCGGACCACTCCCTTCAGGCGCGGATCGGTCACGTAAACGACGCCGCGCTCGTAACTGAGCAGAACGACAACGTCTTCGATGATGATGCGTTGAATCTCGGCAAAGGCTTCCATCCGGGTTCTTGGATCGATCTCGGTTTGCGCAATGTGTACTTGTCGGTCGAGTTCGGGATTGTTGTATCGACCGCGATTGTTCAGGTTCCAGCTGGCAAAGAGGTCGCCGAAGGTAAGCGGATCGTCGTAGTCGGGTCCCCAGCCTGCGAGCACCATGTCGAATTCGCCTGAAGTCATTTTCGCCAGGCGTTGTTTGAAGATCTGCTTGTCGATTTTGATATCGATGCCTAAGTGTTTCTTGAATGCCCCCTGGTAATACTCGGACTGGATGTTGGAAATGGGATTATCTCCGGTCAGCAGGACCAGCGGGGGTATTTCGGTAATCCCCAGCTCCCGCTTGGCTATTGCCAGGTGTCTTTTGGCCGCCTCGATATCCACCGTTACTTTCGGGGCCGGATATTCCTCCCGGAAGAAATTGTCGACGCCCCGTAACCAGACGGGAAATATGGATTCGGCCGGCAGGTATCCGGGGATTTTGGTGACTTTATAGACGAGCTCCGCGGGGTCGATGGCCAACTGCATGGCCTTGCGCAGGTGATAGTTGTGGGTCAGCCGATGCGAACGGAAGTTGAACTCGATGTAGAACACCGAGCCATCCATGAATCGATTGAGGTGCCAGCGCTTCTCGAGCGCGGTTTCCAGGCTTTCGGCGCCGAGAGTCGTATAAGCAATCTTTTTATCGGTGAATAGATTGACCAGCGCATTCTGATCGGAAGTGATGTACGGGAACTCAATGACGTCCAGCCTGATTCGGTCGGCGTCCCAGTAATTCAGGTTTTTCTCCATGCGCAGGTTCGCGCCATGGACCCAGCGCGAGAGTACAAAGGGACCGTTGTACAAAAGCTCATCTGCATCCGCGCCGTAACGTCCGTTGGTCTGGTTGTAGAAGTCTTCGCGAATGGGGTAGTAAGTCGAAAACGCCATCAGCTTATCGAAGTAGGCCGTCGGCCGTGCGAGTTGAACTTTCAGGGTATAGTCGTCGATCGCCGTCACACCGAGGGCTTCGAGGGGCATATCACCATTGTTTATCTCTTCGGCATTCTGGACGGGAAAAAGGATAAACGCATATTCGGACGCGTTCGCCGGGTCGACGACCGTTCTCCAGGCGAAGACAAAATCGTGAGCCGTCACCGGCACGCCATCGCTCCACAGAGCATCTTTACGCAGCCAGAACGTCGCCGTCGTGCCGGTATTTTCCCAACGCCGGGCAACGCCGGGAGCAAGATCGTTGTTGTGATCGTAGCGAAGCAGACCTTCCATCAGATGGCCGATAACCATGCCGCTGACGGTGTCGGTTTGAAGGGTGCTGTTGAGCTGGGGTGGCTCCTCGGCAAGGGTCAGGGTGATCATGTTCAGCTTCGGATCCACGGCGACTTGAGATCCGGCGGAGGCGCCGGTGAGGCTCGATGCCCAGGACAGCGCAACCATTAACAAACCAACACCAGCGATGCTCATGAGTGCGTAAATCAGCAACTGCCGTCCGGCGGATTTCGAGAACGAGTCCTGGGCGACCGCCGTGCCGGAGGTGTCAGTAACGGGGTTCATGTCTATTCATCCCTTCCAGTCGACGCGCGCGCAGCTGACGCGCGAGCAGTTAAACGGTGCGCAGCAGGTTGCCGACGATTCGCTCCAGATGCATGAGGCTGTTGCATACTTCTGTCTGATGACAATAAGCCGAATATTTACGCATCTCGGCATCGCCCATGTACCAGGAATTGCGCGGCTCCGGATTCAGCCAGATAATGCGCTTGGCACGATCGTACATCTCTTTGAGGATTTCCGCGCGCGGATCCCCATAATTGTTGCGGGCGTCACCCAGAATAATGATAGTCGTTCTATTATCCACGTCGTCCAGACAAAGCTTCTTGAAATCCTGAAATGCCTGACCGTAGTCTGTCGAGCCGCCCCCATAGTCGCGCATCGTCTTGGCGATGGCATCTTCGATCTTGTTGCGCTCGAAAAGTTCTGTCACCTCGGCCAGATCCGACGAAAACGCGAAGGAGCGCACCTTGGGCATCACCGCTTCGAGGCTATAGAGAAACATCAGCATGAAGCGGGCGTAGTTGGCCACCGACCCCGACACGTCGCAGATGGCGAAGACCTTCGGGCGATCGATTTTCACCGACTTCCAGTGCAGGTCGAAGATTACCCCATCGTAAGCCATGTTGTGCCGGAGCGTGCGGGGAATGTTGATCTGCCCGCGCTTGTAGGTCTTCCTGCGGCGCGAATGTAGCGCGGCCAGTTTTTTGGCCATGCGGAAGACGATTTCCTGGATGAGGCGAAAGCTCCGGTGTTCGACGTTGGAGAGCTTCACCTTGCGCAGAAGTTCTTCACGCAAACGTTTGCCGGTGGTATCGGCATGGAGCAGAAACTGTTTTTCGACGTAGTCGCGCACCTGCTCGCGCAGCCAGTCGCGGCGTCGGCGCAACTCCTGACCGAGACGGCGTGCAGGAACCTGGCCTTGCTCACGAAGATCGGAGATTTCCCGATTGAGATCGGCAAGCCCCATCTCTTCCATGATCTTGCGGGTGTAGAGGCCTTTTTGAGTGAACACCTGAATATCGCGAACGTCTATCTTTTCCCCAGCGAGTGACATGGTGACGGAGAGCTCCACCTTGGAGTCATTCATGAGGAGTTGACCGAGTGCCGATTGAGCGTTGGAGGTCTCTCCGGGTCCGAGGTCTTCTTCCTCCTCTTCAACGGCCGTGAATTGAGGTTTCTTTTTCTTCGCCCCTGCGCCGGTACCGCCGCCTTCGCCGCGATCAGAGGATTCGCCCTCCGCGCCGCTTTCGCCACCCTCGGAACCTTCAGAACCAACGGATGCGTCACCATCCGGATCGTTTGCGGCTTTCGATTCCCGAGCGCCGTGAATGTCGTCAAAGGAGAAGAACTGATCGAAGCAGTTATCGAAGGTTTGCTTTTCGTCCTCGGTTTTGGATAGCACCAACGACAGCGAACGCTTCAGGAACCCCCGGTCCTTGTAGCCGACGAGTTCCATCGTGTTGAACGCATCCAACGTTTCTGCCGTGGAAATTCGTACCTCGGAATTACGCAATGCCCGGATGAAATTGGCCAGTGTCCGGTCCATCGGCCGTTACTTCAACACCTTGCTCGTGAGGGTGGTGATTTCAGCGTCCACGTTCTCGATGTCCTCCTGAAACTTGAGGATCACGTTGAGCGTATCGCGCACGAGTTGGGGATCCAGAGAGTCCGTGTGCAACAGTAGCAGAGTTCGCGCCCAGTCGATGGTCTCGCTGATGGCGGGAGCCTTCTTGAGATCGATATCCCGGAGTTCGTGGATGAAGCTCACCAGTTGTTTACGCAGCTTCGGTAGAATTTCGGGAACCCGTGCCTTGATGATGCGCTGTTCGAGTTCAATGTCAGGGAACGGTATGTACAGATGCAGGCAGCGACGTTTGAGCGCATCGGAGATTTCTCGGGTGTTGTTGCTGGTGAGGAATACCATCGGGGGTTCCCTGGTCGCCTTCACAGTGCCAATTTCGGGAATCGAGACCTGATAGTCGGACAACATCTCAAGGAGAAGCGATTCGAACTCGTGGTCGGACTTGTCCACTTCGTCGATGAGCAGCACGCAACCGTTCTCTTCTTTCAGCGCCTTCAACAGCGGTCTCGGCTCTAGAAACTCCTCTGAAAAGAAGATGTCACCGAACTCGTGCAGGCGCTCGATGGACTGGGCGAAACCTCGAGCCCCCTGCAGTACTTCATCCAGCGTCTCTTTCAGAACCTGGGTGTAGAGCAGTTGTTTGCCGTATTTCCATTCGTAGATGGCTTTTGCCTCGTCGAGGCCCTCGTAACACTGCAGTCGAATCAACGGCAGCTCGAACATTTCAGAGGTGGTTTTGGCAAGTTCGGTTTTGCCCACACCCGGTGGGCCTTCAATGAGAATGGGCTTGCGCAGGTGGAAGGCGAGGTATACGGCGGTCGCGATCTGGTCGTTGCATATGTAGCTGTGTTTCTCGAATGCGTCTCTGATCGAGTCGACCGAAGCCGTTAACTGTTCTATTTTTTTTGGCGTTTCTGCCACTACCTACCCCCAATTTCGAAACTTGTCGACTTTAAGGCTCCTTCGGACCAGGTGTCCGTCGATTCCCTTGAACAAAACCCGCTATTATCCCGACCACGCTGCGGGTTGTATAGCCGGGGTTTGTGGGTGCCAAAGCCGCACGATGCGGGTGAGGCAGGGGCCGAGACCAAGTTACAATCTGGTTGTCGTAGTGGGCATTCGGGCGAGGAAGGGATGAAATCAGCGATTTTCTCAAGTTACGTTCTGCTCGGGGTGACGTTGACCGCGCTGGCGCAGAGCGACGTTTTCGAGGGGAAATTCGTCACCGAGGAGAACGGAGAATTTGCCATTCTTACCCTGTTGGTCGAGGGCTCCGGTTACACAGGCTCTATCCTGCTGGATGGTTATGCCTCCAAGATTACGGCAAAGCGGCGAAGTAAGGATTTGCGGGGCGAGTTGCACGAACGCGACGGGAGTGTCTATCGGTTTGTTGCACGATTCTCTGGCGGCTACCTGATCATGGAATTCGATGATGGCGCGATGATCGTCTTCGATCGCGATGAGGACGAAGAGAGCGAGCCTTAAGGACCTTCGGTCTAGCCGTCATCGCTGCTTCGTACTATGGTAGCCGGCTTCTTGTGAGCCAGACGAGTCGACTATGTTGAAATTGGTTCTGCTGTTACTGATACCGGTTGGCGTGATCGCATCCGAGCCCTACGCATCGACCTACGTGCCTCTTGCTGCGGATGACCTGTTGATCGTAAACACGACGGTGCTCACCGGTACGGGGGAACGTCTAACCGGGGTGGATGTGCGCCTGTCCCGCGGACGAATCGAAGCAATCGGGAGCGGACTCGAGCGTGATGGTGTTCAAGTCCTGGATGCCGAAGGACAATTCCTGACCCCGGGTATTATCGACGTGCACTCCCATGTTGGTAACGGTCCGTCGCCGTCGATCGCTTCGACGCGCGATGTCAATGAGATGATCGCGCCAAATACCGCTCAAGTCTGGGCGGAACATTCGGTGTGGCCGCAGGATCCGCAGTTCCCGCTCGCCTTGGCCGGAGGTGTGACCACGCTGCAGATCCTGCCTGGTAGCGGCAATCTCTTCGGTGGCCGCGGCGTGACGTTGAAAAACGTTCCGTCGCGGACGGTGCAGGGGATGAAGTTTCCCGGGGCCAAGCAGGGCTTGAAGATGGCCTGTGGCGAAAACCCCAAACGGGTTTATGGTGCACGAACGCAGGCGCCGTCGACGCGCATGGGCAATGTTGCCGGGTATCGCGCGGCCTGGACCAAGGCGCGCCACTATATGGAACAGCGGGCGAAGCCCCTCGACGACAGCAAGCCCGTGCCGGAACCGGATCTCGCGATGGAGACCCTGGTGGGTGTATTGAACGGTGAGATCCTCGTCCACAATCACTGTTATCGGGCCGATGAGATGGCCGTAATGATCGATGTCGCAAAGGAGTTTGGATACCAGATCAGCACGTTTCATCATGCCGTGGAGTCGTACAAGATCGCGGATCTTCTGGCCGCCGAAGGTATCTGCTCGGCAATGTGGGCGGACTGGTGGGGATTCAAACTCGAAGCTTTCGATGGCATTCCCCAGAACGTCGCGCTGGTGGACAAAGCGGGTGCCTGCGCGATCGTACACTCCGATGACGCGCAAGGTATTCAACGTCTCAACCAGGAGGCCGCCAAAGCCATGACCGCGGCGCGGCGCGTCGGCATGGATGTCGACGAGGCGCAAGCCATCGCCTGGATCACGTTGAATGCTGCCAGGGCGCTCGGTATTGAAGAGACCACAGGTTCCATCGAAGTCGGTAAAGCGGCCGATGTGGTCCTGTGGAACCGAAACCCTTTCAGTGTTTATGCTCACGCGGAGAAAGTTTTCATCGACGGTTACCTGTACTTCGACCGTTCCGACACCTCGCGCCAGCCGATCACGGATTTCGATCTCGAACAGACGGTACGGGGGGGACGGTCATGAGGCGCGGTAGTTGCCTGCGCGGAATTTGTCTGGCCGTTGTTTTGTGGTGCACGTCTGCCTCGGCGGGCGTCGCGATCAGTGGCGGTAAGCTTTATACGATGGAAGGCGCCGAGGCCGAAGAGGGGATGACGATTCTCATCTCCGAGGGAATCATCGCAGCCGTCGGTTCCGATCTGGAGATACCTTTCGACTACGAACGTGTGGATGCCGAAGGAAAAGTGGTGACGCCGGGATTCATCGAATCCTACTCACAACTCGGGTTGGTCGAGATTTCAGGGGAATCCACCACCGTCGACGGCAACATCGCCGACTATCATCTGGGACCGGCGTTCGACGTGCGTTATTCGATTAATTCGAATTCGACCCTGTTCCCGGTGAACGTCATGGAAGGCATCACCCGTGCCATCGTCGCCCCTAGTTCCGGTAATGATCCGCTGGCCGGGTGGGGGGGTGCCGTCGATCTTGCAACTGGTAGCCTGACTCACAGTGAGATAGCCCTCTTTGGTAATGTCGGCGCGGGCACCGCGGCATTTGTTGGCGGCAGCCGCAGCGCCGTTCTACAAAGGTTGGGCAGAGCGTTTCGTGCAGCGCGCCGCTACA
>JACZXA010000157.1 GCA_022571865.1 Pseudomonadota bacterium
TGGCGCCATGGAGAGCCAGCAACAACACCTCACAGTCCTGCGCCGCAGACACGATCTGCTCACACATATATTCGTAAGCGTCATCTTCTACTGGGCCGCTGGGCGAGGCGCCCGCGGCAACCGACATGACCATCTCGTGACCGAGTGCTTCGCATACCTGAATGAAGCCACCGAGGCAACTGGCGGTACCACGAAAAACGTCCAGTGCCTCGGCGCCAGAACGGGGACGATCGTGGCCACCGGAAAAGCGGGCGAGATCGGTGACGACGGGGGAAAATGTATTCGTTTCGTGACTCATCATGGCTATGGCGACGCGCATGTTGGTTTTTCCTCCCGCTGATTTAGACTACCACTGGCGACAATGTGATGGCGATTTCAAGGATGGCAACAATCACCCTTCGTCGTCCAGCGCCAATAGCCAAACTTCTACGTCTTTCCTGGAGACACCCATACGTGTCCTGGGGCGTGCAGCCGGGGGAGAAATGACTCAGCGTGTTTTTTCTCTCCTAGTAGCTTGCGATTCGTTCCGCGATCTGTGGGAGTGCGCGGGGTCTAATCGACGAGCTGCAGGGATTCGTTCGGTGAAAACTCGCGACCGATCTTCGCACACTCAACGCCGTTCACCATGACGATGTCCGCGGTAAAATCGAAGTCGCCCTGGCCCGATAGCAGCGAGGAACCGACACCGTAGCCGTCGCAGGGAACGCGTTCGGCTTCGAATCGTGCAATCTTCGCCACGGTCATGCCGCCGGAAACGATGATTTTCACGTTCGGAAAACCGGCAACATCCAGACCCCGGCGCACGTTGAAAACCAGTTGCTGGCACACGCCTCCGTGAAGTTCGAGATCGAAATTGCCCTTGTCGTCAATCAGGGATTTGTCTACCAACGTCGCGGAGGTGTCCAGGCGTACCCCGTACAGCCGATCGCCTAACTCACCTGCCACTGAAACAGAGGTGTCCACGCAATCATTGTCAAAGTCGACCAGGGTGACCAGACGAACCTCGTCGGGCATGTGTTCGGCAAGTTTCCGGGTAGCTAGAACGGTGTCCCCGCCGTAAGCCGCGATCAAGGCATGCGGAACGGTACCGACCCCATTGTCGCCCCACACCGAAGCCTGGGCATCGGTTGAAACACTGGTAGCACCGGCGATATGTGCTGCATAACCGTCTCCGGCCTGCACGGACCACAGATCATGACGTGCCGGAAAAAACATGACTTCTTTGGGGCTTGCGGCATTCACCACCCTGCGCGTATTGGTAGCGACGCGTGTGCGGCGTGACAATACCCCGAGGTAGAGCGTCTCCAGGTGGGCAAAAAGGGGATAGGGACCTTCAATGGTCATGACCGTTTCCCAGGGATCGATGGAATCGCCATCGTAAAGCGCATGGACCCTGAGTAAATCCCAATCGGGCGAACATAACTTGAGAATGGCGATCGCTTCGTCCATGCCTGCCAGAAACGCGGGCGTTCTGCAGAATACCTGCATTACCACATTGGGTGCGTGGTTGTCAGCCAGAAGAACGTCGCGTGCACGAACGAAATATTTGTCACTGTAATAACCGGCCGCTATTTGCTCGACCGGCAGGTTGAAAATCATTGGATCAAGGCGTGTCTTTCCAGGCATGGACCTAACTCGGACACCGCTTAGTGCTCTGTTGATGACTAATTACCATAGAGATCCATTCCCCGCCAGAGCAGGTCATAGTGCGAGCACAGAGCCCAAGCGGTGCCGAGGTGCAGGCGAGGACGATATGCTCTACTGTAGCGCGCTTGCGTTTTCAGCCTCAGTGAGGAACTCCAATGGTTAGAAGAACGACGTTGATTACCGCATTGGCGGTTTTTGCGTTATCGGCTTGTGAGGCTGAGGCTCCGCCACCGGAAGTGTCGTTCAAACCCATCACCAATGTCCGGGAGACCATGGAGTGGATATTAGACCCTGCCGCGGACGTCTTATGGGCTTCAGCCGGTACGATCATTACCATTGATGAGAGTCGGGAGTTGCATCCAACGACGGACGAAGGCTGGGCGCACGTACGAAACAACGCAGCCGTCGTTGCGGAGGCTGGAAACCTGTTGATGATGCCAAGCCGAGCGAAAGACAATGCAGACTGGATGGAATTCTCGAGAGCCCTTGTCGATATGGGCGTGCTTGCGATGAAGGCGGCGGATGCCCAGGACTCTGACGCGCTTTTCGATGCCGGCGGGAAGCTGTACAGCGTGTGTACCGCGTGCCATCAAGCGTACATCCACAACGTTGAGTGATTTAAGGCCGGTGGGGCACATTACCGGTAAAACAGCGCTGACAATTACAGCCACGATTGGAACACTTGCACTGCTTCTGGTTCCGGCTCTGGTGAGCGCGCATTCCATCACCGGTAGCAACGCGCAATACGTCGAGGGGATCGACGGGCCCGCCATCGCGCCCTTTATGTACCTGGGTGCGAAACACATGGTTACGGGATACGACCACCTGCTTTATCTGGTCGGCGTGATCTTCTTCGTTTATCGACCCAAGCACATCATCCAATATGTCACGCTATTTACCCTGGGCCATAGCCTGACGCTGCTGTTTGGCGTCCTGGGTGGATATAAGGTCAATGCGAATCTGATCGATGCCATCATTGGGCTGTCGATCGTCTACAAGGCGTTCGAAAACATGGGCGGCTTCGAACGCGTTTTCAATATACGGCCGAACATCCCGGTCGCCGTGTTCATCTTTGGTCTATTTCACGGTTTTGGTCTTGCGACCAAGTTGCAGGAGTTCGCCTTGTCGGAAAACGGCCTGGTAACCAACATATTGAGCTTCAATCTCGGGGTCGAGATCGGCCAACTCATGGCGCTTTCGGGGGTGCTGATTGCGCTCGGATGGTGGCGCACCCATCGCAGCTTCATGACTCAGGCGTTCAACGCCAACACAACGTTGATGGCGGGAGGTTTTATTTTGGCGGGATATCAATTGGTGGGTTATATGGTGTTACCGGCATGACGGTCATGGAAGAAAACCTGGCGGGAGCCGAGGGCGTGTCCAGGCGTAAGCTCGGAATCGCGACGCTCGCGGCATTGTTGGGCGCGGCAATCGTACTCGTCACGTTCATCCTGCCTGCCGAGTACGGAATGGACCCGCTCGGTACGGGAGCGGCCCTCGGACTGGGGGCTCTGGCAGAACCTGGGTCCCGCACTCTGATGTCACAGGATGAAGCGTACAGCGTGAATTCGGTGGAGTTCATCCTCGGACCATTTGAATCGGTGGAGTACAAATACCGCATCGAGGAAGGTGGCAGCATGCTGTATTCCTGGGAGGCGACGGGCGAGTTGCTCTTTGATATGCACAGTGAACCGGACGGAGCCCCTGAGGGTTATGCCGAAACCTTCGGCAAGGCGCGCACGAATGGCGACAACGGTACCTACATCGCTCCCTTCTCCGGTATTCATGGCTGGTTCTGGGAGAACCGAGGGATGGACGACGTCACGCTCAAATTGATAAGCGCTGGCTTCTATAGCGGTGCGACGGAATTTCGCGGGGGTGGGTCGACCGACTACGAGGTCACAGGCGTTCGCGACTAGAAGTCATTACCAGCCGGGCGAGGTTTGGACTGAGCTATCTTTCGGTCGGATCCGATAGGGGATTCCTGCCATTGGCCGGGTCGACGATCAGCGAGGAATCTCGTCGCCCTCAACGACGCCGAGCCCCGCTGGAACGGAGCCGACCGCGCCGTATGGGCTTGAATGTCGTAGTTGGCGGTATTGAGCACCTGCCAGATCCCGTTGAGGTCGGCTGAGGTTTTGGCCCTCGGGGAGCTGTCTACGGTTCTTCGTCCGGGCTTGGTAAGGTTGCAGCCGACGGTTCGACGCTGGCCGCCAGCGTGGCGATACCGATCAGAGCGGCCTGGAGAACTATTTTCATCTGACGATCCTGCTCACGACAGTTTCGATGGAAACTATTCGCGCCGGCGGAAAGTCAACTGCGGCGTCGATGCGTTGAAGTGTTATCTCGCGAAACGTAGAATGGGCGCGCTATTGAAACCGGTCGAACGGGAGCACCTCATGCAAGGCAAGCAGCATCAGAACAAACACACGGGTCTGACGAATCGCAGAACGTTCATGCAATACCTGGCCATGCTGGGTATCGGTGGGCAAGCCCTGTTTCGCTCGGGCGATCTCAAGGCTGCAATTGCCGAAGCGAAAGAAACGGTTGGCGGAGGCCCGGACTGGCCCGGGATGACCTATCGTGTGCTCGGTCGCACCGAGTTCAATGGAAGCAGGCTGATTTTCGGTTGTGGCGCCACGTTGATGCGTCGCCCGGCGGATCGACTGCTCGAAACCGCATTCGAAGCGGGTGTCAACGTTTACGATGTCGGAACGAGCCGGTACTACAACAAGGCCGAGCGCAACCTCGCCCCGTTCGTCAAAAAACATCGGGACGATATCTTCCTGATCTCCAAGGCAATGGTGTATCTCGATGTCGAGCCAGAGGAAGAAATCACCGTAGCTCAGGCCAAGACCGGAGCCGCGGCCTGGCTCGAGTTGATGGACGAAAGCCTGCGCGAGCTCGATGTCGATCACGTCGATGCCTACTACCTGATGGGCTCGAATAACCCCTACATCGTCGGTAGCGAAGAATTTTACAATGCCTTCCTGAAGGCCAAGCAGGCGGGCAAGGTCAGCCATTGGGGCGTCAGCACCCATCAGAATGCCCAACGGGTATTGGAGACGGCCCTCGAGCGCGGTTGGTACGATCTGGCGATGATCGCCATCACCCCGGCCGGCTGGTACGACTGGGAAGATAAAAACATCCTCGCTGGATCGCCAAGCCTCAAAGAGCTACAGCCGTTGCTCGCCAGAGCGCGTGATTCCGGCATGGCTTTGATTGGTATGAAGGCGGGCAGAATGTTGGCAGGTCGCATGTTTGCGGGTCGGGGTGATTCCTCGGCGTTCAACGCCCACTACGATGAGCGAATGCTCAAGTCGCACCTGACCGATTTTCAACGCAGTTACGCCTATGTACTGGAAAATGGCATGGATGCGGTCAATGCGGACATGCAGAACTTCCTGCATCTCAAAGAGAACTTTGCCGCTGCTGCAACTTCGCAGCAATATTTCGCGTAGAACTTCAAGATCTTCGGCACCGACAACACGCGCGCACGCGGCACCGGCAACACGCACGCGGCACCGACAACACGCGGCACCGGCAACACGCACGGCACCGGCAACACGCACGGCACCGGCAACACGCACGGCACCGGCAACACATAGCGGAGAGTTAGATGGCTAAACTATTTCCCGATCATCCGAACCTGGTGGGCGGTTTCGCGCCGATCCAAATGGAGTGCGATGCGCCCGATCTCGTCATCGAAGGCGAGGTTCCGAAAGACCTGTTCGGTACATTTTTTCGTAACGGCCCCAACCCGCAGTTTGCCCCCCGGGGCGAGCATCATTGGTTTGCCGGAGATGGAATGATCCACGGGTTCTATGTGGAAAACGGACGGGTGGCATACAAGAACCGCTGGTGTAAGACCGTCAAGTGGAACAAGGAACACGATGCCGGAAAGGCGCTCTTTGCTGCCTTCAATCCGATGGATGCGGACGAAAGCGTGCAAGGCATCGAAACCGATGGTTTGGCAAACACCAATGTCATCTGGCACGGCAATAAACTCCTGGCTTTGGAAGAAGGACACGCGCCGTTTGAGCTCGATCCGGAAACCCTCGACTCCAAGGGAGCCTGGACCTTCGACGGTAAGTTGGTCGGTCCCATGACCGCGCATCCAAAAATCGATTACGAAACAGGCGAGATGCTGTTTTTCGGTTACAACGCGGATGGGCTCATCTCTGAACACATGTCGTTCCATGTGGTGGACAAAAGCGGCAAGTTGATCCGCTCGGAGACGTTCACAGCACCGTACGCTGCGATGGTGCACGATTTCATGGTCACCAAAGAACATGTGATTTTTCCCATCATGCCGCTGACAGGTTCCATGGAACGCGCTATGTCCGGTGCACCGGCGTATGCGTGGGAGCCTGAGAAGGGCGTACATATCGGCATCATGCCCCGCAACGGCAGCGTCGAAGATATGCGATGGTTCCGGGGCGATCCGGCGTACGTATTCCATCCCATGAACGCGCACACCGATGGAGACATCGTCACCTGTGATGTATGCGAATTCGAGCAGGCACCGTTATTCCCGCTGCCTGACGGTACCCCGGGTGATCCCGACAAGGCGATTCCGAGGCTCACCCGCTGGACGTTCGACCTGTCCCGCAATACCGACGACTACCAGTGGGAGCGGCTGGACGAGGTAGCGTGCGAGTTCCCGCGGCTCGATGAGCGATTCGCCGGTAGGCAATATCGCCATGGTTTCCTGGCATGTGACAACAACCCGGAATTTTCCATCGGCGGGTTCAACGGCATCGCCCACGGTGATCATGTTACGGGAAAATTCGACGTTCACGATGTGGGGGCCGCGTGCGCGACTTCGGAACCCGTATTCGTGCCGCGTGCGGATTCAACGGAAGAAGGGGCGGGGTATCTGCTGGCCAATATCTACGACGCGGAACGCAAGGCGAGTCATCTGCTGATCCTGGATGCTCAGAATGTGGCGGGTGAACCGCTGGCAAAAGCATACCTGGATCACCGAATTCCTTTCGGTTTTCACGGCAACTGGAGACCCGGAGCGAATTAAAGCCATCGCAGAGGGGTCGGTAACACAGCCCTTTTGCCTTATTCAGCCACGGTTCAGCCCAACAACGCATTACCCGTCGTTCGGTTTCGTACTGCGAGGAGAACTACCGATGGGTAGAGCGATCGCTTTTTCGCGTTCGCCCTGTTGGGCCTGATTCCCTTTGCAATACCGCGGAGCGGGTTTTTATTTGGGTCGGGTGGGTGTTTATGCCCTGGATATCGACGATGCCAGCTTCGCCGGTGCAAGCCCCTGAATTTTACCGAATCGCTCCGTCGGCGGGTCTCTGGTAGTATTTTCAGTTGAAGATCAGGCTGATAACAATGGATCAGACACGGTGGAGCACGCAATGGCGAATTTCGATTTTCCTCAGGAATGGGCCAAACGCCCCTGGTGGATGAATCTCCTGTTTGGCTTCTGTCTGTATATGACGTTCATTTACCTACCTTTTGATCTGTTCTGGAAATCGGTAGCCGATGACCAGGAAGTCTGGTTTGGTTTTCTACTGGAAGGTTGGGCGGCCAAGGCCACCGAGCCGATACACTGGGCGATTTACGGAGCCGGCGCTTTTGGTTTCTGGAAGATGAAATCCTGGATGTGGCCGTGGGCTTCGCTCTATTCCCTGCAGGTCGCCATCGGCATGATGGTTTGGAGCCTGGTTGATGATCGTGGGTCACCGATGTTCGGTTTGGTGGCGTTTGGGGTATTCATGATCCCAACGATTGCACTCTACCGCGCAAAAGCAACCTTCGCCAACAAGGTTGAAGATGTCAACAAGGTTGAAGATGCCAACACCGTTGTGGAACCTGCCTCGGGATCTTCTTAAGTAAGAACGCGGCAGACCCAGGACGTGCTCGCCGATGTAACTTAAGATCAAGTTGGTCGAGATCGGCGCGATCTGGTACAGGCGCGTTTCCCGGATCTTGCGCTCGATGTGGTATTCCTTGGCAAATGCGAAACTGCCATGGGTCTGCATACACACGTCTCCCGCATGCCAGGATGCTTCCGAGGCGAGCATTTTGGCCTGTTGGCTTCGGCGCCGCAGGGTTTGCCAGTGTCGAAGATACGTGCAGCCTTGCCCACCATGAGCGATGCGGCCTCAACTTCTGCGTAACAACACGCGATGGGGAATTGCACGCCCTGGTTCTGCCCGATCGGTCGATCGAATACGATGCGTTGTTTCACGTAGGCGGTTGCCTTGTCGATGAAGTAGCGGCCATCGCCGATACACTCCGCGGCGATGAGTATTCGTTCCGCGTTCATGCCGTCCACAATCACCCGCCTCCATCCGTGTAAGTGGGAGTTGCCAATGGAGTTGTTCCTACTTACAGTTCCCGCAATCGGATTGTGAGTGTTTTTTTGTGGAAAGTTTCCCCTCAACCTCGGAGCCACGTAGCACGGCCGTGTTGACTCTCGAGCAGAAACGGAATTTATACCGCGACGGGTACGTCGTCGTACGCCATGCCGTCTCCAGCGAACTGGTGGAGGCAGCGCTTGCGCGCATCCGCATTGCCAAAAAGGGTGAGAATCTCGGCCCGGAAAAGGCCATGACCGATCTGGTGAACGCTTCGACGATCACCCCGATCCTGACGGAGGTGATGGGAACCTTCGATGCGCCGATAGCCTGCCAGGTAGGTGTACGCAAAGTCAGTCAACCCGGTGAGCATTTCAACAATGTCGGCTATCGCGACAAGGACATGCCGTATTACGGTGCCGAAACTCACATGGACGGCAGCATTACGATATCGGCTCCGCAAGAGGTGCAGGAAGGTACGCGCGAGGAAATCTACCACCGATACTTTGCCTCCGGTCCCAAAGGCGATCTCGGACGCAGCCCCGATGTCATGGGCCATAACATGGTGCCGATGTTCGAAGATCCCGAGATGACCCTGGGGCTGGGGAGTTTCACCTCCTTCGTTTTCGTCTGCCTCAACGATCAAACCGTCGAAGGATGTGGTCAAACGGCGCTGTTGCGCGGTGCGCATCATGCGACGGAGCGGTTTTTCCGCATGCAACGTGACATCAACAACCATCTCGGTCCCGAAGGGCCGGGCTGGCCGCGTCTCGACTACGACTCTCCCAACCGCTGTGGGCTGGTTTACCTGCCGGAGGTGGTTCGTGACGAATTTCTGGACGAGGACTCGGAGTCTACGCCTGACGGCAGACGCTGGCCCCGGCCGACGCAGATTCTCATGGCACCGGGGGATGCGTGTATCACCCTGTACCAGATACCCCACTCCGGTACGAGAAACGAGCACGGTACCGAATCGCGCAAGAGCATCATCTTCCGCATACGAAATAAAAAGCGTCAACCAGACAAGCTGGTCAACGGTGTAACCGACCATCCCGACCGCGGCCAGATGGGGGAATGGCTCGAGTACGAAGAGGGGAACAATCCCTGGGAGCGCTCAAAATATGCCATGTGCAACATGTGGCATGAGTGGGACGGAATGCAGGAGGTTGTCGCTGAGGAACTGGCGAAATAAGACGGATGTGCCGATGAACTGAGAGCTGGTCTCAGCCCGTGCGCCTTCAAACAAACTGTTGAGAGACGTTGAAAATGTTGTGAAACAATATTGGAAAGACCAGGCTGCCCGTGCGCTCTCGCATCCAGGTCAGAATAAATCCGATGAAGCCGGTAGACACAATCGCCGCGAAGCTAATCTGGAGCTGACCACCTTCGGTCGTCACACCGTGTAGAAGTCCAAAAATAGCCACAACGAGCCATAATTCCCAGCCGGATTCCGCACCCCAGATGGACAATCCCTTGCCAAAGGCCTGGTGGAGCAAGAGCAGCAGGAGCCCGCGCATGAACCCTTCTTCATCAACACCCGGCAGGGTTGCCTGGAACAGCAGGTTTTCCAGGGAAGTATCGGGGTCGTATGTTAAAAAGCAGGTGGTGACAGTTGCGCCAATGATCGCGAAGGCGCCGGTAATGATGGCGGGGCATAGCTAACCCTCGTTTTGAGTCCAGGTCAGGCCGGCAGAACGAAAGCTCGCGCGTGGCAGGAAATAGAGGATCGCTATCGTGCCCGAGAGGGACAGAATCTTCCCGAACCAGATTAGTGGCACGGCTTCCAGATAGACGGGGATCGGGAGCAGGTCTCGGCTTTTCAGCAGCACCACGTAAACAAGAAAGGCAAAACCCGCCCAGAGCAGCGGCACCCATTCGATTTTCCGATTAGACACCCTGAACCCGATGACCAGCATGATCGTGGCAACAAGGAAAATCCCAGCTATTACGAGTACCTTTCCCACGGTCCTGGGTGGATCTGATTTTAGATCAGGCCTCGATTGCTCGTTGGGTGATGTCCATGCATTGCCGGGTTGTGTCTACTAGCTCGTCAATTTCAGCGCGACTGATTACCAGCGGCGGTGACATCACCATGATGTCGCGCACCGCACGAATGATCAGGCCTTTTTCCATGCAGGCATTGCGGCAGGTGAGGCCGACTTCGCGTTTTTCTTCGAAGTGTTTCCGGGAAGTTTTGTCCTCGATGAGTTCGATTGCGCCCAGGAACCCGACGCCCCGCACTTCACCGGCGAGTGGATGGTCTGCCAGTGATTGAATGCGCTCCTGGAAGTAGGCCGCGCGGTCCGCGCCATCAGGCCCGACGAGATCCAGCCGTTGCATTTCCTTGATATTCGCCAATGCAACGGCCGCTGTAACGGGATGGCCGGAATAGGTGAAACCGTGGGACATCTCCTGGTCCGAGGAACGGATAGTTTCGGCGATGTCGCCACCGAGGATGGTCGCGGAGATTGGCTGATAACCCGATGAAAGACCTTTGGCTACGGTGAGGATGTCCGGATTGAAGCCGTAGGTCTGGCAGCCGAACCAGGAACCCGTGCGTCCGAACCCGCAGATGATCTCGTCACTCCAGAGCAGCACCTCGTATTTCCGGCAGATTGCTTCGATTTTAGGCCAGTAGCCGGGCGGCGGCGTGATCATTCCTCCCGCCCCCATTACCGGCTCACCACAGAAGGCGGCGACGTTGTCCGCTCCGAGTTCCAGAATTTTGTCTTCCAACGCAGCAACGCATACGTCGGTGAAAGCTTCAGGTGAAAGCTCTTCTGCATGACCATACCAATAAGGGGGTGGGCCGATGTGGTGAAAACCCGGAAGCGGTAGATCGAACTGCGGGTGCATCGAGGTGAGCCCGGTGAGCGAGGCGGCAGCGAGCGTTACGCCGTGGTAGCTGAGTTCGCGCGTGATGATCGCTTTCTTGTCCGGTCGCTTCTTGAGGTTCC
>JACZXA010000158.1 GCA_022571865.1 Pseudomonadota bacterium
GCGCTTTCCAGTCCGCGCACACTGCCTGCGAGGCCCGGCGTTGTACTACTCTGGCAGTTTGCTTCGCAAACTGCTTGGCAATTCGCTTGCGAATTGCCCTCGACCCAACCTCGCTACGCTTCTTCATGAATAATCCGGGTGAGAGTATTAGCGGGATCAGGTTAACTTTTCCATCGTTGAAAAGGTGCGCAGACCCCTCTTACACTACCCTATGACCTTGGCCGACCTCATCAGAGCGGGTGGAGACGACTGCGTTGCGATCTCCGCCCCCGATCGAAAGGACCTGACCTACCGGGACCTCCGCGACCTGGTGACCCGGACCGGAAAGACGCTCCGTCAGGGTGGCATCGGCCGAGGCGATTGCGTTGCCATCGTGCTTCCCAATGGACCGGAGATGGCGACTGCCTTCGTTGCGGTTGCTTGTGCCGCAACGGCCGCGCCGCTCAACCCGGCCTACCAGGCCAGTGAATTCGAATTTTACCTTTCCGACCTGAACGTTGGCGCGCTGATTGTCGAAGCCGGAAGTAATGTGGACGCGATCGCAGTGGCCAATGCCCAGCAGATCCCTGTGATGGAGCTTCGATCTGAGGAAACGGCTGCGGCGGGTGATTTTGAATTGATGTTGAGCGGTCACGGCGACCGGCTCGATTCCCCCGCTGCGGAACCTGCAACCGACCAGGATATCGCGATGGTGCTCCATACTTCAGGCACGACCTCGCGTCCGAAGATGGTTCCTCTCACCCATGCCAATATTTGCACGAGCGCGGGCAACATCCGCGAGACCCTCGAACTCACCGTTGTCGACCGGTGTTTGAACATCATGCCGCTTTTCCACATACACGGTTTGATCGGTGCAACGCTGGCAAGCCTGTGTGCAGGTGCGAGCGTTTACTGCACGGCTGGATTCAACCCACTCAGGTTCTTTGCCTTGCTGGAACAGGCCGCTCCTACCTGGTACACCGGAGTGCCTACCATGCATCAGGCAATTCTCGCCCGTGCTGACAGGAACCTGGGCATCATCGAAAAAAGCGCGTTGCGTTTCATCCGCTCGTCTTCGGCTTCTCTCGCGCCGTCGGTGATGGCTGCTCTGGAAGAAATATTTGCTGTGCCGGTGATCGAATCCTACGGCATGACCGAAGCCGCGCATCAGATGGCGAGCAATCCGCTGCCTCCGGGGAAACGAAAACCCGGCTCGGTGGGGATGAGTGCCGGGCCCCGGATCGCCATCATGGATGAGCTGAATAATCTACTCGAAGTTGGCGCGCCGGGAGAAATCGTTATCCGAGGCGACAACGTCACATCGGGCTATTTGAATAATCCGAGCGCGAACGAGGAGAACTTCAGCGACGGTTGGTTCCGAACCGGGGATCAGGGGGTGATGGACGAGGAGGGTTATCTCACCATCACCGGACGGCTGAAGGAGATCATCAACCGGGGGGGTGAGAAGATTTCTCCGAGAGAGGTGGACGATGTACTGATGGATCATCGAGCCGTCCAGCAGGTAGTCACTTTTGCCGTGCCGCACCCCAAGCTTGGGGAAGATGTGGCTGCGGCGATCGTTCTACGGGAAGGTGAACGAGCCACCGCAGAGGAGATTCGAGCCTTTGCGGGGGAGCGCCTGGCACGCTTCAAGGTGCCGAAAACGGTGCTCTTTCTGGATGAAATTCCGAAAGGTGCTACGGGCAAGCTCCAGCGGATTGGCCTGGCTGAGAAACTGGGGCTTACCTGATGCGCATTTGTGTCTATGGAGCCGGCGCCATCGGCGGATATATCGGAGCCAGACTCACTTTGGCGGAAGCGGACGTCACGCTGATCGCGCGCGGCCCTCACCTTGCGGCCATGCAGAAAAACGGTCTCAAGATCATCGCCGGGAACGAAGAGATGATTGTCCATCCCCGGTGTACCGATGATCCGAATGAGGTGGGGCCGCAGGACTATGTGATTGTCACGCTCAAAGCATACTCGGTACCCGGCATCGTGGATTCGATGCTGGGGCTGTTCGACGCAGACACCGCTGTCGTGACTGCGGTGAATGGGATCCCCTGGTGGTACTTCTATGGTCTGCCGGGGCCATTCGAGAATCACCAACTCACCAGTGTCGACCCCGATGCCCGCCAATGGAATGGGATCGGTCCTGCCCGCGCAATCGGTTGTGTGGTTTACCCGGCATGCGAAATCGTGCAACCGGGTGTCATTCGATATGTCGAAGGTGAACGGTTATCGCTGGGCGAACCGAGTGGAGAGAAGACCGATCGTTGTGCGCAGTTGAGCCGGGTGTTTATCGATGCCGGTTTCAAGGCGCCCGTGCGTTCACAGATACGTAACGAAATCTGGATCAAGCTCTGGGGAAATTTGAGTTTCAATCCGTTGAGCGCCCTCACTCATGCGACCCTCGACGTCATCGCAACAGAGCCTGGAACAAGGGCCATCGCCAGGGCAATGATGATCGAGGCGCAAGCCATCGGGGAAAAGCTTGGCGTGCGTTTTGCCGTGGATGTCGACAGACGAATCGACGGCGCAGCCGCGGTGGGTGCCCATAAGACATCCATGCTCCAGGATCTGGAACAGGGCAGAACGATGGAGATCGACGCGCTGGTTACCGTGGTGCAGGAACTGGCGAGGCTCGTTGAGATCGACACGCCAACCATCGATTCTGTGTTGGCACTGGTGCAACAACGGGCGCGTGCAGCGGGATTGAGCTGACCCCTGTTACGAACTGCTATCCATCAACCCATCGTTGCCATACCCATCGGCCGGTCCGGCACCCCCCGGACCCAATCGGCCTTGCTCGCCGAAATGGCCGCGTCCGGGCACATAGTTGAATTCCACGCGAATCCCGTCCGGATCTTCGAACAGAATCGAGTAATACCCCGGCGCGAACTGGCTGCCGTCAACCGGTCCGTGGATGATGTTTGCATCGAGTTCCGAGGTGACGAACCGATAAATTTCGTCGACATCCTCTTTCGAGCGTGCGCGGAAACAGAAATGGTGCAGTCCGGCCGTATCCTGGTCGAATGGCTTGTCGTTCTTATCGGCAGGTGCGGCACGGATGAGGATTCCCGTCCGGCTACCAATGCAGTAGACAACTCCATCTCCTTTGATGAGCGTTTGCATATCCAGAAAATGACACAGCTTTTCCCAGAAGGGGATGCAGCGATCCGGGTTGTTTACGGTAAGTTGAATATGGGCGATCCCGTTGATTGCGACGGTCATGAGTGCCTCCCTAGGTTGAGGTAATCATCGCACACAGGCATGCGCGAGCAGGGTTATTCTGGTCGGAGGAGGAAACGCAGTATGCTTGGTCTTTCGAATCCATCTTAGGGCACACCATGAGCCGACTCAGCAAGAAATCGCCGGATGAGCTTACCGACGGTCAAAGAGAGCAGTTCGAGCGCATCTCGCGGTTTCGACAACCCGACGCGGACGGTCAGATTGGCGGTCCGTTCGATCCCTGGATTCGAAGCCCCGAGGTAGCCCGGCGGGCCGTGAGTCTCGGCAATTTCGTGTGGGAACGTACCACCCTTTCCCGACGCATCGTGGAGCTTGCCATCGTTGTTACAGCGCGATTCTGGCGCAGTAACGTCGAATGGGTGGCCCATGCGCGCATGGCTCGTGAGCAGGGTGTCTCGCCAGCGGTGATCGACGCGGTATTCGAGCAAGTCACACCCGAGGCAGCGCCCGCCGACGAACTGCTGACCATTGAAGTCTGCCGGGCCTTACACGAGGATCATGAGCTGCCGTCGGATCTCTACCAGCGGGTGGTGAATGAGTTTGGCGAGCAAGGCCTCGTCGAGATGATCATGACCATCGGTTTCTACACCTTTGTGTCGATGACGCTGAACGCCTTTGAGGTGGAGGTGGCGCAAGGGCAAGACGCGCCCTTCTAGAAGAATCTTTTAACGGAGAAGTTCATGCCGAAACACGTACATCTGATAACCGGTGGCTTTCCACGAGGCGCCACCGCCGGGCACGACATGGACTACGCGCGCCTGCGTCTGTTGCAATTGCTGAATGAGCGCGACGATGTCGTTGCCACCGTTGCCAATGACTTCACCGATGTCGCAAACTGGCTCGATGGCACCAGCTTGTTGATGACGTACGTAGCGGGTCCTTTTCCCGACGAGCCCTCCCTTGCGGTGATCAATCGATGGTTGGAAGGTGGGGGACGCTGGTTTGCGCTGCATGGCACCAGTGGCGGCAAAGCGGTACGAATGCCCGACCGGCCGGGAAGGATGATGGTAAAAATGGAACATCATCAGACCCTCGGCAGTTTTTTTCTAAACCATCCGCCAATAAGACGATTTAGAGTGGATGTGCCCAATCGCAATCATCCGCTGACTCACAATCTGCCGAGCCACTTTGACGTTGATGATGAACTCTATCTCATCGAGATGCTGGGATCTGCCGAAATACTCTTGACCACCGAACTGCCAGCGGATCCCTCACCGCCTGGATTCGGGTTTTATTACCAACAAGACACCGCCCTGCAACCGGATGGGAAAACCAGGGTGCTGGGTTACGAAAAAATCATCGGCAACGGAAGGGTTGCTTACCTCGCGCTTGGACACTGTCACTCACCCACCAGCAACGTCCAACCGTTCGTAGATGAAAGTGTGGCAACAGGCGGGGTTACCCCAAAAACATTCCGAGGCGCGTGGGAGACCCCTGAATTTGAACAGATTCTCAGTAACGCGGTGAGTTGGGGACTGGTGAATTTGTCTCACGCGTAAAGGCGATTTAGATTCTTATAACGATCGGGATCCAGATTTTTGTCCAGCAGCGCAGGATGGTCGACACCATACCGATGAATCTTGAATACCATATTGATTCGACCACCCAGACGTGAGTTGGCGATGAAAAACGGATTGATGTATTCCCAAACGACTTTTTTCTCTCGGGTCACTTCGAAAAACTGTCCTTTTGCCGTCTCGCAAATCAACATGTTGCCATTGGGTAACAAGTCCACACTACCCCCCATCACCGTATAAAAAGAAAAGGGCGGGTTGTCCGCGTATTCCCATAAAATTTTCTTCGTTTTCGCATCGATTTCGAGCACCCGGGAATATTCGATGCCTTTGCGGTGCACGCCGTTGTCAAAAACGGTAATGGTCGTGTCGCTGGAATAGTTCGCATCGTGCTGGTGGGATGTGGTGCCGGACCACTTCCACTTTATTTTGCCGGTTCTTCTGCTGACTTCCGCGATAAGGCTGATGCGACGGAAACTCATCAACCAATCACCTTTCGGGGTAAGAGAAATAGAATTGCAGTGGCTCCACTCCATTCGATGATCAAGGGGGCAGATGATCTCGGTGGCAGGGTCGAAATGGTCCCAGGATTTCCAGGTTTTTATGATGTCGCCTGCAGGCGTAACTTCGATGACCACATCTCCCAACATGTGTTTCGGATCATCGTCTTTTTCGTGGTAACCGCCCTTTATTTGCCGCACCAGTCCCCTGGGCAGCGGTACCCACTTCACCAGCAGCGTGTTGCCGTTTGGTAGTCGTTGATAATCGTGGTGTATCCAGGGGTCTTGGTATTGCCAGACGACATTACTTTGCCAATCCAGCTCGTAACATGCCGCGGATTGGCCGTTGAGCCCGCGCTGGCCTTCGACGTTTTCAGACGGAGCCGCCAAAGCCATCAGATTACCGTTGGACAAGAGCATCGGGTTGGTAAGACCTTTGTCGTTTTGCCACTGGTGAACAAAACGACCTTTCATATCAATCAGGAACGCTTTGTCTCGATCGGCTGAAAAAAGCGTGTAGCCGCGATGACTCAGTTGCGGATTGTAGTGAATCAACCCGTTTGGGTAGTGCTCGGAACGAGCCATGCGCAGATCCTTGGTGCTATTTGCTAATTGATCCGTGAAAGTACAACAATTCGATCAACAAGCTATCAATGGGGGAAGATCATGGCAACCTATGGACGCAAGAGTACGGCGGAAAACGTTACGGAAGGTCTCGATCTCAGCGGCAAGACGGCGGTCGTCACCGGTGTGAACTCAGGCATCGGCCAGGAGACGATGCGCGTGTTGGCTTTGCGCGGTGCTCACGTGATCGGCACCGCGCGAACCTTGGACAAGGCGACCCAGGCGTGTAGCGCGGTCGACGGTGAGACGACGCCGCTTGCCTGCGAACTCACGGACAAAACAAGTGTCCGCGGTTGTGCGGCCGCGATCCGGGAGATGGGTCATTCCATCGATCTGTTGATTGCCAATGCCGGGATCATGATGGTGCCGAAGCTCGAACAGGCGGATGGTATCGAGCTGCAATTTGCAACCAACCATCTCGGTCATTTTCTTCTCGTCAATCTGCTCAAGGATCGCGTCGAAGCCGCGAACATGGGGCGCATCGTCGTGGTCAGCAGTTCAGGCCATCGGCAGGCATCGGCTATCGCGTTCGACAATCTGTCGGGCGAACACGGCTACAGCGCGTTGCGCGCTTATAGTCAGTCCAAGTTGGCCAACGTGTTATTCACCCGCCTTCTTGCCAAACGGCTGAGCAATGGCGTCACGGCAAACGCGCTACATCCTGGAATCATTCAGACCAACCTTGGCAGGCACATCAATCCATTCCTTAAGATGCTGCTCGCGCCGTTTTTCTTTCCGTTCAGCAAGACGGTTGCCCAGGGTGCCGCGACTCAAGTCTACGTTGCGACTCGGCCCGAACTCGAAGGCGTGACGGGGAAATATTTTTCTGAATGCAAAGAGGAGCAGGCGAGCGCCGCCGCTCAGGATGACGATGCGGCTGCCCGTTTGTGGGACGTGTCTGTCGAACTCACGGGTCTTGGCTCCTCCAGCTAAAAAAGCGTCACGAATCTCGTACAATAGGGTCGGGCGCATCCGCCAACCGGGTACCTGGAAAAACGATGGCTGAGCCAGTTGAGACAATCGAACCCACCGCCGCCGAACATCTGGCAGGTATGGAGGCGTACGCGCACGAGGGTAAACGGCGTGCACTGAACCTCGGCAACCGGGGACCCCTGCGGTTTGACGGTGATGGAATGCTTCATCCGGAAATTCTGGATGCGTACCGCCAGCATGGATTTTACGTGCTGGAAGGGGTTATCGATGCAAGCGAACTTGACGAGTTGCGTGACGGTATCGACAACATGCTTCAGCGTGCACCAGCAAGTCCCGGATCCGAGGTAGATGCCAGGGGGCGAAGGGCGCTGGGCCTGGAATTTGCGCGCGATACCTATATCTGGGTGGCGCCGTTGAGCGACCCCGTGGGTGGTACGACCCTCAACGGCGGTCGCCATCCGGTGAAGATGACGGAGTCTGTTCCTCCCGAGAACGCGCCAGACGACGTCATCTACATGATGTTCGGTATGTGCCAGACCATGGATGCGGGGCTCAGATTGTATGGCCATCCGCAATTGCTGGCAGTGGCAGAAAGCATTAATGGCGCCGACTTCACTCCGTTCAACGATGCGATTTTCCTGAAACAGCCGGGTCTCGGCGGATCGGTAGCCTGGCATCAGGATGGCCTTACCTACTGGGATTCCCCCGATTGGGATGAAGGCATTCACGGCTTCAATTTTCAGGTGCAGCTCTATCCCAGCACGCTGGGTAATTGTCTCTGGGTGGTGCCTGGTACTCACAAGCTGGGCAAGGTCGATGTCAAGGCGATGGTTGCGGCCAACCAGGGATCGGAGCGGCTGAGCGAAGCCGTGCCGCTTTTTTGTGAAGCCGGTGATGTGACGATCACCAACCGCCAGGCATTACACGGTTCGTTTGCCAACACCTCGCTTGCTCGTAGAGTGTCGCTGACATTCGGCTTTCACCGCCGATCTTCGGTGTTGGGTGCGAAGGGAGTACTTGGTTCCGGTAAGGACGTTGTATACGATGAGGCGCGTATCCACGAACGTGCAAGCCTCATTGCGGTGGCAATCGACGCGCGCCAGCAACATTATCCTGATGAGCCGCGATACAAATATCAACCGTTTGCGGGTCTGGAAGACGAGTTTCGCTGGAACGCGCAAACGCGCGAATCGATCAAAGATTACAACCTCAAAGACCTGGGGATTTGAGCCGAAGCTGAGTAGCTATGTCACTAGAACTGAAACTCGGGGAAACTGGACTAGTCATCTTCCTCCTCTACCTCGTCATAGGAGTCACGGCCCTCTTCCAGAGAAGCCTCGAGATCCTGGGCGATTGCGTGAATACGCAACACCATGGCTTCTATGAATGCCAGGCCATGGATCTGGAGGTCTTCCTGCCAGTCGTCTTCAACCGTCAATGGCGCGATCGCCTCCTCCAGGGCCTGCGCCCTCTCACTCAGCCTGTCGGCGATGTCCCGAATGTGGGCATTTTCGATGTCTTCCCATTTCATCGGCCAGTGTCTCCAACGCGATCTGAGGGTGAATGGCGTATTGTTGTCGGTATCGCCATCGGGGACAATTCCAATCGTTCGTCTGGGGAGGAAAAACCATGACTCGTGTGGATCAATTCGAGAGCATGTTCCGCGCTGCGTCCCGCGAAGTTTTTGTCTACGAGCGGGTCAACATCGAATCGGTTCTCGTCATTACCGATCTTGCCGAGTTGGAAGCGAGCTTATTCGGCGATCAAGTCCGCCAGTTCTTGAGCGTCATCAGCGAGGATGAATCGATTCACTGGCGGGACGTGAGCGGGTCTGAATTTCAGACAGCGGGCGAACTCATGGCGCTGGTCGAATCGGCGGCTCCGGATGTCATCTGCACCTACCGCAACCTGCATAGCACCGCCTGGAAATGGCCTTATAGTCTGGGCACTCATGTTGATCTGCTGACTCAGCATACCGACATTCCGGTGCTGCTGCTGCCACACCCCGAGGCGGAACGAACCGCTAAGCACGCGCTCGAGAATACCGACATGGTCATGGCCATCGCGAGCCACTTGACCGGCGATCACCTGCTGGTGAACATGGCAGTTCGATTCACCGAGGAAAACCAGACCTTGTGGCTGACTCACGTGGAAGACCAGGCCACTTTCGATCGTTACATGGAGGTCATATCGAAAATTTCCACTATTGATACCGATGGAGCCCGTGAGGATGTTCTGGAACGGCTGATGAAGGAACCGCAAGATTACATCGATGATTGTATCGAAGTTCTTGCGCGAGCCGATGCGCGAGTACAGATCCGACACCTTGTCACCTTCGGACACCATCTTTCAGAGTACAAACAGTTGATCGAGCAACACGAGGTAGACTTGTTGGTGCTCAATACCAAAGATGAACATCAGCTTGCCATGCAGGGTATGGCCTATGCGTTGGCGGTGGAGTTGCGCCAGATTCCCTTGTTGATGTTGTGACCGGACACATTTTTTATGACTGATATCCATGCCGTGCCGTTGGAGACAACCCTTATCTTTGCCGCGTTGCTGGTCGGACTCATCGCGTGTCTCGCATTCGAAGATAAAATTCATGCAAAAAAATCCGTCATCGCTGGCGTTTTTGCACTTTTTTGTCTGTTTCTGGCAAACGTGTTCCACCTCTACGAGTACGTCGATCACAAATTCCTGGTCATGCTGCCGCCCTTCGATTCGGGGCAGGGCCATATCGTCGAACTGCCCGTGTATATCCCCGCGATCGACTGGGGGGTTATTGCGCTGATTTTTGGTGCGAGCCTGTTTATCGATATCACTTCCAAGTCAGGACTCTTTACCTGGATTGCCATCAAGCTCACCAAAGCCTCGCACGGAGACCCCCGCAAATTGTTGTGGTTTTACGGGTTGATGACGGTGGTATTTTCCGCCGTGCTGAACAACGTGACCGCGATGATCATCGTCGGGTCACTCACCGGCGTATCGCTCAAGAAGCTCGGCCGGGTCAATTTGATGCTCGGTTTTCTTCTGATTGAAGCGTTGTTGACGAACATCGGCGGGCTGCTGACTTTGATCAGTTCGGTACCCAACATCATCGTGGGGAACGCCGCGGGAATCAGCTTCGTGACTTTTTTCGTCAAGTCTGCGCCATTTGTCGTGGTGGCGACGATTCTCACGATCATGCTGGGAGCCAGAATGTTCGGTATTGCCAATCTGGTCAGCGTCGAGGAGAAAAACGAAGCGCGGATACTCGTGAGTGGATTTGATGAAAATGACGGGATCGAAAGTGAAGGTTTTTTCTGGTTCGGCGCGATCATGTTGATTCTATTCATTGTGGCAATCGCGACGGCTTCGGTGTTACCGGTGGTCCAGGACCTCGGTATGAGCTTCGTGGCGCTTGCTTTTGCGACCATCATGCTGCTGCGCTACAAGTCGACGGTCGATCAGTTTTATCGAACGATCGACTGGGATCTACTGGGGTTTTTTGCCGCCCTGTTTATCGTGATCAACGTCATGGAACACGCCCAGGTACTCGATTTGATCGGTGTCGGTCTTGCCAAGGTCATCAGCCTCAATGATACGGTAGGTCACGGCGCGGGAACCGGGGTGATCCTCGTTTCCGCCGCCGCGTTCAGTTCGGTGACAGACAACATCCCGTTGTCGGCAATGCTGGCGAAAATTCTTCAGGCTCAAGGAACGGTTGCAACCGACCCGCTCTGGTGGTCGGTCGTGTTTGGTGCCAACCTCGGGGGTAATCTAACGCCGATCGGCTCGGCGTCGACGCTGGTTGCCGTGACCATTATGCATAAAAACGGCCTGGTTCTGTCGTTCATGGGTTTTGTGAAGCTGGCTATCCCCTTCGCCGCGCTGCAGATCGCCTTGGCTACCGTCTACGTCCTGGTATTTCTGCAATGAATGATCGTGCCCCACCTTGAGTCTTTTTGTCAGCGGGTAATGGCGCAAGCTGTGTGATCACCACTCACCAACCCGGGACCCGACGACAAATCACACCCGACGCCGCGCCGGTGAGTGCTCAATTTGCGCTTGTGGGATTGGCCGGTTGCTGCGCAATATCCGGGCTGGGAGTCTGCGCGGTAGAAAAGATTCCTACTACG
>JACZXA010000159.1 GCA_022571865.1 Pseudomonadota bacterium
GCCGTCGAGATTCCTGCAGTCGGAGAACACTCCAGCCAACATGGATACTTGCAGCTGGGTCCAGTACCGTTCGGACCAGTCAACATCGTCCTCGTCGAGCAGGTCGAACCGGTTGAGTAGATTCTGACAATCCGTGTAAGCCCGGTCGCAAATTCCGGCAAATGCCTCTTCGTTCACACCAAGCAACCGATGGGCCAATCCCGCTGCATGGGTTTCGTCTGTTATCTCCAATGTGTCCACCACCGCGAACACTTTGAGCAGCGGGCTTGCGTCTTCCAGCAGTTCGACCCGGGAACCTCGAAACTCAATCAACTCACCGACCACAGGATCGAACACGAGGTTGACCCCGGAACTGGCGAGTAAGATTTTCCAGCGCAAGGCTTCCAACTCGTCAAGGTCTGCATATCCGGCCAGCGCCTGGCCAAGGTAAGCAGCACGCAACGCGATCCGCCATTCATCGAACCCCACCCGGGCAGTTCCCAGAACCGGCAGAACCGACCAGGCTTGAGCCTCGGCCAACTTTTTCAGGGTATTTGCATCGAGGTCATCGAGTGCATCATGCAAAGCATCGGGAGATGCCGGGCACATCATCAGGTTCAACCAATGGCCGAGCAGGTCGGCATCGGTCCCGATCAGCTGAACAAGGTCGGACACCTCTACCGGTTCGGTATTCGCCACACACAGGTAGCGATAGATCACCGTTTCCGGTGTCACGTGCGGGACTCCCCGATTGGCATTGCTCTCAGCAACATATCGCGGCCGTCAGTTCGGTTTCCGCGACTCCGTGTGCAGGTAAACCACGTGAGTGAACGCGGCCGTTCGCTCGACCGCGGAAGGAGAGCCCTGCCATGGAATCGAAAGTAGTGCTTTCGAATCGGGCCTCTCCCTGGCTTGGCAGCCATATTCTACTCAAGCGTCGATGACCTCGACAGGAATAAGTTGTAAATGTTTGAAGGAGCTAAATTCATTACTTTTCAATAAGTTGCGAACTCAACCTAAATTTGTTTATCAGCTCTCGTCGGCTGGTTGCCATCCGCGCGCGCTTTACCCACTATGGCGGCTTTCTTTCAGGGGAGACTCGATGCGCTTCGTCTCATTCAACGCCAACGGGGTACGTGCTCGATTGCATCAGATTGAAGCCATCAACGAACAACTCGACCCGTACATACTGGCCATACAGGAGATCAAAGTTGCCGACGAGCAATTCCCCCTGGACGATATCACCGCGTTGGGTTACCAACACGTCCACTACTATGGCCAGAAGGGTCACTACGGGGTCGCGTTGTTCGCCAAACAGGCCCCGGTGGAAGTTCAACTCGGGCTGCCTTGGCGAGAGGCTGAACAACAGCGTCGATTCATTGCCGGGGTTTACGAGATTGGCGGCGAGCGGCTACACGTCATCAATGGGTATTTCCCTCAGGGCGAAAGCCGCGAACACCCCGAGAAGTTTCCCGCCAAAGCTCAGTTCTACGCCGATGTGCTTCGTTACCTCAACGAGCGCTGCGATCCAACCGATCACGTTATCCTCGCGGGGGACATGAACGTCGCACCCGCTGACGACGACATCGGCATCGGTGAGGACAATAAGAAACGTTGGCTGCAAACGGGCAAGTGCAGTTTTTTACCCGAGGAACGCGATTGGCTCAACTCGCTCATGGCCTGGGGGCTGAGCGATTCCTATCTCCAGCACTTGAAACCAAACTCACGTTTGTTCAGTTGGTTCGACTACCGCAGCCGGGCTTTTGAGCGCAATCCCAAACGCGGGTTACGTATCGATTTGATCCTCTTGAGCGCAACTTTGACTGCAAAGACCGAGGCGGCCGGGGTGGACTACGCTATTCGGGGTCTGGACAAACCCTCAGATCACTGCCCGGTCTGGTGCGAGTTCAGCTTGTAAGCGGCGTATCTCATCACGCATGTCCCGTGCGGCATCAGCCGCTTTGCGGGCATACTCGGTGGCGTAACCGGGACCCGCTCCGGCGTACAACACCGAGCGGGACGCGTTGATGACCAATCCAACTCCACGCGAATTGCATCCGAAGGTGATGACGGCGCGCAAATCTCCGCCTTGAGCACCAACGCCGGGGACGAGTAACGGCATGTCGCCGACAACGGCGCGGATTGCCCGAAGCTCCTCCGGGAAGGTTGCACCGGCAACGAGCATCACGTTGCCACGAGTATTCCAATGCACCGCCGCCTCGGCCACCCGCAGATACACGGGCTCGGCTTGCGGATGCATCTGCAGCCAGTCACTGTCGGAATTGCTGGTACGGCACAGCACGATGACACCCCGATCCTGGTATTCCAGATACGGCCGAACACTCTCTTCGCCCAGGTACGGGTTAACCGTGACCGCATCGGCGGCAAAACGTTCAAACGCTTCGGTAGCATAAAGCCGGGCCGTCGAACCAATGTCGCCCCGTTTGGCATCCAGAATGACCGGTATGGCGGGATGATTCTCGTGGATGTACTCGATCAGCCGGGCGAGTTCGTCTTCTGTGCCCAGCGCGGCAAAACAGGCCACTTGCGGCTTAAACGCACAAACGTACTCGGCTGTGGCATCAACGATGCCGCGACAGAACTGCTGCACCCCATCGGATTGTCTGGCTAGCGCTAATGGCAGCCGCGCAGGATCGGGATCAAGCCCCACACAGAGCATCGTGTCCTGCTTATCCCAGCGCTCACCCAGTTGCTCAATGAAGGCGGTTCGACTCACGGTGCGCATTATACGCTGTGACTGATGAGTTACGTCACACCGAAGTGACCTTGGGCGGCATCCGAGGGGATTTGTTGATTTATTGTAAATTCTAGTAATAGAATGTAACTATCTATTTTTGTTCAATATTATAGACTAGAATATCACCTCGGTGATTCTGGCACGAAAATGGCACTCTCAAGATAGCGAGTGAGAGAAGAGTGCACGAAGAGTCTTAAGCGGCTGGCTTTTTGTTTCAATCGTGACAGATCCGGTTGTCAGGAATTGGTTGAAGTAAGGTGGGAAACAAGCGTGGCGAACAACATCATCCAATTTAATACGGCGCGTGCCAGAGCCCCGGTGAATTCGAACGACAATCGCGTGCACCCGCGGCTGGTGAGCGACGATCGGCTATTCACCCAGGTCGTGCTGTCTGCAGACGACCCCGAACTCGTCGGTACGACGCTGTCCTGTACTGCGGTCAACCTGTCGGTTGGCGGTATTCAATTTCGTACCAACGCGCCCGTTCCCACGGGTTCATTGCTGGATCTCTGGGTCGACGTTTCCAGCCACCCCGGAAAATTCTTCCTGGCCGGGGAAGTCCGTTGGAGCCGGCCTACCGAAGTAGGCGAATCCACCGATGGTTGCGAGTGGTTTGTGGGCGTACAGCTCAAATCCGGCGCCGCAACCGATATCGTCGACTGGCGCGACTACCACGCCAACACCTACGCTCGCTGAGGAACCTTCACCCTCGAGCCGCCTGGCATCATTCTTCCGGGCGGTTTTATGAACTCGAGCACTCCCTCAACGGGAAATGTGATCTGCATCACTGACCAAGCGCAAGATCCATCGCGGCTGTTATGAGCACAAATTGATCTAATCGACTGTAAGACTTCCAGATAGGCGGGGACAGTCGGTGAGCCAACCTAAAATCGTATCGATAGACCTCCCTTCGAAGCGCAAGCCCATCATAGCGCCCATCCTGCACAGCCTGCGGCAACAGTCAAAATACCAGCTGAACGAACTGATACAGAGCCTGTTCAACAACACGGACGATGCGCTTTTCGAGTTGGCCGATCGTTCTCGCAGCGATGCCGACCAACACCTGTATTTCGAATCCATGCGGCAGCTAAGGCTTCAACGCAAAAAAATCAGCAGCCAGTTCATCGCCGAGTTCTACAAAAATTTCGAGCGAGTTTTCGAGGCGGACATCGATGAAGTCGATTGCGAGGAGGCCGATTTCGAGGAGACCGTCGACAACATCTCACTCATTCATAACGACGATCTGGAAGTTTCTGTTGCCATCGCGGGCATCGTCTCCAAGGTGACCAGTCAATTCTCATTGCCAATCATGCAACTCACCAAACGAATTGACCATTTATGCCCCTGCCGAACTATTACCGAACGGCTGAACCCGCTGGGTCCGGAACGGTTGAGCACAGCATTCGTCGATAGCATCGAGTGTCTGGAAATTGACATCAAAGTGCGCATTATCCTCCTCAAACTCTTTGAGCGGTTTGTCATGGAACGATTGGGGCGAATTTATGATGAGTCCAACAGCATGTTGATCGATGCCGGTGTGCTGCCGGATCTCAAGCAGGTTTTCAAAAAGAATCGTGCCGGGCAGCCTCGCGAATCGATCTCTATTCCAGAAAATTCAGCCACCGGAAACCTGATCGAAAACGCGGGAACTGTCGGTCACGCGGCAAGTGGGTTCGGGGTTATTCAATCTTTGCTTGCAACCATTCGTGGTGAGGCGACATCGGTGGGCGATGGTGTTCCAAATATGAGCACCGCCGAGCTATTGAGCGCCTTGTCCGCAACCCAAGGCGATGTCCATGGCGGTCCGATCAACATCGGGCAGATTCCAACGGTATTGGACCTGCGCCAACTCGTCGTTCAAAAAACTGCGGACGCCGCCGAACAAGACCGAACGAAAATCAGACAAGCCGACGACGATGTCGTCAATTTTGTAGGCATGTTGTTCGACTACATCTTGAACGACCGCAACCTGGCCATACCCATGAAAGCGCTGATCGCCAGGTTACAGATTCCTATCGTGAAGATCGCCATTCTGGACAAGTCCTTTTTTGAGAAGAGCAACCACCCGGCACGTCAATTGTTGAACGAATTGTCCAGCGCGGGGATCGGTTGGAGTTCTGCCGCGGAACTCAAACGCGACGCCATGTACAACAAGGTCGAGTCCATCGTAATGCGCGTCTTGAACGGCTCCGCGCAAGACAAGAAGCTATTTGCCGAACTACTGACGGAACTGCGGGCTTGGGTTAATACCGATCATCGGCGGCGCAATCGCGTGGAGCAACGAGTCAAGGAATCGGAACGAGGGAAGGCGAAAACCGCCGCGGCAAAAGAAACAGTACAGAAACTCATTAATCAAAAAGCAAGCGGGATGCGTCTGCCGCCTGCCGTGGGGCGATTTATCAGCGAGACCTGGTGCAAGGTGCTCGTTTACCTGTGCGTCAAAGAAGGCAGCGCATCTACCGAGTGGCAACTTTCTCTACAGGTTCTCGATGACCTGCTCTGGTGCTTACAGCCATTGTCGAACCAGGAAGAATTACGCAAGCGTGATGCGATCATACCGGAGCTGATTACTCGGCTGCACTCAGGCATGGATACCATCAAGCTCCCGGATGCGACCCGCAACGAGCAGATCGAATGCCTCGAGTTCCAGCTTCGAGAAATATCTCAGCATGACTGGTGCTACCTCGAGGACGACGCTCCAGAGAATGACGTGTTCGCCAGGGATTTCGAAGAACTGGACGAGATCGTATTGACCGAGTCACATGATTCCGAGGAAAACCCGGGGGCGCAACGGCCGGATCAGAAATTCCTCAATCAGATTACCAAGCTGCAGGAAGGAACCTGGGTTGAGATGACTCAAGAGGATGGCACCCGATTACGCTGTCGATTAGCGACTGTCGTTCAGCCCGGGAATAGATACGTTTTTGTCAATCGACGGGGGATGAAGGTAGCTCAGAAATCCAGAGTGAAACTGGCCGCCGATCTGCAACGGGCCTCACTCAGAATTCTCGACGAATCGCAGGTATTCGATCGTGCCCTGCAAGCGGTGATTGGCAATCTACGACAGATGCGCGCCCAGAGCTAAGAGTCGGCGCCAGACGATCCGCGCTCGACTCGTTTTTGCCAGTCGGGTGATTCCATCATCCGTTCGACGGTGTCCACCACCGCCTGTGTTTGCGAATCTACTTCCAGGTTCACACTATCTCCTTCGGTCACATCCCCGAGCGTTGTTCGTTTGATTGTTTCTGGAATCAAGTTGACGGTGATGGTGGCTGCCTCGAAGTCGACCTTGGCGATCGTCAGACTTGCTCCATCCAATGCCACAAAACCTTTGTGAAGTAGATATTTCATCCATCGCCGCGGCACACGAAAACAGATATTCCGCTCGTTCTCGCTGTCTTCTACCTGCGCGACACGAACCAGGCCGCTGATGTGACCAGACAACACGTGGCCCCCCACTTCCTCACCAAACTTGAACGACCTTTCTATATTGACGCGGCTGCCAACGCGCAGATCGCCAAGATTAGTGGTCTCCAAGCTTTCCTTGATGACGTCGAACGAGACCTTTTCAGCGTTCACCTCGGTAACGGTCAGACAGGTGCCATTCACGGCAACGGAGGCGCCCGTTGTCAACTTTTCAGCCAGGGGTCCCAGATCGAGGGTTATGTGGCGCAAAGCGACTTCGTCTCGAACTTCTTCTACGGTGCAAAGAGCTTGGGTAATGCCTGTGAACACTTTTTATCCTCAACAAAAAGGCCGGTACAAGACCGGCCTCTCCAATAAGCTGAATGCGAAACGAAAGACCCAGCCGCTAAAACGCTTCCGCGAGTATTCTGTTACGTTTGACTTCATTATCGATGAAACTAATCCACTGTTGGCACATCCGTCTACCTCCGCTATCTTTCACTCGCCGCGATTCATTGCGGCAGGAGACAAACGATGCGCGCGCCGGGGTGAGCTTTTTCTGCTCGTACAGGCACATGCCACGGAAAACATAGGTATTCTGCTTCTTGCGCAAGCCGCCTTTGTCCAGAGCGTTATTGGCCGCTTTCACACACTTGGCGAACTGGCCATCGTCGAGGTACAGGTTAGCCAGCCTGTCGAATATTCTACCGTCTTCGGATAGTTTCCCTGCTTGCTCGTACGCGACAATGGCTTTCTCCACCTCCTGGGCGAGTTGCCAGGCCTGTCCGAGATTACGGAGATTCTTCGAGGTCTTCTCGACGTTTCCGTCGTTGAGTGCCTGGTCGAGGACGACGGCGGCACTATAGGGAACCTCTTCCTGCATCAACAACCCATGCAGGTTATTCAAATCCGTTTCGCGTTCCAGGAATCCCGCAACGTACGCGGCCTGCATCGAGTAGAGTTGCTCCTTGTCCATCTCCTGCATGCCATACACGCCCGCGAGGCGAACCCAGTAGTCGCGTTTCGGAAAGTCACGCACGAGGATTTCCAGAATCTCGAGGACCTTCGGCCAGTTTTCCTCCTCGAAGTAGAGATAATTCAGCAACCCCCACCAGTTTTCCTTGATCGAAGTATTTCTTTCCTTGGCAACCTCAATGGCGAGTTCAATTTGTACAATCGCACTCGGGAAGTCCTCCATCTGGTAGTAAACCTGACCCATGAAAATACGGGGGCCGGGGCCTGGATTGTCGGCTTTCGAAATCCAGATTTCCATGTAATTGAGCGCGTCGTTGAAGCGGTCTACCACGAAGCACAATTGGGCAAGCGTGTACAAAGTTGTCAGTTCCAGCCCCTGGGGAATTTCATCTCCCTGTGCGGCGACCTGCTGGTAGGCACTGATGGCGGCATCGTATTTTTCCTCTGTGAAAAACACGAACCCGCGCATGTTATGGACCTGGCCTATCTCGTTGCCATTCAACCGCCTGCGGCGCTCGAGCATCTTATCCAGAATGGCCATCGCAGCCGAGAACTCCTTGAGTTCGAGAAATTCCTGAGCCTGGGCGAGCTTCTTGAACGTCGCTTCACTCATCGATGGCACGCGGCGGGTTTTCTGCTTTTCCGCGGCCGCCATGACACTGACTCCGCCGAAACCCAACTCCGTGGTAAAAGGAACGGCCGTGTACACAAACACCACCAACATGAAGAAGACAATTCTCTTTGGCTTCATGATGTGTCCCTTAATCCGTTAACTCGAAGATGATACGATTGCGCACACCCGACACATCGATGGCTTCACCGTTGACCACCTTCGGCTTGTACTTGAACTTCAATGCCGCACTCAAGGCTGCGCGATCGAAGATACCCGGAGGTTTGGATTCAATGACCTGCGGGTCGCGCACAGCACCCGTTTTCGTCACCACGAACTCGAGCAGGACAAAACCTTCGATACCTCTGGTTTGCGCCCGCCTCGGATAAACCGGAGCAACCTTTACGATGGGAAGATAGTCACCGTCGGTGCTGAAGCCACCGGTGCCGCCCACATTGAGGTTTACGGTGACTTTGATGATGCCAATCTCGACGCCCTGGGACACGTCAGTCGAATCAAAATCGGGCATGGGCATGTCCGGGGGTGGTTCGTCCGGTGGAGGCGGTGGTTTAGGTTTGCGATCTTTTCTCTGAATTTCCAGCTCGTCTTCGAGCATGACCATGTCGACAATTCTGCCAAATTTGTCTTCCGTGATCGCGCTTCTGTCGCTCTTGATCAGCGCCTGCATCAATAGGAAAAGCAAAAAAGTGACAACAACCCCTAAGGAAACGCCAAACATATATCGCGTGATCATCTTGCTACCTCTACTGTTCGGTGGCGATTGCCACTTCCTTCAACCCGGCACCCCGCGCTGCGTTCAATACCGCCATCAGCTTTGAGGATTTGGCGGCCCGATCGGCTTGGATGACCAGAGTCCCCTTCGGATTTTCCGCGTGCAGACGCTCAATCACGGCTCGTACCGCAGTGATGTCCACTCTCTTCTTATCTATCCAGATGTCTCCGTTTGCTCCAATGGCCAACAGTAGACTCACCTTTGGTTTCTTCTCAGCGGTCAATGCGTCCGGCCGGTAAACGTCGATTCCCGCCTGTTTGATGAACGTTGCCGTGACGATGAAGAAGATCAGCATGATGAAAACCACATCGAGCATCGGCGTGAGATTGATGTCCGAGTCGTCATCCGGTCTTGAGAATCTGCCAGCCCTACGCATAAGAAACTCCTACTGCCCAGCCTGGAATATTCAGGCTAGTGGTCTTTCGTCAGGTGATCTTCGAAAAGTTCGGTTTCGAATGCCACCTTTCGTTTCAGAATGGTGCTACCGAACACGCCGGAAAGCGAGGCGATCATTCCCGCCATCGTCGGAATTGTTGCCTGAGAAACCCCGGCCGCCATCGAACGGGCATTGCCACCTTGAGTCGCCATAGCATCAAACACCGAAATCATGCCCGTCACCGTGCCCAGCAATCCAAGCAGCGGGCACAGCGTGACACAGGTCAGAATCAACGGCAGGCTGCCGGAAATTCGGTCTGAGGCTTCAGAAATCAAAGAATCCCGGATCTGGCTGGCAGTCCACGAACGGCGTTCCGGGCGTGACTCCCACTTCTGGGTGGCATCCCGTATGACCAATTTGTGTTCGGACTGGAAATACCAGACCCGTTCAAAGATCAGTGTCCACATGAGGAAGGTCAAAGCGGCAATCAGATAGAGAACGTCGCCGCCTTGATCCATGAACTGCTGAATAGCGATGTAGGCATCATAAAACATCGATAGTCGACCTTAGCCCAGTGCCCGCCCGGCAGCTTCCGCATGTTCTGCGATGATCCCGGCACTTTGCTCTTCCAGGACATGAATCACCGAGCGACTGCGTGCGGCAACAATGGCGTGCAGCAAGGTTGTCGGAATTGCAACAACCAGGCCCAACACGGTGGTGACAAGCGCCTGGGATATACCCCCTGCCATCGTCTTGGGATCTCCCGCACCGTACAATGTGATCGCCTGGAAGGTCAGTATCATCCCGATAACGGTACCAAGCAGGCCGAGGAGAGGAGCAACGACCGAGATCACCTGAATCAAATTGATGTTTCGAGTGAGACTGGGTGTCTCCACCAGCATGGCCTCCCCAAGCTTCAACTCCAGCGTCTCAACATCCACGTCCTTATTGTCGTCATAAACCCTGAGCACACGACCCAGTGGATTGTCGTCACTCGCAATGGGCGACTTTTTCTGAGCGTTGACTTTGGCCCCCACCATGGAAAGCGTGATCAGACGCTCAATAGCCAACAGTACCCCGACGATACCAACGAGAATGATGACCGAACCCGGCGCACCACCTTGACCATCACAGAACGGCAGCCAGCATTCACCTTTGGCAATGCCGCCAAACGGGCTGCCGATACGATCGGCCCAGGTGTCGGCCAGGATCAGCCGTGCCAGCAACTGGCCGCGGGTTGGATCGATCCCAAAAGCTACCACGTCGCCCGGCCTTGCCTCTTCGAGATCTTCCACAGAGCTCGTATAACGGCCAATCGGCTGACGAGGCAGTTCAACGAGGGTTCCATCGTTCACATCGAATTGTACGTACAGACCATCGGCTACCAGCCCAAACGCGCCGATTCGGGTTATGGTGGTGTTTTTCTGCCCACCACTCAGTAAGGTGATGGATCCAGGAAACGAGGTGATCTTGGCGGACTCCGTCATTTCCCGTTGCAGTTCGAACCAAAGCGTCTCCATCTCATCGATGGTGGCGAGTTCACTGGCAACACCCATCTTCTTGGCAAGCGCGCCCAGCCACTCCCCACGACCGGGATATTCCGCGCTGATAATAGAACCTGCGAACACCCCGCGAGTATCTCCCGCCACCTGCTGGAGCACACCGAATAGCTCACGCAGCGAGCCGAGCCTGCGATCTAACTGCTCCTGCATATCGCCGATGCGTATCTCATTTTCTTCAAACTGGGTTTCCAGGCGCTCCGAGCGGCGTTCTTCTCTCCTGCGTTCCGACTCGGCTTGGGCGAGTAATCCGGCCTGCTGAGCTTTTTCGTTCGTGAAACGGGCTTCTCGCTCACGGTGTATACGGGACTCAACGACGCGACGCTCTTCTACGTTCTTGAGCAGGTCACCCAGGGTGTCAGCCTTTACGACCTCCAGATCACTCGCGACCGCCGTCTCCGCTTCCTGGGAGAAGGCCATTGGAGCAATCAGCAATGCAAACACCGTCGCTAAAACCCCCG
>JACZXA010000313.1 GCA_022571865.1 Pseudomonadota bacterium
CAACGGGGCGAGGTTGGGTTTCATGTCGTTTTTCGTCCGCACCTCGGTGGAAGCGCTGAAACGTTTTCCATCGGTCAACGCATCCATTGACGGCAACGATATCGTCTACCACGGCTTTTATGATATTGGCGTTGCAGTAACCACCGACAGGGGACTTGTGGTACCGGTCGTGCGCGATGCCGATGCGCTGAGCCTCGCGCAGATCGAAGATCAGATCAGTCAATACGGGGCTAAGGCGCGAGAAGGAAAGCTCTCGATCGATGAGATGACCGGCGGTACGTTCACGATCTCGAATGGGGGCGTGTTCGGTTCGTTGTTGTCGACACCCATTCTCAATCCACCTCAAACCGGCATTCTTGGCATGCACAAGATCCAACAGCGGCCCATGGTGGTGGACGGTGAAATTGTCATTCGGCCCATGATGTATCTGGCGCTTTCATACGATCACCGCCTGATCGACGGTCAGGAGGCGGTACGGTTTTTGATAGCCATCAAGGGGCTGTTGGAAGATCCCGCGCGAATTCTTTTGGAACTATAACGATGAGCGATAATTTCGACGTAGTGGTCATTGGTGCCGGCCCGGCCGGTTACGCAGCCGCCATCCGATCCGCGCAGCTTGGGCTCAACACCGCCTGCATCGATAAATCATTGGGCAAAGATGGCAAGCCGGCTTTCGGTGGTACCTGCCTGAACTGGGGATGCATCCCCTCGAAAGCGTTGCTGGATGCGTCTCATAAATACCTCGACGCCAAGGAACATTTTGCCGAGATAGGTATCACCGTCAAGTCGGTGGGTATCGACGTGCCCAAGATGATCGAGCGCAAGGATAAAGTCGTCAGCGGGATGATCAAAGGCATTGCTGGGTTGTTCAAAGGCAACGGCGTAACCGGGCTGACGGGTGTTGGCAGGTTACTCGCGAACCGGCAGGTGGAATTTACCCCCCATGAGGGGGATAGGACCATCGTGCAAGCGGAACACGTCATCCTCGCGCCAGGTTCGGTGCCGGCGGAAATTCCACCCACCCCAATCGACGGCGATCGGATTGTGGACTCCACCGGTGCGCTGGATTTCACCGAGGTACCGAAACGGGTTGGTGTCATCGGCGCCGGGGTGATCGGGCTCGAGCTTGGCAGTGTGTGGGGCCGGCTCGGTTCCGAGGTCGTGGTACTCGAAGCGCTGGAAGAGTTCCTGCCGATGGTCGATGAGCGCATCGCCCGCGACAGCCTGAAGATATTCAAGGACCAAGGCCTCGACATCCGCCTTGGTGCCCTTGTCACCGGCACCGAGGTCAATAAGAAAGGGGTAACGGTTTCTTATACGGACAGCGAAGGCGAGCAGACCATTGTAGTCGACAAGCTCATTGTGGCTGTCGGTCGCAAACCGTACACAGAAGGCTTATTCGCGCCCGACAGCGGTATAGATCTCGATGACCAGGGATTCGTGATTGTTGACGATCTCTGTGCGACCAACGCGGCCAACATCTATGCGGTGGGTGATGCCGTGCGTGGACCGATGCTGGCACACAAAGGCACCGAGGAAGGGGTCATGGTGGCCGAACGAATTGCCGGGTTCAAACCGATGGTCAACTACGCGACAGTGCCTTCGGTTGTATACACCCATCCCGAGATTGCCTGGGTAGGCAAAACCGAACAGGAAGTCAAAGCGAGCGGCGAAAGTTATACAGTCGGGCAATTCCCGTTTGCCGCAAGCGGCCGGGCACAAGCCGCCAACGATACCCAGGGGCTCGTGAAAGTGATTGCGGATACCCAGACCGACCGTATTGTCGGTGTCCACGTGCTGGGCCCTCAGGCGTCCGAAATCGTCGCCCAGGCAGTGATTGCCATGGAGTTCGATGCGAGTGCGGAAGACCTGGGATTGACCATGTTCGCCCATCCCACCCTGTCCGAAGCGTTTCACGAAGCGGCGCTGAGCGTTGCGGGACACGCCATCCACATGGTCAACCGTAAGAAACGAAGCTAACAGAACTACAGGAAGAGCATGAACTTACATGAGTATCAGGCGAAAGAACTGTTCGCCGATTACGGCTTACCCGTTTCCGTCGGGCATGCAGTTGATACCGCCGATGAAGCAGTAGCGGCTGCTCAAGAGATCGGCGGTGAGCGCTGGGTGGTTAAGGTGCAGGTACACGCAGGTGGGCGTGGCAAAGCGGGTGGCGTCAAATTGGTCGACTCTCTCGATGAGGTGCGGGCCTTCGCAGACAGCTGGATCGGCAAGAATCTCGTTACCGCGCAGACCGACAAGCACGGCCAACCGGTGAGCAAGATCTACGTCGAAGCCTGCGCGGACATCGATCGGGAACTGTATCTTGGTGCGGTAATTGACCGTAGTTCTCGACGCGTCGTGTTCATGGCGTCCACCGAAGGTGGTGTCGAAATTGAAAAGGTTGCCGAAGAAACGCCGGAGAAAATCCTCCGTGCGACCATTGATCCCTACGTGGGTGCACAGCCATACCAGGGTCGTGAGTTGGCATTTCAACTCGGGATGAAAGGTGATCAAGTCAAACAGTTTACGAGTCTTTTCATGGGGTTATCGAAACTATTTGAGGAGTTAGATTGCTCTCTCCTGGAGATCAATCCGCTCATCGTCACCAAACAAGGCAACATCCACTGTCTGGACGCTAAAGTTTCTATCGACGGGAACGCGCTTTATCGTCAGAAACGACTTGCTGCAATGCACGACCCGAGTCAGGAAGACGAACGGGAGGCTGAAGCGGCGGCATTTGAACTCAGCTA
>JACZXA010000011.1 GCA_022571865.1 Pseudomonadota bacterium
ACCGGCGACCAGCGATCATAGGCCTTGGTGACGCTGGCGGTACTCATCTGTGTTGCCATCGAAAGGGGCATCCCGTTAAACGACGATGCGGCCCCTGTTTGCAGCAGGCGGTGACAATTTGACGACAAACTTCCCGAGTCACAGTACCGCCCGGAGAACGACGACAACCTGTTCAACGGACCCACGCGACTACGTGTAGCGTTTTATAAATCGATCAATCTGGTATCCATGCGGGTGTTGCTCGCCGTCGGTCCCGGTAGAGTCATGAATTACGTTCGTCAGTTTGGTTTCGATACCACCACATTCCCGCGTAATACCCAGCTCGCCATCGGTGGCGGAACGATGGCTGTCACGCCACTCGACATGGCGGCAATGTATGCCGTTTTTGCCAATGGTGGATGGCAAGTTCAACCACACATCTTCGACAAGGTGATGAACCTCACGGGTGAGACGATCTTCGAAGCACGGCATCCCGAGGTTTGTGATCCATGCAATGGGCACGAAGCAAAAGAAGACGATTCGGTCGAACCCACCAACCTGGAAGATCTCCTCGCCGAAGAGGATGCATCCGTTGCCGAAGACGAGACAATTGCGCCAATTATTCCCGCCACTCGGGTAATTGACAAACGTAATGCCTTCATCATGCACACCATGCTGCAGGACGTGATCCGTCACGGCACCGGCAGAGCCGCCTACCGCAGCCTGCAGCGAGAGGACCTGGCCGGTAAGACAGGCACGACCAACGAAGCCGCCGACACCTGGTTCAACGGCTATAACCTCGATGTCGTCACGACCGTCTGGGTCGGATTCTCCAACCACCAACCGCTCGGTCGTCGGGAGTGGGGTTCCAGCACGCCTCTACCCATCTGGATTGACTACATGACCGAGGCTCTGAAGGGGCGCCCAGAGCGCTTTCCGGATCAACCAGAAGGTGTGGTCACCGTGAAGATAGATCCAGTCAGCGGCAAACTCGCCTCACCACAGCAGGACAATGCGATCTTCGAGTATTTCCTCTCCGAACATGCACCGAAGCTGGATAACACTTGGCTTCCACCAGAAGAAACCACCGAGATCAAACCTGAAGATATTTTCTGATCTTAGCTTGTCTTAGCTATTGAATGATCTTGATGTTGTCACCCGCACGGGGTTCTCCGTGAGGGTGATGACCGTTGATCGCCCGGAGCGTTTCTTCCGCGTATGACTTTATCGACACTTGCTGCGACAAGCTGAGATAGGTGTCAGACGGACGCGCAACGATGACTTTGATCCGCTGGTTGTTGGCAACTTTCAGATCCGCGGCCGTCATCGCCCGGAACGAGTCCACGGTGAAGCGCCACTTCTCTTCGAAAGTCGCAGGATCCCCCAATGGGCCCACCTCGCCGCGAAACATGTAGACACTGCCATCCTTGTAGATGATTGCGATCTTACGTACCTGAGCGTCGCCACCAGCCACTTCGATGTCACCAATGAAAGCGGGGTAGCCATTCACTTCTATGGATTCGCCGTTTATTACGTCGTCCCGTTTAAGTGTTTCGGTGACGTATTGCGCCGGTGTTTCTTCTTTGTTTTCCGGGGCACTCATCGGCTGAAGGGTAATTGATGAATCGGAGCTACCTGCGCGGGGCTTGCCGATGACCTGGGTGCGGGTATTGGTGAGGTCCCACTCATCCGGGAAGGTAACCACCACCCGCAACGACCCGTGATAATAACTTTGACCCTTGATCAAGCCGGTCGCAGCTTCATCGCCATAGACCATGCCTTCGATCATCTCCCAGAAATCCCGTTCCGGGTCACGGAGTGTGTCCGGCAGCAGACGCTGTGATTTATTCACCAGTTCGTGCAGCCGTTTGTCATTTTTGGGGTGACTGCGGAACAGCCCGTGATAGACGGTCGGACGTTTCTGGACCTGTCTGGAAAAAGCTTCGTGCTCTTTCAGTACCTGAATCACATCGATCATGGCAAGCGGATTGTATCCGGCTCGTGCCAGAAACTCACCGCCATATTCATCCGCTTCGAGCTCATACTTACGCCCGAACCCGGCGACTTCTTTGGCGGTATAATCTCTGGCAACATCGGCGATGGCGCTCGTCCCGGTTGCGAGAGAGCCGAGAAACCCGAGCACATCGCCTAGCAGTTTGGCGCTCTTGTGGCGGCTGGTGTGTCGTCCCACGACGTGGCCAATCTCATGACCGATGACACCCGCCAGCTCATCTTCCGAACGCAGATACGCAATGAGCCCGCGGTTGACGAAAATATACCCATCTCCGGTGGCAAATGCATTGACCGTCGGATTGTCGACTACGGTAAAGTAATAGGTCTCACCCGCGGCCGAACTAGTCGCCAATAACCGCTCACCAACCTCCGTGACGTATGCCTGCCATGCTTCATCGGCATACAGGCCATCTTTTTCTTTGAGCTCGTTGTATATCTTCTCGCCATCGCCGGGCTTTTTCGCAGACACGCTGCCCGCCCAGCAAAGCGCAAAGAAACATACCGCAAGAAGAAGGATTGAGTGGTTGGTTCTCATGTGAATGTTCCCGAATCGCTTCAATACCGGCCGTGATACAACTCAAATCACTCGATTACCAAGGATACGTGTTTTGTGCTTGGAGCATAGCCTAACCTTGACCCTTGCAGATTTAGACCCTGTAGGATGCCCAGGTTCAACTGAACGGCAGATGAATCGACGCGGACGCTAGTTCTGATCAGCCTGCTGATCCGACCCCTGCCCCGATTCCTGATTGGACTCCTGATTCGATGCGTGGGTAACCGAACGGTTACCGAAACGACGCCGGAAGCGCTCTACCCGACCACCCGTATCCAGGATCTTCTGTTTGCCGGTGTAAAAAGGATGGCAAGCCGAACAGACATCGAGATGGATGTCTTCGCCGAGGGTCGAACGCGTTTCGATGATATTGCCACAGCTACAGGTGGCTTTGATATCGCGGTATTCTGGATGGATGTCTGGTTTCATTGATCTGTACCGTTGCATTCGACTGGTCGTGCCCTCTGCGAGGTTTGCTCTGGTAAGTACCAGTCGCACCCCCTCCGGGGCCGCGGAGTTTAGTCATCTGCCCATCCGTTGGCAAGGCTCAAACCATACCGACGGTTTCTCAACTTTCGACGCCTTTACGGACCGATCATGTGAGGAACCCCAAACCTTACAATAGCCGTAAAAAGCAAGCAGCTAACGTACGTATGAACCTGAGGTAGTCTTCGAGTTGACCCATGCCACCGAAACCGTCCGTGTCGCCATACCCAGGCCGCTGCACGCTCTGTTCGATTATTCGGTTCCCGATGCGCTTGCAGGCCCCGTAGTCGGAGCGCGAGTCATAGTACCGTTCGGACGGCAACGACTGACTGCGATCTGTGTCGGGCAAAATCCGACCGATGTACATCCCAGGTTGAAACCCATATCGGCGGTATTGGACAGTGAAAACGCCTTTGGGAATGAGCTTTATGAGCTCGCCCTCTGGCTCGCCGAATATTATCACCACCCCTTGGGCGAGGTGCTCGGGACCATTCTGCCGGTAGCCGCACGCCGCGAGGCAAAATTCATCATCCACCATCCGGAAACCTGGCAACGAACTGAAAAGCCTGCGGACATTACCCGGGCGCCGAAGCAGCAGGCGCTCATCGACTACATAGAGGCCGAAGGCGGCGTGTTGGAAGCCGCACAGCTGCGGGCGGCCGGTTTTACCCGCACCATTATTCGGGCGGTTGCAGGGAAAGGCCTCATCGTCGCCACCGAACCGGCTCCAGCGCTGGAACAACTCGCAACGACGCAACCGGTACTCAATTCCGAACAGACCCAAGTGGTCGCCGCACTCATCCAACACCTCGATGGGTTTGCGCCAAGCCTGCTCGATGGCATCACCGGCAGCGGTAAGACGGAAATTTATCTCCGACTGATCGAACGGGTGCGCGCACAAGGGCGACAGGTACTCGTTCTCGTTCCCGAAATCGCGCTTACGCCACAAACAGTGGCACGTTTTAGGGACCGTTTCGGAGTCGCCGAGGTACTGCATTCCAACCTCACCGATAATCAACGGCTGCAGACCTGGTTGAAATGTAAACGCGGCGACATTGGAATCCTCATCGGTACCCGCTCCGCCATATTGACGCCATTCGCCAATCTTGGCCTGATTGTCGTCGACGAAGAACATGATAGCTCCTTCAAACAGACCGACGGATTGCGCTACTCCGCTCGGGACGTGGCGGTGAAACGCGCCCAGAACTTGAACATTCCCTTGCTGCTTGGCAGTGCCACACCATCTCTGGAATCGCTTCTCAACGCGCACAACGGGCGTTACCGTCACCTGAAGCTGACCAAACGCGCCGGGGGTGCCGAACTACCCAGTTTTCATTTGCTCGATATTCGCGGACACCGGCTGACCGACGGGCTGAGTGCGCCGTTACAGCAAATTATCGGCAAACACCTCAAGGCTGGCAGTCAGGTACTGGTATTCCTCAACCGGCGCGGATATGCGCCCAGCTATCTGTGTCCTCAATGCGGCTGGCGAGCCACCTGCCCACTGTGTGACATGCCAATGACCTTACACAAAACCCCTGCAGCCCTGATCTGTCACCACTGTGCCCGTCGCGAGTTCCCACCATCGGTGTGCACGGCTTGTGGAAAACCAAGCCCGATCGCTATCGGAATCGGTACGCAACGGGCTGCCGAAGGCTTGAGTCTTCTGTTCCCCGATATGCCGCTGTACCGAATCGACCGAGACACGACCCGCAGCCAGCGACGCATGGAGGAGCAGTTCATGGCTATCCGCCAGGGGCATCCGGCGATCCTCGTCGGTACCCAGATGCTCGCCAAGGGTCATCATTTTCCAAACGTTACTCTGGTTGCCGTGTTGAACGCGGACGGCGGCTTCTGCAGCGCAGATTTCCGGGCGCCCGAACGTATTGCCCAACTCATCATTCAAGTTGCCGGACGGGCCGGGCGGGCGGAGCGCCCAGGTGAGGTGTGGATTCAAACTTACCAACCGGAAAACCCACTGCTGCTGTCACTCATTACCCAAGGTTACGAAAGCTTCGCATTCTCAGAGCTCGCGTCGAGAAAGCGCGCCGGCCTGCCCCCCTACCGGCCGATGGCAATGTTGCGCGCAGAGAGTCGCGATACTGCACTGCCGATGGCGTTCCTGAGTGACATTCGCTCGGCGCTGAGCGGCGAATTCGAGGTGTTGGGGCCGGCACCTGCGCCTATTCAACGCATCAATGACCGGAACCGCTTTCAACTCCTGATGCTGGCCGATGACCGTCGGATGCTACACCGCGGCCTGCATAGGCTGCAGGAAAAAATCGCGAGTGAAAAACCCCTTCCAACCAATCTGCGCTACTCTCTCGACGTCGATCCGTACGATACTTTCTGATTCCCGTTTAGCTCCGCCGCAGGCGCCTTGGCGCCGCTAATCACCTATAGTGGCCGTCATGCCCAAAGATTTTGCGAACCGAACCGGCTCGAAGAAAAAATCCAGACCCAATGGACCCCAACGCCGTACCCCCAGGAAGGCGCCTGCAAGAACGATTTTTCACGGTGCAAGCTTCTCGGCTGGTATCGTACTTGGCATCGTGCTCGCAGTCCTCGGAGCTTATGCCCCACAGCTTTTTGAAGATGAGCTGAAACAAATCACCGAGCGGCGCGAACAAGTGGGCAAAATCAGTTTTGAATTTGACCGAATCCTGCGCGAGAGCGAGGTCGTCACCGACCCCTCAGTTTACGTAGTCCCCGAGGATGAAAAATCGACCAGGGCGGTGGAGTACCTTCTGCAGGCAGGATCCTTCCGTAGCGAGGATGATGCGGAAGGTTTGAGGGCTTCGCTGTTACTGATGGATCTACCGACAAATTCATATCGTGTGCAGCTTGAAAATGGCGCCTGGTTTCGTGTTCTGGTAGGTCCATTTCCTACCCAGGATACGGCTCAACGCGCGATGACCCGCCTACGCCAACGCAATATTTCAGCGTTATTGATCAAACGGCCAGTATCTTAATCGCCGATGAGAGCAGCCGCTCGTCCGGATCGGTCGCCAAACCCGAATCCAGAGCGTTGAAATTCAGTGAAACGAACCCCACTATGCTGACCCGGCACTGATTTGATGGATTGGACCGATCGGCATGGAACAGTTTCACGGCACGACAATCCTCTGTGTGCGCGGTGATTCCCAGGTTGTCGTGGGTGGGGACGGCCAGGTATCGCTTGGCCAGACCATTATGAAAGGCAACGCCCGCAAGGTCCGCAGGTTGTATGAGAATAAAGTGTTATCCGGGTTTGCCGGTGGCACGGCGGACGCGTTTACGCTCTTTGAGCGCTTCGAGGCGATGCTCGAAAAGTACCAGGGCAACCTCACCCGCGCGGCAGTGGAGCTTGCCAAGGATTGGCGTTCGGATCGGGCGCTTAGACGGCTGGAAGCTATGCTCATCGTAGCCGACACGGAGACTTCGCTGTTGATAAGCGGCACCGGTGACGTGATAGAACCCGAACATGGGCTCATCGCTATCGGATCCGGGGGACCGTACGCACAGTCGGCTGCGCGGGCACTGACGGAGAACACCGAGCTTAACCCGCAAACCATAGTCGAAAAGGCGCTCGCCATCGCCGCTGATATTTGCGTCTATACCAATCACGTCCGCACGATTGAGGTACTCGAACTCCAATGACTCAGATGACCCCTCGAGAAATCGTCCATGAGCTGGACCGGTACATCATCGGCCAGGATAGTGCCAAGCGGGCAGTGGCGATCGCGCTGCGCAACCGCTGGCGACGCATGCAGTTAGAACCCGAGATGCGCGAGGAAATCACGCCGAAGAACATTCTCATGATCGGTCCGACCGGGGTTGGGAAAACTGAAATTGCCAGACGGCTCGCCCGGCTTGCCAACGCGCCATTCATCAAAATCGAAGCGACGAAGTTCACCGAAGTTGGCTACGTTGGTCGTGACGTCGAATCGATTATCCGCGATCTTGCCGACGTTGCCGTCAAGATGTTACGCGAAGAGCAGATTGCACGGGTGCAAAATCGAGCGGACGACGCCGCCGAAGAACGCATACTCGATGCGTTGTTGCCAGAACCGAGAACCATCGCGTCCGCTGCCGATGAGCCCGCCGAAGATTCGAACACACGCCAGCTCTTTCGCAAACGGCTGCGCGAAGGGGAACTCGATGATCGGGAAATAGACATCGATATCGAAGCGGTGACGGTCGGAGTTGAAATCATGGCCCCCCCGGGCATGGAAGAAATGACCAACCAGCTGCAGAGCATGTTCAGCAACTTAGGCAGCGGCAAAAAGCGCAGCGTCCGCCTGAAAATCAAAGACGCTCACCGTAAGCTTCGCGAGGAAGAAGCCGCAAAACTGGTTAACGAGGAAGAGGTGAAAGCCAAAGCGGTCGAGCTTGTCGAGCAGACTGGAATCGTTTTCCTCGATGAGCTCGACAAGGTCGCCCGGCATGGCGAAACCTCCGGTGTGGATGTGTCCCGCGAAGGAGTACAACGGGACTTGCTGCCACTCATCGAGGGCTGCACCGTTTCCACCAAGTACGGAATGATCCGTACAGACCACATTCTGTTCATCGCCGCCGGCGCGTTCCACCTGTCAAAACCTTCTGATCTCATTCCGGAGCTACAGGGCCGGCTTCCTATTCGAGTAGAATTGAGCTCACTGACTGCTGAAGACTTCAAACGTATCCTGGTGGAGCCCAAAGCCTCGTTAACCGAACAGTATCAGGCTTTGCTGGCCACCGAAGATGTCGACGTGACCTTCACGGAAGACGGCCTCGACCGAGTGGCCGAACTCGCCTGGCATGTCAACGAGGCCACGGAAAATATCGGCGCGCGACGTTTACATACGGTTATGGAAAGGCTCCTGGAAGACATTTCGTTCGGGGCTACCGACTGCGATCACACAACCGTCTTAATCGACGCGGACTACGTTAACGAACATGTCGGTAAGCTTGCGGAGAACGAAGATCTTTCCCGCTACATTCTTTAGCGAAGAGCCTTACCGAAGAGCTTCGATACGACCATGAGCCAGCCGGAAAAAATCACCTATCACAAGCAATCGAAAACTCTGGAACTCAAATTTCTGGAAGGGGATTTCGAAATTCCCGCGGAGCTACTCAGGGTCTATTCACCTTCGGCGGAAGTACGCGGACACAGCAAAGACGAGCGGCGCCTGCAAACTGGCAAGAAGCACGTTGCCATCAAAGGCATAGAACCGGTTGGCAACTACGCAATTCGTATTCTCTTTGATGACGGTCATGATTCCGGCCTCTACGCCTGGGCCTATCTACGCGACCTTGCTGAGAACACCGAGCGCTATTGGCGCGACTACCTCGCGGAACTCAAGGCCGCCAACGCAACACGCCTTCCCACGATACCAGTGGGCCAATGGACCCCTAAAGCGTAAACTCATCAACCCCTGTCAACGCCGAAGGCCCATGAGCTTCGAACGTCCCGTCAGCTTTGGATACAAGCGTGTTTCTCCTGCCGAAAAACAGCGGCTGGTTTCAGACGTGTTCGAATCCGTCGCGGAGCGTTACGACCTGATGAATGATCTCATGTCGCTGGGAACTCACCGATTGTTCAAGCGTATGACCATCGAAATGTCCGGCGCGCGAGAAGGTAGCGTGGTACTCGATCTGGCCGGAGGCACGGGAGATCTGGCTCGGCTGTTTGCACCGGTAGTTGGCAACTCGGGCTGCGTCGTGCTCGCCGATATCAACACAGCCATGATAAAAGTCGGTCGCGAGCGGCTCTTGAATCAAGGCCAAGCCCAGGTGCGATTCTGCGAAACAAGCGCAGAAGCATTACCTTTTGCCAATGATAGTTTCAACTGCACGACGATCGGTTTCGGTTTACGCAACTTCACCGACAAAAACCTGGCACTGGTTGAAGTTTTGCGGGTGCTGCGACCGGGCGGCGCATTGTTGATTCTGGAATTCTCCAAACCCACCAATGCGCTCCTCGAAGCCGCTTACGGCGCCTTTCAGACACTGTGGCCCAGCATGGGCAAGCTCGTCACGGGGAACTCGGAATCTTATCGCTACCTGGTGGAATCCATTCGCGTGCATCCCAACCAGAAGGCGCTCAAGTTGATGATGGAAGACGCCGGGTTCATCAACGTGGAGTACCACAACCTGCTGGGCGGTACGGTAGCGATTCATCGGGGGGTAAAAAGCGGAGCAATGAGGCCGGCAACCAGCCAAGGAAATACCACGGCTCGTGGAGAAAACAATGGAGCGTCACCATGAGTGCCGCCGAGGTGCTTTTCATCGACGTTCTCGACCGTTTAGCCAACGCAAGTCTGAACCTTGATCCGCAATCAGCGTCACGCCTGGAACATCTCGACGGGCACATGCTGCGCCTGGAAGGAGAAGTGTCCAAAAATGTGTCCCCCAGGATCTTCACGTTGAAGGTAGAAGAAGGACATCTCTCGTTTTATCCGCACTCCCTGCCTGAGCCCAACGTTATCGTCAAAGGAAAACTAGCTGACCTGGGCGCATGGTTGTTATCACGGGGCACCGCGGCAAACGTTGTCATCGTCGGGGATGAAACCGTACTGCAGGAACTAAAGGCTGTTTTTCAGGACTTTGAACCGGATCTGGGAAAACCCCTTTCCTACCTGCTGGGCCGCCAGGCCGCCGAAGACCTTCTCGGCGCGGTGGAACTCGCCTTCGCAGCCTTCCGATCCCTAATAGAAGGCGCCGGCGCCGCCATCAAACACAGTGCCGCTGGGCGCTATGCGGATGAAGCCCGCCTTAACGCGCTTCTCGATGGGATCGACAACGTGCGGATGCGGACGGATCGCGTTGCCGCACGCATCCGTACCGAGGAAACTCGCAGGCAGCAATTGCCGTGAATCCATTTCGCAGGTTGGTAAAAATCGCCTGGACGGCGAGCCGTTACCGTCTGGACGTATTGGTCGACCTGAAACAACTCAAGAACACAGATATACCGCTCCGTTACCAGTGGTTGTTGCGTTTATCTCCAATACGGTTATTTCCCAAAGGACGATACAGCCGAGGCAAGCGATTGCGCCTTGCGCTCGAAACTCTGGGACCGGTGTTCATCAAGTTCGGGCAGCTACTGTCGACCCGCCGCGATCTGATCCCTCTTGACGTTGCTGATGAGTTAGCCCGTTTGCAGGACCACGTACCCTCTTTCCCCACCGATGTTGCCATAGCCATCATCGAACAAGCCCTCGAACAACCCATCGAGGAGGCGTTCGCGCACTTCGATCGAGAACCGCTGGCATCAGCGTCCGTCGCTCAGGTGCATACGGCGATACGTCACGACGGATCGGAAGTCGTCGTCAAAGTTGTACGACCTGACATTCAGAAAGTCATCCGCGAAGATATGCAGGTACTTCGAAGTTTAGCAAATCTGTTGGTAAAGATATCAGTGGAAGCACGCCGCCTGCATCTGCGCGAAGTGTTGGATGACTACGAGCAGACTATTCTCGCCGAGCTCGACATGCGCAAGGAGGCGGACAACACCGCAAAGCTTCGTTTGAATTTTGCCGGCTCTCCCATGCTCTATGTACCCAAGGTGCACTGGGACTACTGTCACACCAACATTCTCGTGCTGGAACGCATCTACGGCGTACAAATTTCCGATCTTGCCGAACTCAAGGCGCGCGGCACCAACATGAAAGTACTAGCCGAGCGGGGGGTCGAAACATTCTTCACGCAGGTGTTCGTCGATAACTTTTTCCATGCCGACATGCACCCCGGTAACATATTTGTCGACGTAAGTGATCCCGAAAGTCCACGATATATCGCTGTCGATTGCGCCATCATCGGCAAGCTGACCAAAGAAGATCAGGACTATCTCGCACGCAACCTGCTCGCGTTCTTCAATCGCGACTATGCAGAAGTTGCCCGTCTACACCTGGATTCAGGTTGGGTTCCAGATGGAACCGACCCGATTGAATTCGAACGCGTGATCAGGGAACTGTGCGAACCCATCTTCGAGAAGCCTCTGAGTGAGATTGAGTTCAGCCAGTTTCTCGTGCAGCTCTTTAAGGCGGCCAGTCAGTTTCATATGGAAATCCAACCGCAACTGGTATTGCTGCAGAAGACGCTCCTTTACATTGAGGGTCTTGGCCGTGAGCTCTACCCGGAGCTCGATCTCTGGGAAACCGCAAAACCGTTCATGGAAACGTGGATGGCCGAACACGTCGGTCCGGCCGCAACGTTTCGCGAATTCGCCGCCCGGGGACCTGAACTGCTCGAACAGCTACCGCGGCTCCCCGCGCTGATCCTCAATGCGACAGGCCAGATACGCCATCTGGAGCGCACCGTAGAACGGCAGAGTGCTTCTCTGAAGAATCTGGAAGAGCGGGTAGGCAAGCTCAGCCATCGTGGGCGGGTGCGCCGCTATGCGGGGGCTGCCTTGATCGTCGCAGCCACCATCCTGCTATGGGGACCCATATCGCAATCGCTCGAGGCGGCTCAGGACCTCACGAACCTGGCGGGCCTGGTGAGCGCGGTGCTCGGATCGTGGTTGTTAGTTCGAGCTTGAGATCAACAATTGTTTACTTACCGGGTGGATGAGAAGCAGTTATGAACATAATCGACGAGTTGACCGAAGTTCTCGAAGCACGACGCGGTGCCGATCCCAAATCATCTTATGTGGCAAGCCTTTATGAAAACGGGCTCAACAAGATACTGGAGAAAGTGGGCGAGGAAGCGACGGAGGTAGTCATCGCGGGCAAAGAGGCTGTCGGGCACGGTCGCCAAGAGGCACTTTTACACGAAGTGGCGGACCTGTGGTTCCACACTTGCGTGCTGCTCGTGCACCTGGAGCAGAAACCACGCTGGGTACTCGAACTCCTCGAAGCGCGCCTCGGGACCTCGGGGCATACCGAAAAGGCGAATCGGCAGGGATTATGAGAAAAAGAACGAGACGGATTCCACCCCCAAGGGCATCCGGACGCCTTATAATTACCAACAACGACTTAGTTTAAGCGGAAATGGAGATAGCTCATGTTTGGAGGATTTGGTCTCACCGAGCTTTTGGTTATTCTCGCCATCGTGCTGCTGATTTTCGGGCCTAAGCGATTGAAGAATATCGGTTCGGATCTGGGCAATGCCATCAAAGGCTTTCGCACAGCGGTGACGGATGATGAGAAAACCAAAACAACCGAAGATCCCAAAGTGATCGACGGCGAACTGAACGAAGCACAGAAGACCGAGAGCAAACAAGACACGCATGTTTGACATCGGTTTTCCCGAACTGGTTTTGATTGCGGTGGTCGGTTTACTGGTGATCGGCCCGGAGCGTCTTCCCGAGACTCTACGCACTCTGGGTCTTTGGCTTGGGCGTATGCGACGCAGTTTCGCCAAGGTCAAAAGCGAAATCGAGAAAGAAATCGGCATGGATGAGGTGCGCCGGCAACTACACAACGAATCCGTCATGGAAGAGATGAAACGGATCGAGACAGATGTACGTGCAACGGCAAAAGACACTCGCGACGCTCTGAACGACGCCACCATTCATACACCGTCACCGACAAACTCCCTGCCGACCAGCAACGCAAGCGCTCCAACCGATCCGGCCCTCGATGCGATTGATGCGGTCGCTGAATCTGCGCCCGAAGCGAGTGCTCGAGACAATGACCCGGCTGTTGAAGAACAATCCAGACAAGTCGCCTCAGACGAGACCCCTGAACAGTCAGCGGATCGCCCACCACCCGCCAGCGAGGCAAACGGCTAGTGGCATCCAGCGAAGAACAAATCAACCACGACGAGTCGGTGGACAACGCAGAGCAGCCGTTTCTCTCTCACATCATCGAACTGCGCTCGCGTATTCTTCGCGGCATGCTGGTTGTGGTCCTCATTTTCATACCGCTGTTTTTTATCGCGGAAGATCTCTACCGTTTCATCGCCGCCCCATTGATGGCACATCTGCCTGATGGTGGCAATATGATTGCTACAGGGGTCGCATCACCGTTTCTAACACCATTCAAAACAACCATTTACGCCTCGATTTTTCTTGGCATGCCATTTCTGCTACACCAGATCTGGGGGTTCGTTTCGCCTGGTCTTTACCTGCATGAAAAGAAGTTTGCTCTTCCGTTGCTGTTCTCGAGCATCGTACTTTTTTATCTGGGCATGGCGTTTGCGTATTACGCCGTCTTCCCGTTGATATTCGCGTTTTTTGCCAGCGTGACGCCCGAAGGCGTGACTATGATGACGGATATCAACAGCTACCTCGATTTTGTGCTGAAGTTGTTTTTTGCTTTCGGTTTCGCATTCGAGATTCCGATCGCGACGCTGCTGTTGGTTTGGTCAGGTTTATCCACGCCTGACAGCCTGGCAAGGAAACGGCCTTACATCATCGTTGGTTGTTTTGTCCTTGGCATGTTGTTGACTCCACCCGACATCATTTCACAACTCATGTTGGCGGTGCCCATGTGGATTCTGTTCGAAATAGGAATATTGCTTGCGCGGTTCATAGAAAGGCGTTCCGTTGAGCCTGACTGAAAACTCAGGCCAGTCCGTGAATCTGCCGGAGTTGGTCGAATTCCGCCCGGAGATGGCCGACGAACTCATCACCATGTGGCGACGCAGTTTCAACCGTGCGCTTGCACCCTATAAAGATCCACATTCATTCGCCGAACACCGCGAGTTTCTACTCAAGGTACTGATCAACCGTTCAGACGTTACGGTGGCACAACACCAAGAAACGATCATTGGCTTCATGGCCCAGACCGGTGAGAACATCGAGCAGCTTTACCTGCACGTGAACCACCAGAGCCAGGGCGTCGGCAGCCAGTTCATCGACCTCGCCAAATCCGCTTCGCCTGCGCGACTGCATCTGTTCACCTTTCAGCGAAACCTCAAGGCACGGCGTTTTTATAAAAAACATGGGTTTCGCGAAATAAACTACGGCTACATGAACAAGGAAGGCCTGGCGGACGTGGAACTCGAGTATCTACCCTCGGATCAACTCGGCTGACCGCAATGCGATAGCTCAGTCCGCCTTTTGTACTTGCCGTTCGAGCAAGAAAGTAACCGGACCGTCGTTCGTCAGCGCCACCTGCATATCAGCCCCAAACCGACCTTCACTGACCCGGGATGAGCGTTCCCGCATCCGGCTGAGAAAACCTGCATAAAGCACCTCGGCAAGCTCTGGCGCCGCCGCTGTGCTGAAGCCAGGACGTCGACCCCGCGAAGTGTCCGCCGCCAAGGTAAACTGAGAAACCACCAGCACCTCACCATCGATATCCATTACCGAACGATTCATGGCTTTGTCTCCATCGGCAAAGATGCGCAAATCCAAGGTCTTCTCCACCAACCAGTCAACTTCGGCTTCCGTGTCCGCCCTTTCCACACCGAGAAAAACCAGCAACCCACAGCCAATACTCGCAATCGTTTCTCCGCCGACGACGACCGCTGCTTCACTCACCCGCTGCAGCAAAACGCGCACATTTTCTCCTGGTCAAAACTACCCCGCTCGCTTTCGTTCATGGGCTTTCAGGTACAGCTTGCGTATCCGAATCACCTTGGGCGTGATTTCCACCAACTCATCGTCATCGATAAAATCGAGCGCCTGCTCCAGGGTTAGTCGCATCGGCGCGGTAAGCAGAATGTTCTCATCACTTCCCGCGGCACGAATGTTCGTGAGCTTCTTTTCTTTCAGTGGATTGACGACCATGTCCGTAGTGCGACTGTGCAAGCCGACAACCATACCTTCGTATACCTCGTCGTTCGGACCGATCATCATCCGACCCCGGTTTTGCAGGTTGAAAAGCGCATAAGCCACGGCCTTGCCTTCGGCCATGGCGATGAGCACACCGTTGTTACGTTGTCCCACTTCACCCGGAGTTCGAGGTCCGTAGCCGTCGGCGGCAAAGGTCATGATGCCGGTACCGGAGGTCAACGAGAGAAACTGTTGCCGATAGCCCATGAGCCCACGGGTGGGAATACGATACCTGATCCGCACCCGGCCACGACCATCCGGATACATCGCCTCCAGTTCTCCACGGCGCTTGCCCAGGCTTTCCATTACCTTGCCCTGGTGAACGTCCTCAACGTCGACAGTCAATATTTCGAAAGGCTCGAGAATCTGGCCGTCGACCTCTTGCGTGATCACCTGGGGGCGCGAAACGGCAAGTTCGTATCCTTCCCGGCGCATGGTTTCAATCAAGATAGACAGATGTAACTCACCGCGCCCCGAAACCCGGAAGCGGTCTGGATCATCGGTTTCACTCACCGCCAAGGCCACATTGTGGGTCGCCTCACGGAACAGCCGATCCTTGAGTTGACGGCTGGTGAGATAGTCGCCATCGCGCCCGGCGAAAGGTGAGGTGTTTACACAAAACAACATGGTGAGCGTCGGCTCATCCACGATGAGCGCTGGCAGACGTTCCACCCGCTCCGGGGCACAAATCGTCTCGGAAATACCGATTTCGGATACTCCCGTAACACACACGATGTCACCGGCCGAAGCCTCCTCCAGTTCGAAACGCTCGAGCCCCCTGTATCCGAGCACCGAAAGAATCCGCCCTTTGCGCGACTCTCCAGCCAGGTTCACAACCACAACGGGTTGGTTCCGGGTTACCTTGCCACGATTGATCCGACCGATTCCCATCACGCCGACAAAACTCGAGTAGTCGAGTGCACTGATCTGCATCTGTAACGGCGCATCCACCTCGACATCTGGAGGCGGCACGCAGTTGATGATCGTGTCGAGGAGCACCGTCATGTCATCGCCGAGCGGATCGGGCTCCTCACCCGCCTGGCCCAACAGGGCAGAGGTGTAGACAATCGGGAAATCCAACTGATCATCGGACGCGCCCAAGTTGTCGAACAGGTCGAATACTTCATCAATCACTCGATAAGGCTCTGCGCCCGGGCGATCCACCTTGTTCACCACAACGATAGGGTTCAGTCCAGCCGCGAAGGCTTTCTGGGTCACGAATCGAGTTTGCGGCATGGGACCCTCGACCGCATCAACCAGCAGCAGCACGGAATCGACCATGGAAAGTATCCGTTCCACCTCTCCACCAAAATCGGCATGGCCGGGCGTGTCGACGATATTGATCCGATGTTCGCGGTACTCGATGGCGGTGTTTTTTGAGAGTATCGTGATCCCGCGCTCGCGCTCGAGTTCGTTGCTGTCCATGACCCGCTCGGGCATCACCGCACCGTCGCGTCCAAGCAGACCCGTCTGCTGGAGCAACCGATCGATCAAGGTAGTTTTGCCATGATCGACATGGGCGATGATTGCGATGTTGCGTAAAAGATTCTGGGGCACTAGTGTTCCAACTACCTATTATTGATGGGTTCAGCGATCCCGCTGCGCTCGCGGGTGTCGACCAGTAAGGCGCAGTGCGCAGGGAATGGCCATAGTCACTACTCGTCCGAGGAGCAAGCGCTGCAAGGCGGCTGTGAGGCACCACGGGATCGCCCTTCCGGGTTGTCTTGTCAGCGTCCATGGACTGCGTTCCACCTCTTGAGAAGGACTATGGCCATTCTCTGCGAGGGCGCCGGCCAATCGAAGATTGGCCCCCTTGCCCCGCTTATCGCAAGAGGCGCTGACAAGACAACTGAACCCGGCAATAATAGGTAATTGGAACACTAATCCGCAGCCGAAAAAAAGGTGGCGCAGTATGGCGGAACAGCGCAAAGCTGTCGCGTTAATTTCAGGCGGTCTTGACTCCATGTTGGCGGCGAAGGTCATCATGGAGCAGGGTATCCACGTGGAAGGCATCAACTTCTTCACGGGTTTCTGCGTGGAAGGCCACACCCACGCCATTCGCGAGAAGGACCGGGCCAAGCCAAAGCGCAACAATGCACTGTGGGTAGCCGAGCAGCTAGGCATCAAGTTGCACATCATCGACGTCATCGAAGAGTACAAGGATGTACTGTTGAACCCGAAACATGGCTACGGCGCAAATCTCAACCCCTGTCTGGACTGCAAGGTTTTTATGGTGCGCAAGGCGTTGGCGTGGGGCTTCATGGAGGAAAACGGCTTCGACTTCATCATCACCGGTGAGGTGATCGGGCAACGCCCGATGAGCCAGCGCAAAGACACCATGCCGGTGATCGCGCGCGAGTCGGGGGCGGATGATCGCCTGCTGCGTCCGTTGTGTGCAAAAAACCTGCCCCCGACGTTGCCCGAGAAAGAAGGCTGGATAAACCGCGAAGGGCTCTACGACTTCAACGGCCGCACCCGCAAACCTCAGATCCAGCTTGCCGAATCTTTCGGTTTCAGCGACTGGGCGCAGCCCGCAGGTGGCTGTTGTTTCCTCACCGATCCTCAATATTCCGCAAAACTTACCGATCTCTGGAAGGCACACGGGCATCGAGACTATGAACTCGACGACATCGTGCTGCTGAAGATTGGCCGGCACATCCGTCCCGCACCCAACTTCAAGCTGATCGTCGGGCGTGAGGAAGGGGAGAACAACTACCTGGAAGGTTATCGCAAACAATTCATCTCGCTTCATCCGGTAAGCCACCGGGGTCCGCTGTGCTTGATCGACGGTACACCCAACGCCGAAGACATTCACCTCGCTGCCCGCATCGTTGCCCGCTACAGCCAGGGGAAAACGGCAACCCAGGTATGCGTGGCGGTGCAACAACCCGGCAGCGTTGCCGAGGAAATGAGCGTCGTTCCGCTGCCAGCAGCCGAACTTTCCGAGAATTGGCATGTCTCGGCTTGAAACCCTGGATACGAGAGGGTTACTGTGTCCGCTGCCGGTGATCAGGACCCAGGATAAAATCAAAACCCTGGCAGCGGGAATGTTGCTCGACGTGTTCGCGACCGATCCCGGAACATTGCACGACATTCCAGCGTGGTGCCGGGTTCATGGCCACGAACTCGTGGAAACTGAGAGGGAGGGCAGAGACATCCGAATACGGGTACGAGTCTGCAAGTGAAACCACTCCCGCACCGATTCGGTGCGTAAGGTGGTGGCAGGGGAGATTTTCGCACCAATTCAGTATGCGGGTGAACGGTCACTTACCGCCCAGACCTTTGCCGCATCAGCATTCGGACTGGCATACTTGTTGCTCTTTCGCACTCAACCAGAGTACCCGACGGGCACACTGGCCCTTCGGCGGCGCCCGAATGAGCGAAGGCATAGACAGAGATATAGAAGAGCTATTGACGGGTGAGGCGGGCATCAACGCGCCCGTCCGCCGGGAAGGTCGGATCTGGCTGTAAAGTTGCCGCTTGATGTCCAACGACTGAATTACAAAAAACGACTGTAGAGGAGTAGGTAAAACCGATGTCTGACAATACCATCAACATGATCAAGGACAACGATGCCAAATGGGTGGATTTACGATTCACCGATCCGCGCGGCAAAGAGCAACATACCAGCATTCCCGCCCACCGATTGGACGCCGACGCTTTTGTCGATGGCATCATGTTCGACGGCTCGTCCATTGCCGGTTGGAAGTCCATCAACGAGTCCGACATGATCCTCATGCCCGACGACAGCACGCCGGTGATCGACCCGTTCCGCGATGAAACGACGCTGAACCTGCGCTGCGACATCATCGAGCCGATGACCATGCAACCCTATGATCGCGATCCCCGCTCGGTCGCCAAGAAGGCAGAAGCCTACCTCACCTCCACGGGCATCGGAGACACCGCCTATTTCGGCCCGGAAAACGAATTTTTCGTTTTTGATGACGTCCGCTTTCAGGTTGAAATGCAGGGCGCTTCTTATTCCATCAGCGCAGAAGAAGCGGCCTGGGAAGCTGGATCCGCGTTTGACGGCGGTAACCTCGGCCATCGACCGGGTATCAAAGGCGGCTACTTTCCCGTACCACCAGTAGACTCCATGGCCGATCTACGTGCCGCCATGTGTTCAGCGATGCAATCGATGGGGTTGGAGGTGGAAGTGCACCACCACGAAGTGGGTACTGCCGGTCAAGGTGAAATTGGGGTGAAGTTCGGCACGCTGGTTCGCAAGGCTGACGAGGTGCAGATTTACAAATATTGTGTCCACAACGTGGCCGATGCTTACGGTAAAACTGCTACGTTCATGCCGAAACCGCTTGTCGGGGACAACGGCAATGGTGCGCACGTTCACCAGTCCATTGCCAAAGGTGACACCAACATCTTCCACGGCGATGCGTACGCCGGAATCTCCGAGACGGCGCTGTTCTACATTGGCGGCATCATCAAACATGCACGCGCCCTCAACGCATTCGGCAACGCCAGCACCAACTCGTACAAGCGGTTGGTACCAGGCTTTGAAGCGCCCGTACTGTTGGCCTATTCGGCGCGCAACCGCTCCGCGTCCATCCGGGTTCCCTTTATCCAGGGCGGCAATCCACGCGGCTACCGCATCGAGGTTCGTTTCCCGGACAGCACGGGTAACCCCTACCTGGCGTTCGCCTCCATGCTCATGGCCGGTCTAGACGGCATCAAGAATGAGATACATCCGGGGGATTCATTCGACAAGGATATGTACGATCTACGGCCCGAAGAACTGGAAGGCGTACCCACCGTCGCCCCGTCCCTCGAGATAGCCATGGCCGCACTCGATGCAGACCGGGAATTCCTGACGGCCGGAGGCGTGTTCACCGACAGCCAGATCGATGGCTACCTCGCACTCAAGCAAGAAGAAGTGGACCTCCTGAATGCGTCTACCCATCCGGTGGAGTTCCAGATGTATTACAGCCTGTAGGACACGCCTTTCACCGGGAGCTAGGCAAACTGCCTGCCAAAAGCCTCAATTCGTTTACGAATTGGGGCTTTTTTTCACCCAATTGCTGTCAAACTACACATCCTTATCCGTCTAGTCAGGTGATTGGTCATCGTGATGCGAGACAGCCATCGAGCCTTTACAGATTCCCGTGGTTTCGCAGTTCTTGCGTTGGCCCTCGTCAGCCTCATCATATCCAGTGGCGCGCTCGCGGCCAGCAAGATCTATCGAACCGTCGATGAAGACGGCAACGTGATATTCACCGACATACCACCGCGTGGCGATGAAATGGCCAAAACCAGAACCGTGGAGCTGGACTCATTTAATTCGTACCAACCCCAAGGCACGATTACCCTGCGCTCCCCGGACGGCCGTGAACCGTGGATAGTAGAAGACGAAACCGAGACCGATGACCCGTCCGTCGAAGTAAATTATCAATTCTTAGGCATCACCTCTCCGGCGAACGACGCAACGATACGTGACAACGCCGGCAATCTGCGCATTGCCGCCAAGATCAGTCCGGAACTGCAACCAGGCCACAGGCTACGACTACTGCTCGATGGATCACCACAGCAAACCTCCCGCAATCCTGACTTTTATCTCAGTAATGTCGATCGCGGCACCCATCAGCTTTCGGTAGAAGTACTCGATGAGCGGGGTACCGTCTTGATCACCAGCCCCACATCCGTAGTACACATGATGCGTTACACGATCCTCGGACCTAAGGCTTCGTCACGTCCGTAACAGAGGAAGGTTGACCTTTTTTGGCGCGTGCACTAATTTAGTGCGAACTTGTCGACAACAGGCCCAGGGAAACGTCCTTCGTTAGCTTCCTAGAAGTAGAACTATCACGCGCCAGGCCAATGGTTTTGCGGTGTCGTGGCGCACGAGTCCGAATAAGTTCCCGTTGGACCGTTTCTTGCTATTCCCTCTACGGCATCATAAAGAGAATACTGAGCGCGTTATGTCTCCCGGGGACAATCATCTACCTAATGCGAAGGCGGCTCCTTTTTCAAAGACGGCTCCTTTTCCAATAGAGACCCTCATGGCAAATCTGGCCAACACCGTATTGGAGCACATGAGAACCGCCGTGGTGGTGGTAAACGATGCACGAAAGGTGCGTTACATGAACTCTGCTGCCGAGGCACTCTTCGGAATCAGTGAACCGCGCTCGACGGGTACCGCGCTCGACGAACTGACCTTCGACGATGGATCAGACGCGTTGACCGGATTCGATGAAACTTTCGCGACCGGTCAATCGATCACCAAACGCTCCGCGGAGTTTCGCCTGCGAGACGGCACGCCGATGACCGTCGATCTCACCGCCTCTCTGGTGCCGAGCACAAATCACCTGATCATCGAACTGCAACCCCTCAACCGCCTGTTGCGCATCAATCGGGACGATCACTCGCTGTATTCTCAAGAAACCAGCCGTAAGCTCGTACGCGGGCTCGCCCACGAGGTCAAAAACCCACTCGGAGGCTTGCGTGGTGCTGCCCAACTTCTCGAACGGGAACTCAAAGACGACGCGCTCACCGAGTACACGCGCATCATCATCGACGAAGCGGACCGGTTGACAGATCTGGTTGATCGCATGTTGGGTCCAAACCGACACCCGCAAATAGCGCAGGTGAACGTACACTCGGTGCTCGAACACGTGATCCTTCTCGTGGACGCCGAGCTTCCGGGTTTTATCGATTTCGAGCGCAACTACGACCCCAGCCTGCCCTCGATACGAGCCGACGAAGCACAGATCATTCAGGCATTCTTGAACATCATACGCAATGCCGGTCAGGCACTCGAAAAGACCAACAATCCACGCATTGTGCTCAAAACACGAGTAGTCCGGCAATTCACCATCGGCGCCATCCGCCACCGGATGATCTCCCAGATAGACATCTTCGACAACGGGCCGGGGATACCTGCGGACCTGCTAGATCGTATCTTTTTTCCAATGATCAGCGGTCGTGCCGATGGCACGGGGTTGGGACTTGCGATTACCCAGACGATCGTTGGCCAGCACCAGGGCCTGCTCGAGTGCCGAAGCAAGCCGGGTGAAACCTGCTTCTCGGTGTTCCTGCCGTTAGCGGAAGGAGTTAAGAATGACAACCCAGAAATCCCGGCGGAGGACGAACTAGATGAGTAATCGAGTGTGGGTCGTCGATGACGATCGTTCCATTCGCTGGGTTCTGGAACGTGCCATGACTCAGGCAGATATTCAGATCAGCGCCTTCGCTTCAGCCGATCACGCCATGCACCACCTCCAGGACGAAAGACCGCTTGCAATCATCACCGACGTACGCATGCCCGGGACGGATGGCCTGGACTTTCTGGGAGAGGTCCATACAGCTTACCCCGGCCTGCCAGTCATCATCATGACCGCGCACTCGGATCTCGATAGCGCGGTCAACGCCTATCAGGCCGGCGCGTTCGAATACCTCCCTAAACCATTCGACGTCGACGAGGCGGTTGCCATCGTGCAGCGGGCCATCACCTACGCCAAGGAGGCAGACGGAGGCGAAGTGGGCCCTCCCGCCGCAGTTGAACCCGTTCCCGAGATCATCGGTCAGTCACCCGCCATGCAGGAGGTGTTCCGCGCCATCGGCCGACTGGTGAACTCCAAAGTCACAGTGCTCATCCGTGGCGCGTCAGGTTCAGGCAAGGAACTCGTCGCCAGAGCCCTGCACCGCCACAGCCCACGGGGAAACAAACCTTTTGTTGCGTTGAACGTGGCTGCCATCCCGCGGGAACTGGTGGAATCCGAGCTATTCGGACATGAGAAAGGTGCCTTCACAGGAGCCACCAGCCGGCGGATAGGTCGCTTCGAGCAGGCCAATGGTGGCACGCTGTTTCTCGACGAAATAGGTGACATGCCCCAGGAAACACAAACACGCCTGCTGCGGGTGCTCGCTGACGGCGAGTTCTACCGTGTCGGCGGACATTCTCCGGTGAAAGTGAGTGTGCGCATCATCGCCGCCACCCACCAGAATCTCGAGCAGCGGGTGCAGGACGGCAGTTTCCGCGAGGATCTCTTCCACCGGCTGAACGTCATCAGCGTGCACGTGCCAATGCTCGCGGACCGTAAAGCCGATATCTCGCTGCTAGCGCGGCACTTCCTCGATCGGGCGGCCGAAGAACTCGGTGGAGAGGTGAAAACCATGCGTCCCGAGACCATGAAGTACCTCGAGTCGCTGGACTGGCCCGGCAACGTTCGACAACTAGAGAATACCTGCCGATGGCTCACCGTCATGGCGTCCGGGCGGGAAATTCATCTCGAGGACCTGCCACCTGAACTGAAAAAGAATGCCAATGAAGTCGCAAGCGGCGAAAGCTGGGAACAGGCTCTGGAAATCTGGGCAGCCGAAGAACTCGCAGAGCAACGCGCGCAACCGTTGCTGGATACGGCCACACCGAAGTTTGAACGCATCATGATTCGAACTGCTTTAAAACAAACTGGCGGACGCAAGCGTGACGCGGCGGTGTTGTTGGGGTGGGGACGAAATACGCTGACCAGAAAGATCAACGAATTGGAGATGAAAGATTTTTAGCTGGGGCTAAGAGAGTCTGCGCGATTGTCCTTCGCACCCGCGTTGAGGGTGGGAATGTTCTAAGTGCGCCGACGCTCAGTCCCTCCAGGATACCCTCCATTTTTCCGCTCTTTTTCGTCACGTAGCACCACTCAAGCTCCTCAAAAGACCGAAAAAATGACCTCGCTTTCCCACTCCCTCGCCAAGATCCCCCTAAGTCCGACACCGATCATCAACGCGAGTGGCTTTCGCCACAACAACACCCGCCGTAGAGATGTACACGGCCGTCGAATCCTCTGACTTCACTCGATTGATTCGTAACCAATCGGGAACCCACCGATCTATTGTCAGCAATCCATTGCTCCTTCCGCGCTCTCAATTCAGTATAGGAAGCTTGCTGGCAAACGCGGAATTAGCTGGCGGCGATGGGTAGTAGGTTCTTCAATGGGTCGCAAATTTCAGTTTAGTTCGAATCAGGGCGGCAGATGACGCTGAAAGTCGTGTTATACGAACCGGAAATACCACCCAATACCGGCAATGTGATCCGGCTCTGCGCGAATACCGGTGCCGAACTGCACCTCATCGAACCGCTCGGGTTCGAACTCGACGATACCAAGCTCCGCCGCGCTGGGCTCGACTACCACCAGTGGGCGGCGGTTACCGTCCATGCCTCGCTTGCCGACTTCCGCAGCGCGTCGTCCGGGCGGGTAATTGCGTTGACGACCAAAGCTACGCGCCGATATAGCGACGCGGAATTTCGCAACGATGACATTCTGTTGTTCGGCCCTGAGACTCGTGGCTTGAGCGCGGAATTACGCAACACCATACCAATCGAGAACCGACTTCGAGTCCCAATGTGTGCGGATTCACGCAGCCTCAATCTTGCCAACACCGTGGCGGTGGTTCTTTACGAAGCCTGGCGACAGTTGGATTTTCCCGGCGGCGTCTAGCTTTTTGCTCCTGACAACGGCTTGCACTGCCGCTCAGTGAGAAACCTCACCCTCGGAGCGATCGGAGCCTTCCGCCTGCTTGCGTAACGCCTCGGCATAGAGGGCGTCAAAATTTACCGGGGCCAGATGCATGGGCGGGAAGCCGCCTTTGACGACCAGCGAATCGACATTTTCCCGGATGTATGGAAAGAGCGTATTTGGACACATGGTCGCAAGCACACCCTGCAGCATCTTCGCATTGAGTCCTTCGATAAGGAAAACGCCTGCCTGTTGAACTTCGACGATAAATGCCGTCTTGCCGTCAAGCTTCGCCCGCAGGGTAAGTGTCAGGAGCACCTCGTGGCGGTTTTCGGATTGCAGAGTCGAACGGGTATTAATATCTACCTGAACTTCCGGCTTCCATTCTTCGCGGAAGACCTCCGGTGTAATCGGAGATTCAAACGAGGCATCTTTCAAATACAACCGCTCGAGGCGTATTTGTCCGCTGCTTACGCTTTCACTACCGGTAGATTCTGATTCCGCCACTCTGCGATTCCTCCTGTTAGTCGGCTGATATTGTCAAAGCCCGCCTTGCGTAACAGCGTCCCCGCAGACCCAGCGTGCTGACCCTGCTTACAGGCCACCACCACCGGCTGATCCCGGTACTTTTTGAGTTCGTCGATACGTCCGGACAGGTTGGCAAACGGAATGTTTACGGCATTTACGATGTGACCCTGATCGAACTCTTTCTTGTCACGCACATCGAGTACGACTGCATTATCCCGGTTGACCATGTTCACCAGTTCCTGGGCCGTTACCGCGTGCCCACCCCGGCGAGATTCATTGCGTACAAATAGTGCAAGCAACAACACGAACGAGCCTATGAGAAACGGGTGATTCCCCATGAATTCAATGACTTGATCCATATTCAGACTCGGTTGTTATTGCGCCGGACGGTTTTCGAAAGCCGCGCGATTATACACACCTGGCCCGCCGCTGATAGCATTCGTTCTGTTAGAATAGGTAGCTCCTGCCTTACACCCGTTTACCGATGCGCAACGTCACCCTGCTCGTGGTTCTGGATGGGTTCGGCTACAACGAATCCCCGGAAGCAAACGCCATCGCGCACGCTCACACCCCAAACTGGGATCGTTTCTGGGCGGATCATCCCCACACGCTGATATCTGGATCCGGGGTCGATGTCGGACTGCCGGAAAACCAAATGGGCAACTCCGAGGTCGGACATATGAACCTCGGCGCCGGGCGAGTCGTTCATCAGGACTTCACACGCATCAATCGCGCGATCGAGGAAGGCGATTTTGAAAGAAACCGAACGATCGGACGAGCTTATGAGAGAGTCAAAAAATCGGGAGGCGCGTTACACGTCTTAGGCCTGCTCTCCCCTGGTGGCGTGCATAGTCATGAGCAACAGATTTTCGCCTGCCTGGAGTCAGCGGCCGCTTTCGGACTTGAACGCGTTTACCTGCATGCCTTCCTCGACGGTCGCGATACTCCACCTAAAAGTGCGAGCGCCTCCCTCGAAGCCGCCGAAGCGAAGTTTGCGGAACTCGAGATTGGTCACGTCGCCTCGATCTGCGGTCGGTATTTCGCCATGGACCGAGACAATCGCTGGGATCGCGTGAGTCGCGCCTACAATCTGCTGGTGCGCGGCGAGGCGCCATTTCACGCGCCGAGTGCCTGCGAAGCTTTGACCCTTGGCTACCAGCGAGATGAGACCGACGAGTTCGTCCAGCCAACAGCCATACATGCCGTGGGTGAACTTCCCGTCACCATGCAGGACGGTGACGCGGTGGTATTCATGAATTTTCGCGCCGACCGGGCACGGGAACTCACCAGGGCGATCAGGGAACCCGAGTTCGAAAGCTTCGAGCGCAGATCAACCGTAAAACTGGTCGATTTTGTGACGCTCACGCGTTACGCCGACGATATCGACGCCTCTTGTGCATTCGAAGCACCCGTGATCAGCAACACCCTCGGAGAGTATCTGGCAGACAACGACATGCGCCAACTGCGTATTGCGGAAACCGAAAAATATGCCCACGTCACCTTTTTCTTCTCCGGCGGACGCGAGGCACCGTTTACGGGAGAGCGCCGCATATTGATACCTTCACCGAAAGTGAGCACTTACGATCTACAGCCCGAAATGAGTGCACCGGAAGTAACCGACGAACTCGTGGCGGCAATAATCAAGCGTGATCATGACGTCATTATCTGCAATTACGCCAACGCCGACATGGTAGGCCACACCGGGAATTTCGCAGCCGCGGTCAAGGCAGTGGAGGCATTGGACGTTTGCCTCGAACGCGTGTCGAAGGCGCTGACAGAAGTTGCCGGACAGATGCTCATCACCGCAGACCATGGCAACGTTGAACGGATGCACGATCAAGCCAGCGGCCAGGCACACACCGCGCACACCAGTGAGCCTGTACCCCTGGTTTACGTTGGTCCGCTGCAGCTGGATCTGGCTTCCGGTGGAACGTTGTCCGATGTCGCCCCAACGCTTCTTGCGTTGATGCGAATGGAGGCACCCATCGAAATGACCGGACGTTCCCTGGCCGATATCAAGGAACGCTAAAACCGCGTGAGCCTACGTGCGTCAATGTTCACATCCCCGCTAATCGACGAACGCAGTCGCAAATCTCCGGGTCGCTGGTTGTGGGTGCTTCTTCTGATACCCGGGCTCAGTCATGGGGCAATCGCCGAAACCCCCGATAGAGATACTACTCAGGCCGAGTTGAAGGCGGTACTCATTGAGCTCAATGCGCTCGACGTCTGGTTCAGCGACGCCGAGCAGAAAAGAGTGCGCTGGCTCAAAGACGTCAAGAGTAAAGATCGTGAGGTGGCCAACCTGAACCTTCGCGTGGACGCGGCTGATGAAGCCCTCGAGACCGTACAGAATTCGCTGAATGTACTCAACGCCGAGCAAGCGGCGCTTGAAACACAGCGGATCGAACAGGCCCATCGAATCAGTGAACATCTCTCTGCGGCGTATCGACTGAGCGGCCAGGATTTCCTGAAGCTTCTGCTCAATCAGCAATCTCCGGATACCTTCGAGCGCATGATGCGTTATCACCGCTACTTCAGCGATGCGCGCATGAAATCCCTGGAGGCCTACCAGACGACGTTGACCCGTCTTCTTGCCAACGAAGAAAAACTCAACCTTCGGTTGACCGACCGCAAAACGCGCCAGGCGGTTCTTGCTCTTCAACGAAGGGCGCTCGTAAACGAACACCTGCAGCGCAAAACACTGCTCGCCAGTCTTTCCGCGCAGGTCGAAAGCAAGACCGTGCAACGTGAACGTCTGCATACCGACCGCAATCGTCTGGAAGCGCTTCTGGCAGAACTGCGAAGGCGGGCCACCGAGCTTGACGGTTCACAATTTGCCAGCCGTAAAGGATCCCTTCCGTGGCCCGTGCACGGCACCGTGCGATCACGTTTTGGGCAGACACGGGCTGACGGCCGGCTGGTCTGGCACGGCATTGTTCTCGCAGCCGATGAAGGCACGCCGGTAACATCCATTTTTCGCGGACGCGTCGTTTTCGCCGACTGGCTGCGCGGATTCGGGCTGCTTACCATCATCGACCACGGTAGCGGTTACATGACCCTGTACGGGCAAGCCGACGTGCTGAGCAAAACCGTGGGGGAATGGGTCGAAAGTGGCGAGATAATCGCTCGGGCGGGGCGCAGCGGTGGCAAAACCATCAGTGGGCTGTACTTTGAAGTACGTCAACAAGGTATGGCCAGGGATCCTTTACGATGGTTGGCCATGCACCCTGCGCGCTAGCGGAGGCCTGCGCGCTAGTGCATGCCTGCCCGCTAGTGGAGGCCCACACGCTAGCGCAACTTCAACCAACCTGTAACACTGCCTCACATGACACTTAGACCCATTACTCTCCTCGGTATCGTCATCAGTATGGTTACCGGTATTGCCCTCGGCATCATTGTTTCCAACTACGTACTCAATGGGAGCGCCGACGACCGACCCGGTAGTGACTTCGACCAAGTGCTGAATCATGTTCGCGCCAACTATGTCGATGAGGTCGCCGAACAGGAGCTGGTGGACAATGCCCTGAAAGGCATGATCGAGGGCCTGGACAAACACTCGAATTTCCTCGACTCCAACGACTTCGGCAATCTGCAGGCCGAAACCAAGGGCCGCTTCGGTGGCATCGGCATCGAGCTGGGTCTCGTTGACGACTTTTTTACGATAATTTCACCGTTGGACGGCACCCCGGCGGCCAATGTGGGTCTCGAACCTGGAGACCGCATCGTGGAACTCGACCACAAATCACTCAAGGGTATGAAGCTCGTCGAGGTAATCAACACGCTGCGCGGTGAACCCGGTAGTCCGCTGCATCTGCGTATTGAGCGCGAGAACGAACAACAACCGCTCGATTTCGATCTCGAGCGAGCGGTAATCCAGGTGACGAGCGTGAAGAGCAAACTCCTGGAACCTGGCTTCGGTTATGTCCGCATCTCGCAGTTTCAAAACACCACAAGCGAGGACTTCAACCGCGCATTGATCGAACTTACCGAACAAACCCAGGCTCCCCTTGAAGGCCTGGTGCTCGATCTGCGCAACAATCCGGGAGGCGTGCTGCAGTCTTCCGTCGATGTGGCCGACACTTTTCTCACGGAGGGTCTCATCGTTTACACCGAGGGTCGATTGCCATCGAGCCGCTTACGTTATCGAGCTTCCGGCAGGGATTTCCTGGAAGGCGCTCCCATCGTTGTGCTCATCAATCAAGGCTCCGCGTCGGCGTCGGAAATCGTGGCCGGGGCCTTGCAGGATCAGGGCCGCGCGATCGTGTTAGGCACAACCAGCTATGGCAAGGGCTCCGTACAATCCGTGTTACCGCTTGCGAACAATCGAGCCATCAAACTCACCACGGCCTACTACTACACGCCCAACGGGCGATCCATTCACAAAATAGGCATCACCCCCGACGTGGTGCCAAACTTCGACCCCAAAGCAAACGGCGAATATGAGGATCTGATCCTCAACCAGGCACTCGAGCTGTTGAAGAGCGACGAACCGAAACTTCACGCCAGGTTATAACCCAGGCTAATCATGTCTTTTTGCCATATTGCGCTGGTATTCCTGACAGTGAATCACTATTCTCCGCGCCAGCAGTAGAAGTAAGTGGGTGAATGCGGATAGCACTTGCCTGTTAAACAGGCAGCTAGGAAGTTCCGAGATCAAATCAAGCGAGCACTAACTGTGTTTGCCCTGGGCCTGACTCCCTTGAATTCCAGCACCCAAGCCGCAGAACTTGCCATCGTGATGGACGATATCGGCCATAGTCTGCCCCGTGCGGCGCGGGTAATGCAGCTACCGGGTGTGTTCACCGTCGGACTTCTGCCGTTTGCACCAAACACCGAAGAAATAGCGCGCCTCGCCCACGCAGCAGGCAAAGAGGTCATTCTCCATCTGCCGATGCAATCCCGGTCCACACGGGAAGATGAGAACGAAGACGGCACATTGACCCTCGATATGCCGGCGGACAAATTCGTCGACATTCTCGATGCCGCGCTCCGTGCGGTCCCCTACTGCGTGGGGATAAACAACCACACCGGCAGCCTGCTCACCGAACATCGGGAACCCATGGTGCGGTTGATGCGGCACATTCGCCGGCGCGGTCTGTTTTTCCTCGACAGTCGCACCTCACCCAACACGCTTGCTTATACGGTGGCCCAGGAGTGGCAGGTACCGGCCGCGAAGCGCGATGTGTTCCTCGATCATCATCTCGCACGCGAGTCCATCGAAGCAGAATTCAAACGCGCCTTGAGCATCGCCCGCAAGAATGGCCACGCGGTGTTGATTGCGCATCCTCACCGAATGAGCCTCGATTTTCTGAAAACCGCCATGGCAAATCTGCCGGGTGATGTGCGTTTGATTGCGTTGAGTGAGCTGACTAGCCGTCGCCGTCCAACAATGTTTGCCCGGCTCGAAAATCCAAGGTTCCTGCGTAAATTGCCCGTCCTGTAATTGCGCCCAGAAGCGTTCCCGTGCTTTGCCGGAACGCCGATTTCAATTTCTCCAGATCAGTCAAGTCCGTAATGCCACCCGAGGCAATGACAGGCGTGTTGCACGCCTGCGCGATCTCTCTGGTGGCTTCGACGTTCAAGCCCGACAGCATCCCGTCGCGCTCGATATCGGTGTATACAATGGCAGCAATCGCAAGCTCACCAGCCCACCGGGCGAACTCGAGCGCACTCACAGAACTCGTTTGATCCCAGCCTTCGGTTGCCAACTGGCCGTGGCGTGCATCCAGGCCCAGCGTGATCCGATCTGGATACTCGCGCACCGCCTCTTCGAGGAAGCTCGGCTCTTCCACCGCACGTGTGCCGATTATCACCTGAGCCACCCCGGCTTCCAGGTAGGCCGCAAGGGTCTCGAGGCTCCGGATGCCGCCGCCAACCTGCACCGGGACGCTGCCCATTCGTTCCGTAATTGCCTGGATCAGCGATCTGTTGCGCGGTTCGCCAGCAAACGCGCCATCGAGATCGACAATGTGAAGACGTCGACAACCTGCATCGAGCCACCGCACCGCAACGGCAACCGGATCCTCGGAAAATACGGTGACATCGTCCATGCGCCCTTGTTTCAGGCGCACGCACTGACCGTCTTTGATATCGATGGCCGGAATCAGGAGCACGTTTGCGAGTGTCCTAGCCTGGCTTATTCATGAACAAGCACAGCGAGATCCGGCAGTCTGCGTGAGCAAACTGCCAGAGTAGTCGGCGAGCGCGGTGGCTTGTTCATGAAATCCAGGCTAGAGGCTGCCTTTGGTGGAAGGTATCTGGCCTGCCATACGTGGATCATACGCGACCGCCATTCTCAGCGCCCGACCGAAAGCCTTGAACAATGTTTCCGCCTGGTGATGCGCGTTTGCGCCACGGAGGTTGTCGAGATGCAACGTGACCTGGGCATGGTTGACGAATCCCTGAAAAAACTCTTTCAAGAGGTCAACGTCGAAATCGCCGATACGTGGGCGCACATATTTGACCCGGTACTCGAGACTTGGCCGCCCCGACAGATCCACAACCGCCCGGGACAACGCCTCGTCCAGAGGTACATACGCATGGCCGTACCGACACAGACCCTTTTTGTCGCCCACGATCTTGTTCAACGCCTGACCGAGCACGATGCCGACATCCTCCACCGTGTGGTGGGCGTCGATCTCGAGATCGCCTTTGGCGTCGATGGTGAGATCGATCAGTCCATGTCGCGCAATTTGCTTGAGCATGTGCTCAAAGAACGGCAGGCCGGTTTTCAGATCACACAACCCGCTGCCGTCCAGATTCAGGCTGAGTTGAATCTGCGTTTCGTTCGTCTCGCGACGGACGCTCGCGACGCGTTCGTTACTCATGGATGGTGACCTGCGAAAAAACCGCGCAAGTATAGGAGCTATGGCGCTGTCACTCCATCCGACCTCAACGTCGCCGCCGAGCGCTTCCACCTCCCCCTACTTTTGCTCGCGCCAATAGATGATTCGGTCATGGCCGCGGAAGCGGCCAAAAATCCCATCGGTCTGCAACGGATCGTCGGGGTAGGAACCATTGCCGGTCCAGTCGAAGCGTAACCACGGCATCGCCGATAGATCTATATCAATCGTTATCCGGCCGACGTTGCCGACACCCGGCGCCGAAAGCTGCAACGGCAATCGGTTGGGTCATTGACCCCGGCCGCATAGATGATCGGGTCACTGTTGCTCGTCAGCGTATAGTTCGCGTACGAATCGCAGCAGGCGGGTTACGGGAGGAGTCCGCGATTCGAGAGCCGTTTTCTGTAAGGGCGGCGTAGGCCCCTGCACTGGAAACCAGGTCACCCATAGACAGAATACGAACCGGTGAAGTCCGCCGAGAAAGAGCTCGGTTTTCCCGACACTTCCGATCTCGTTACACGTTGCACACCTGGGCAGATCCGTTGGACGCATTCATTGAGTCTAGTAACGATCGAAGCTGGCGGCAGATGCCTCTATTCACCACTAACGACGAGTCGGGGACCTACAAGCGATCCAACAAACTGCCATACGGCAAAAAGCGGTTGTCTGTATGCGCTTTGATCCAGGCGGTGAGATTGTCGGGATAAGCGCCGCGTTTCTTGAGCGCGGCCGCGAGTGGTATGACAGGCGATTTGGCACCGGCTTCCCATAGCGCAAATTCAGCCTCCGCCAGGGTAAATAGTTTGATAAGTGCAACGACCTCCAAGTCGTCGAGGGCTGCACCCGTCGCTGCCCAATCGGTAAGCTCATGTCTGGATAGCGGAGCAAGCGCCTCAACGTCGCTGGCCGCGAGGCCAAACTCCGCCTCATCCAGGCTGGCCGCAGCCGCTAGAAACTTGTCAATTTCCTTGTCGGACAATTTAGTTTTTGCCGCTTTCGGATCCCAGCTCTCTACGCTCATAATTGGGTCCTGGGGAGGGAAACCTCATTACATAACAAATACAGTGATGTCACGCCAGGTATGTTGAAATCCGTTTGGAGGACAGCAGACCATTAGACCATGAATACGGATCGAATCTACCAGGGTGAAAACGACCAGTGGTATTTCAACATACGGGGCAATCAAGCGATGGGCCCGTACGAGACTTACCCTGATGCCGACCATGCACTCAAAAAACACGTCAGCCACTATCGCTCGCGAACCGATGTCAAGGCGCGCTGGCCTCGTATGTTACAACCCTCGCGATTATTGCGCCGTTCAGCTGCACGTCATACCTAAACCTCTATAATGGCCAGCTTAACTTAAGCTGACCGATCTCCCACATGCGAAAATTCTTTCTAGGCCTGGTGGCCCTGCTGGCAGTTATCGTTGCCACAATTTTTTATCTCACCCAGGATGCAAACCGTTTCAAACCGGAGCTCGAAGCACTGATCGTCGAACAGACCGGTGTGCCGGTGAAAATCGAGGGTGATCTTGCCTGGCGGCTGTGGCCGCCGATGTTACTGACCGCGGAAAAGTTGTCCGCCGAGCACGAGGGACGGAACTGGCAACTCGGTCGGCTTGCCCTAGACATCGACGTGATGACGCTAATCGACGGTTTCGACCGTTGGCGAGTACAAACATTGACCATCGACGACTTGACCATGGAAGAAGGCGGGGATCGGCTTGAACTGAGCCATCTCAAGCTTGAAGATTTTGCGATCGGCGAGCCCGCTCGCCTGACAATGGCGCTCAACTATCAGCCCGTTGACGAAACCGCCATCTCACTTGATCTGAACGGCACCGTAACCTATCACACCGAACCCGAGCGGTATGCGCTCGACGACATGCGGTTCAATACCACCGATGCCGACGGCATCTGTAGTCTGGCTGTGCAACTTAACGCCGAGTTCGTCGCGCCGCCGCAAGCGACCGACGGACTGATTCCTGTCGATACGTTCCGGGAGTACGACTGGCAGGGCACCTGCACCCTGGATCGACTGACCTATGACGATGAATCCTTCGCGGATGTGTTGATCGTGTTAGACAACGACGACGGCTTGAGCACCAATGACATCTCCATCCCTGTTTTTTTTGAGGGAACCGCCGAAGTGCACGCAGTCATCGATGCCACCACGACACCGGTTCGTTGGACCATCGAACCAAAGCTCGAGAACGTCGACAGCCAGCTACTCATGACATGGTTGGATCAGAAACTGCAATGGATAGCACCGCTGGCCTACGGCGGCACCCTGACTATGGTGGGAAACACGAAAAAGGAACTGCTCGCATCCGTTTCCGGGGAAACTCAGTTTGACGGCGGCCAGGGACAGATCAACATTGCGAAGATCAAACAGCAGCTCCTACGTATCGCTGTGCTACTCAACGAGACTGACAAGGTGATGGCGCTGCCGGACATGTGGTCTTACGAACGTATGGTAGGTAGCTGGCGGATCATTGAGCAACACCATCAACTCGACTTCGCGCTCGACAATCTCACCGTGATTGCCGAAGGCGACTACAACCCCGAAACCGACAATCTGGATCTCCTCGCAGAACTGACCTTCGAGAACGACCCCGCCTTACCCCTATTCGATATCAATCCCATGTTGCTGAACCTGCCTATTCCCGTGCGATGCCGGGGAGCGCTTGCCGATCCCACCTGCCGAATCGACGACCGTGCGGCACAAAGGGTGGTGGCGAGCGCTCTGACTAAATCAGATAGCCCTTTGCGGGCAAAACTCGAAGAGAAGATCGAGGAGAAGGTGCCTGAAAAGTATCAGGAGGCGGCCAAAGCACTACTTGATCTGCTTGGCGGCTCGCGCAAAAAGCGATCTCGAGAAGACTAGGCTTGGATTGGTTCGCAACCCGGCTGCTCTCCTGGTACGACCAGCACGGTCGCCGGGATCTTCCATGGCAAATTGACATCAACCCCTATCGGGTATGGGTTTCTGAGATCATGTTGCAGCAAACTCAGGTTACGACCGTCATCCCCTATTACGAAAAATTTATCACCCGCTTTCCAACCGTTGAGACACTTGCCGCTGCCTCACGAAACGAAGTCCTGCATCACTGGACGGGGCTCGGCTACTACGCGCGCGCACGCAATCTGCACAAAACAGCGCAAGCGGTTGTCGATGACAATAACGGCGTATTCCCCAATACGCTCGATGGTCTGCAAGCGTTGCCTGGTATCGGGCGCTCGACCGCCGCTGCGATCCTCTCCATCAGCCAAGGTGGCCGTGCACCCATCCTCGATGGCAACGTCAAGCGGTCGTTGGCACGGTTTCACGCGGTCCCGGGTTATCCGGGCGACGCCGAACCGCAACGTCTGCTCTGGAAACATGCCGAGTCCCACACGCCAACGGTCCGGGTCGCCGACTACACCCAGGCAATCATGGACCTGGGTGCAACCTTGTGTACGCGAACTCAACCTCGTTGCGACACCTGCCCCGTTGCCGCGCGCTGTCTTGCCCAACTATCTCAAGAAACGGATCGGTATCCAGGGCGCAAGCCTAAAAAAGTAAAACCGGTGCGAGCCGCGCGTTTGTTTCTGTTCACGACGCCAAACGACGGTTGCCTCCTCGAGCAACGCCCCTCAGAGGGAATCTGGGGTGGTCTGTGGACACCCCCGGCACGGGCGGCAGACGCCGAGGTTGAAAGTGTGTGTCGGGAGTTCGCAATCGACTACAACGATATTGAGGCGAGCCGCTCCGGCGGTGTATTCCGCCATACGTTCACCCACTTTCATCTCGATATCGAACCGGTTTACGTGCACCTGACACACGCTCCCATTACCGTGCAGGATAACGATCGACTGCGCTGGTATCGGGCCGACACTCAAGACGTTATCGGACTGTCCGCCCCTGCGGTTAAACTGCTTGCAAGCATTCAGGAATTCGCACCGAAATGACCCGGACCGTTTTATGCCGCAAATACAATGAGCAGCTCGAAGGTCTCGATGCACCTCCGCAGCCCGGCTCCAAAGGCCAGGAGCTTTTTGATACCGTTTCCAAGAAGGCCTGGCTCGAGTGGCAAGATCACCAGACGATGCTCATCAACGAAAAGCAACTGAACATGCTGGATCCCGACGCGCGGAAGTACCTGTCTATCCAAATGGAGCGGTTTCTGAACAACGAGGAAGTCGACCATGCCGAAGGGTACACACCACCCGCAAGTGGTTAGCTTGACGGGTTGCGGGCGGCTTTAGTTTAATACGCGGCCTTTGTAGGAACGGCCGGTGGTCGTGAGATCAATAATCATCTCGATCCTGCACCTTTTTTCTTATTGGCCAGGTAGCTCAGTCGGTAGAGCAGCGGACTGAAAATCCGCGTGTCGGCAGTTCGATTCTGCCCCTGGCCACCATGAACACTACGTTTCAGAGCACCACTATATCGCCACTGTCTTACTGGCAAAAAGTGTCTTATCGAATTACGCATCGTCGCCGTCGTTGAGTACTTTCGCGCGTACTGGTTTTCGCCGATATCCTATTTGTAGTTGCTTCTGCGATGCCCAAGGCGCGCACTTGCAGTCGATACGCTGCTACTGTCACTAGCGACTTTTGCTCGGAGATCGTTTTCCGTGAAGCGTTCGCCACCCCTCTCCATATATTTGCGCAAGCAGCGAAACCAGATCGTACGAAACCCGTCACTAGAGTACCGTGATCCATTGCGGGTGCTTAGCAGATAAACCGCTGATCGGATTTTCCCCCCGCATTCCGACAGTCCTTGCACAGCTTCGGCCAAGCCATCGCCTTCGTAGATCGACAGCGAGGTGCTGGCGGTCGCGGGCGACAGCGAAACGGCCGTTGCGAAGCTTCGTGACTCGATCCGGGTGAACCCGCTCTACCCCGCGCCGTGGAAATCAACCTCTACAAAATGCTGTTTACCTGATTGTCGCGCAGATAAGCCAGGCCCACGTTTGTTGGTCCACCTGTTGAGTCATAGCGCTATGCAGCGATCAGGCCGGGGTCCAATCGCTCGAATCTCGCGCCCTCAAGATTCCGAAGAGGTACTGCACAAGCAATCCCAGACCGACAATCGTGAGCACGAAGTTGATGATTCCGCCGATGAACGGCAAATTTACCGCAACGATGACAACGGTCAAGCCTACCAGCAGCGTCAGCGGAAGGCTGTCACTCTCGCTCAGTATCATTCGCCCGACGACAGCTCCGACGACGGTCTTGGCCAGGTACAGACTCAGCAACCAGGCGACGATTGCAATGAACGACAGCGGCAATCCAACCAACGAAAGTGCGACCAGGACCGCCAAAATCGGCACGCTCACCATGATGAGGAATCCAATACCCGCTGTTTTCAACGCATCAACACCGGCACCTATCGACACGAAACGATAACCGGGCACCAACCATAGAAAAGCCAGACCAACGACAAACGCACCGATCAATCGCGCGACTTGCCACAGGTAGAACTCAACGGTGGCATATCGGTTCCTTTCCTCGAACCCTTCAGGCATATCCAGGAATTCCACGTCTCCGTCTATTCGCACGGTTTCTGCGCGATGCAATCTATCTTCGTTGCCGGAGCGAAAACGTACGTTTCCGCCCACGTGTGCGTCGCCGAGTAATCGCACGCGTTCGGCGAACGCTTCCAGGTCCCCACCCAGAACGCCCCTGAGTTCGACGGTTTCTGCAAACGCGTACAGATCTTTCGCAACAAAGCCTTCGATGGAAACGGTACGAGTCCCAACGGTTACATTTCCGCCGACACGGGCTTCGCTATCGATGCTGAGCTTTTCGCCCGCAATCCATAAATCACCACCCACCGTTGCGCCGCGAAGGTCATAAGACGAGGCAGCGCCCAGGACGAGACCACCTACTTTGCCGCGCACGGTGACCGACTCTGCAAACGCAAACACGTTGCCTTCAACAGTCCCGGAAATGTCGATGCTGCGCCCCACCGCCACCAGGTCTCCGGTGATGACACCCTCAACCAACACGGTTTCGGCCGCAACGAGAAGCGTGTCATCGACGGTTTCGGATTTGGCGATTGTTACCATGTTTTTGTCCCGCCTGATCTCAAGTGAATTAGCCGGTGCGGGTGCGACTATGGTGCCGACCGTGACCATGAGTAAACATACACCCATGGTGGCGCGTGTTTTACGGTGCATCAGCAGGAACCACAGTAAGGCGGCGGTAAACAAACTCGCGATAACAAAACCAAGATATGCTTCGAACATGGTCGTTCCTTCTTCTAATAGATACAGAGCAGCGGCGCTCGTCATTGCGTAAATGTCGGGCAGGTATAGGGATGTAGCCCAGTCGGCTGCGTTCACGATCAATTCACCGAACAGAGTCTTCCACAAAAACTGAGCCAGCCAGATCACCAAACCCGTTCCCAGGTTTGCGAGCGCAAATCCTCGAAGGCTCATTGGCCGAGAAAACTCAGGCACCGCCACTTCTAAAGCGGCTTCGGGAGCTTCAAGTTGCAGTGCGGAGGCAATGAACCGTACCTCATCGCGAACCGCAGCCAACCTTGACTTGCATATCGCACACGAATCGACATGTTCTGTGACAGCGATGGCCTCGTCCGCAGACAGAGCGTTGTCCGCGTGCATCGACAGCTGCAGCTGGGTGAGATGAGTCATTGAACACCCTCCGCACCTTCGTTGATAAGATCGGCCCTCAGTCGCTGTTTGGCGCGAAGCAGCAAAACCCCGACGTGAGTGCGACTGATATTCAACTGTTCAGCGATCTCGTTGTAGCGGAACTGATTGAAATAGGCGAGCACCAGAGGTACCCGATATTTCGCGGATAAATTCGCGACCGCCCCGTTCAGGGAGTCGGCTTCTTCAACAGCAATGAGGTCACTCAACATGGGCGTATCCGCAGCGGCGAGTTGTTCGAGTTCCGTAGCTTCGTCACCAAAAAGCGCATCAGTCCGGGTTTGCTGACGCAGCAGGTCTATGCAGTAATTGTTCGCAATCGAGGCAATCCACTGCCAAAACGGCTTATCAATGTCGTACTTGCGAAGGTTTTTGTACGCTCTCATAAACGTTTCCTGGGCAGCATCCTCTGCCAGTTCGCTGGAATTCAACAATCGGCGACATAGCCCGAACACTCGAACGTAGTAGTCTTTGTAGAGAATCTCGAAGGCTGCGTTTCTCGCCACTTACCAATTCCGATCATTCAAACGGTTATACGATGCTGGTCGGAATTTATTACAACATAGGCAAAAAATACTCTTTAGGAAGGAACATTCATCGTGCGATCACGGTCAGCCTCACAGCGCCCCTGCGCCTTCCACGGTGGTCACGACCCCAGGCGGCAAGCAATATTGGAGTGAGCCGATGGTCAATTGTCTCTTAGCGGCCGCAGTGACACCTCCCGATATCCCGCACCGCAACAAAAAGCAATGGAATGGACTCCTCCTCCCCTCAACGGCATCTAAGTGCCAGACTGGAGAAGCTAATCAACCAGTCAACGGAAAAGAGGAGTCCACGATGAAGCTTAATCGCATTGGAATTGATTTGGCAAAGAACGTGTTTCAGCTACACGGGGTCGATCGACACGAAAAAGCAATATTCAAACGTCGCTTGAAGCGTGATCAGTGGCTGAGAGTACTATTGGAGAACACAGATACAGATTGTGTGATTGGCATGGAAGCCTGTGGCGGTGCACATCATTGGGCACGCGAGCTGCAGTCACGAGGTTACACGGTCAGAATGATCCCACCTCAGTTCGTCAAGCCGTACGTGAAAAGCAATAAGAACGACGCCAACGATGCCGAGGCGATCTGTGAAGCTATGAGTCGACCCAACATGCGCTTTGTTGCCGTTAAAAGTGTGGAACAACAAGATGTCCAGGCCATTCACCGCATCCGAGCGGAGTTCATGACGCACCGGACTGCGAAGGCGAATCAGATCCGGGGGCTGGTCACCGAGTACGGCATAGTGGCACCCCAGCAAATGACTTCATTGCGAGCAGCTATTCCCTGCTGGCTCGAGGACGCAGAGAATGGATTAACGATCCGGTTCCGATCTCTGCTCCATGGGTTGTGGGAAGACCTGAGGCGATTCGATGAGCGGGTTGCGGAGCTGGACGCTGAGATCGAGGTGATCGCGAAGACCGATCCAGTGGCTCAACGGCTACAACAGTTGCGGGGTGTTGGTCCTCTGATCGCAACCGCGCTAGTGGCAAGCGTTGGCAATGGACAACAGTATGCCAAAGGTCGCCAGATGGCGGCAGCGTTGGGGCTTACGCCTAAACAACACAGTTCAGGGAACAAGGAGCGATTGGGAGGCATCAGCAAACGGGGAGACGTGTACCTGCGCAGCATCTTGATACAAGGTGCTCGCTCCGTTATTGGGCATGCCAAGCACAAAGAGGATCGGTTGAGTCGGTGGGTGACGCAGCTGGCCCAGCGCCGTCATACCAATGTTGCTGCCGTCGCCCTGGCGAACAAGACGGTGCGTATGGCCTGGGCGATGATGAGAAATGAATCGGACTATGATCCGGATTTTGTTGTTGGCTAACGCAAACACAGATCACTAATTGACAGACAAGGAACCAACATACGATTGCAAAGTAAGCTGAATGATGACGAACAGGTCGAACCGGCGTCGGTCAAACCCGTAAGGGGCCGCGTACTCAGAGTACGAAAAAGCAATTGGGAGCTGGCGCGCGAATAAACCATTATGGCCCGGCATCAGCGTGTGCCACCTCTAAAGGCCGGATATACGTATGCAGTCGTGCCTACCGTCATCAAACAGAGTACTTGCAATGAGGAGGAGTCCATATACGGCCCCTTATATCAGGTCCCTAAGCAGACACAATCGGTCAACTACGGAACTATCGTGCGTTTAGAGGGGCGGAGGTCGCCCCCTTTTTTTTAACTCCTACTTTTTCCGTGTTTCCGCTATGGATTTGAATAACGATGAATAAATCGACTGGTTTTTCCCCGCACCGCTGGAGCAAATACCATTACGCT
>JACZXA010000160.1 GCA_022571865.1 Pseudomonadota bacterium
AGTTCCAGTGTGGCTGATCGTCCTCTCAGACCAGCTATAGATCGTAGCCTTGGTGAGCCTTTACCTCACCAACAAGCTAATCCAACGCAGGCTCCTCCGATAGCGAGAGCTTATAAATAGAGGCCCTCTTTCTTCCTGTTTTACCAGGAACGTATACGGTATTAGTCCGAGTTTCCTCGGGTTATCCCCTACTACTGGGTAGATTCCTACGCGTTACTCACCCGTCCGCCACTTTACTCACACCCGAAGGTGCTTTCTCGTTCGACTTGCATGGGTTAAGCCTGCCGCCAACGTTCAATCTGAGCCATGATCAAACTCTTCAGTTTATATCGTATCTCGTCTTGTCCTTTTCTCTATTTGCCAGCCAGAAAAAATCCGACCATCCAGCCAGAAAAAAATCCGTAGACGAATCAATCAAAGTTGCTCAATGAATCAACGTGCTCGGCTCGTATCCATCAACACCTCTTACTCATCCCTTATGAGTTGCGCCGGCTTAACGAACGCAACGGGAGAGTTCGACATGCGTTGAATGACGCGCTCTGCACGCATCCAACAATGAACTACAAGCACCCACACGAATGGCTTGTTCAGTAATTTTCTTTGTTAAAGAGCGGCCGTCGGAACCGAGGCCCCGGGGCAAGGGGTGCGATTATACGCAGGGCACATAGCGGCGCAAGCGATTTGTCCGAGGTAATTCCTGCGCCTCAAATCTCACCAAATCGTCGCTGAATTCCACGCTGTTTCGATTCAAGTTAAGCACTTTCTGGCAGCTCTGCACGGTCCTTGTCACGTACCAGCAGGTGCCAGTTTTTCTTTCCTCGTCGAAGCAGGTAGTAGTTACCATATAGAGCGTCCTGCCAATCCAGTTCGCGGTCCTGATCGATTTGCACAATGCCATTGACCCGCACACCATTATTCTGCACGAGCTTGCGAGCGGCGCCGCGCGAAGGCGCGAGGTCGGCGTCCACCATGGCGGTGAGAAGGCCGATAGCCGAGTCTGGGAGCACCGTACAGCCCATACCGTCCTGGCGAAGTTGATCCAGATCCGATTCCGTCAACGCCGTCAACTCGCCTTGGAAAAGACAGTCTGTGATCCGCCGGGCCGATTCCACTGCCCCGGCCCCATGCACCAGCCTGGTGACTTCTTCGGCCAGGCGGCGTTGTGAAACCCGTTGTTCAGACGATTGGGCAAGGCTTGCTGCCAAATCACTAATGTCTTCCAGGGATACGAAGGTAAATACCTTGAGAAAGTGAATCACGTCCGAATCGGCTGTGTTGAGCCAGAACTGATAGAAGCTGTACGGCGAGGTTCTGGCCTCATCCAACCAGACGGCACCCGATGCCGTCTTGCCAAATTTCGTTCCGTCGGCTTTGGTGATGAGCGGTACCGTCATGGCGAACACTTCCGCAGACGCTTGTCCCACGGACTTGCGCCGTACTAAATCCATGCCGGAAACGATATTGCCCCACTGGTCGCTGCCGCCGATCTGCACCGTGCAATCGTATCTTTTGGCGAGTTCCGCATAGTCCATTGCTTGAAGCAGTACATAGCTGAATTCGGTGAACGAGATTCCCTCACCATCCCGTTCTATCCTAGTTCGCACCGAATCCCGCTGGATCATCGCGTTCACCGAAAAGTGTTTACCAACATCTCGCAGAAAATCGATTACGCTCAGCGCTTGCGTCCAATCGAGATTGTTGGTCATGATCGCGGCATTGTTGCCTTCGAAGTCGATGAGCCCTTCAACCTGCGAACGAATGCGTTCTACCCAACCCGCCACCACATCATTTTCGTTGAGGCCACGTTCGTCAGCGCGACCCGATGGATCCCCGATGAGCCCGGTGGCACCCCCTAAAAGCAAAATGGGTCGATGACCAAAACTCTGAAACCTTCGTAAGGTCAGCAACGGCACCAGGTTGCCTATGTGCAGGCTGTCCGCCGTCGGATCGAAACCGCAGTACAGAGTTCGTGAGCCGGTTTCGAGGTGTCTGCTCAATCGTGGCTTATCCGACACCTGTGCGACGAGACCGCGTCCCTCCAACTCCTGAATCAACGTGCGTCCCATATCGAGTCTGGCACCCTGCGGCCTAAAAAACCGGCACCTTACCACCGCCCTGTGACAAATACTTAGGCCGTTTGGATAGTTCGGTCCTATCGGTGGCCAATTTCCACCGGACGAACTAGGGTTTTCAATGACCATGAAATACATATACTAGGCCGCCAGCTTAGACACACTTAACAAAGTTGCTGTAAGCATCAGTTTTAGAACAAGTTTTAGGCAGGACACTTAAGCCACAAGTGAAACCCAATCAGTTTTCCAAAGCGCATCTTCTGTTGGCCAGCGCGTTGACCCTGGGGCTATTTTCGTTCGTCGTCTCCAAGTTCACCGACGATAAGGTCAATGACCGCTTCACCACCGAGTCCGTTCTACTGGAGTTCGTGACACTTCCGGCAACCGATGCCTTCGCGGACAAAACGTGGGTCGCTGCCTATCCTGCGTTAGCAACAGAATTACCCGAAGCCCAGGTTCTGCTGGAAAGACGCACCGAGGTAAAGCCGGGCGACAACCTGGCGAATATCTTCAAGCGGGAGGGAATCGCTGCGAAAGAGCTACAGAAGCTGCTTGCAAGTAAGCCCTATGGACCGCGCCTCAAACGCATCTTTCCTGGTCATGCGTTCGTTTTCAGCCTCACCGACGACAACACCCTGGTCAAGCTCGTCTATTCTCCGGGACCTCTGGAAACGCTGGAATTCAATCGGGTGGGGGATTCGTTCGTCGGGTATGAAGTGACCAAAAAGCCGGAGCGTATGACCGCCTACAAACACGCAACAATAAACCATAGCCTGTTCGTCGCCAGCCAGCGCGCCGGACTCGATGATGCGCTCACCCTGCGTCTCGCACAGATATTCCAGTGGGATATCGACTTCGTTCTCGAAATCCGCAGTGGCGACGAGTTTTACCTGTTATTGGAGGAGTTGTATCTCGACAATGAGTTCATCGGCTATGGAGAAATCCTCGCCGCAGAATTCGTTAACCAGGGTGACAGCTACCGGGCCGTTCTCTATACCGACGTACAAGGTGACGACGACTATTACGGTCCGAAGGGTGACAGCATGCGCAAGGCTTTCCTGCGGGCTCCGGTCGAATTCTCGTCGAGAATCAGTTCCAACTTCAATCTGCGCCGACTTCATCCCCTCTGGAAACGTTCCATGCCCCACCGGGGTATCGATTACTCCGCACCCACCGGAACCCCGATTCTCGCTTCAGGAGACGGTAAGGTAACTCGAACCGGCCGCACGGAAGCAAACGGGAATTACATCGTCCTGCAACACGGCGAACAGTTCGTCACCAAGTACCTGCATCTATCCAAGTTTGGCCGGGGCGTTCGTCGAGGGAGTAAGGTCAAGCAGGGGCAAACCATCGGCTATGTTGGCGCAACCGGATGGGCCACAGCCTCCCATCTGCACTATGAGTTCCTGGTCAACGACGTGCACCAGAATCCGCGTACCGTCAAACTCCCGGAGGCCGAACCAATTCCAAAAGAAGAATTCGAGCGTTTCTCAAAGCTCACCCAACCCCTGTTCGTGCTACTGAGCAACTACAAGCAGCAAATCCAACTCGCCCTGCTCCAGTGAGCAAAAACGTTTTTGTCGGCGCTATCTCCGGTACGAGTGTTGACGGCATCGATCTTGCCATCCTCAAAATAGGTGAAATCGCCACCCCCATAAACATCCTTGCAACACGCACCGCACCGCTTTCGAGCGAACTCCAGGCAACCCTCTTAGCGCTCGGGCAACCTGGTCAAGACAACATCGATGAACTTGGCGGCGCCGATGCAGCCCTCGGCGATGCCGTTGGACACGCCGTCAACACGCTGCTCGCGGATGAGGGTATTGGCAACGACCAGGTGGCCGCGATCGGGTGTCATGGTCAAACCATTCGCCACCGTCCTGAAGGCGTATCGCCGTTCACGCTGCAGATTGGTGATCCCAATCGAGTTGTCGAGATCACCGGGATCACCACCATCGCCGATTTTCGTCGCCGTGACATGGCCGCCGGAGGCGAAGCCGCCCCGCTTGTGCCCCCCTTTCACAACGCGCTTTTCAGGGATGCGTCCGAGACCCGGGTTGTGCTCAACATTGGCGGCATCGCAAACGTGACCGTACTGCCTTCAGACACGACCGAGAACATCCGGGGTTTCGATACCGGTCCAGGAGGCGCGCTGCTGGACGCGTGGATATATCGTCACAAGCAAACGTCATACGATGCGTTCGGCGCCTGGGGGGCCTCCGGCAAGGTACATCGCACGCTATTGAATGATCTGCTGAAGGACGAGTATCTCGGCAAGGCGCCCCCTAAAAGCACCGGCCGTGAACACTATAACCTCGCCTGGCTCGAGCCCAATCTCAAACGACACAACGTGGCTGTCGAGGACACCCAGGCTACGCTCACTGAATTTACCGCTCAGACGATCGCAACGGCGCTGGCAACCTGGGTATCAAACTGTCAGCGAATTCTCGTCTGCGGCGGCGGTCGCCACAACACCCACTTGTTAGAACGATTACGCAGTCTCACACCACATCCTGTGGAGACCACCGATGAACATGGTATCGATGGCGACGGCCTCGAAGCTGCCGCTTTCGCCTGGTTAGCTCACCAGACGCTCAACGCGCTGCCAGGAAATGATCCCTCCGTTACCGGGGCACGGGGATATCGTATTCTCGGAGGGATTTATCAACCCTGAGGGATTGCCTATATCGCGAAAGAGTTACCGCATCCACAAGTAGCCGACGCATTCGGGTTGTTGACCACAAACTGGGACCCTTGCAGCCCCTCACGGTAATCCACCTCGGCACCGAGTAGATATTGATAACTCAACGCATCAACCAGCATCGTCACGCCTTGACGTTCAACGACCGCATCGTCCTCCGCCACTTCTTCATCGAACGTGAATCCATAAGAAAAACCGCTGCAGCCACCACCCGTGATGAATACCCTGAGCTTCAGGGCATCGTTGTTTTCGACTTCGATGAGCTGCTGAACTTTCTGCGCGGCTCGTTGTGAGAAGGCTATGTCACACTGCATGGTCGTCGTCAGTTGTTCCCGAGGGGTGAATTATCGTAATCCGACGCTATTAGGTCAAGTCGGTTAGGAACCTGGATCAGCCGGGGTTATTCGAATTCGACACGGGTTTGCTCACCTCGGGATCGATTCCTTCGGTTCGCAACGAATGGACGTTCTTGGAATGGGTTCCAAGCTTTTCATCGTGAACGAGCTGCCCATCGACCATGGCGCCAAGCTGCATTTCGATCAGCTTGTAGTACACGTTGCCTTTCACTTTCGCCTTCGGGGCAAGCTTCATGTGGACGATGGCATATATATTACCTTCCACCTTGCCGTTGATGATGACATTTGGAACGCGAATCTCACCGCTGACAGTGCCTTCTTCACTAACCACCACCGTAGCCCCGCCATCGGCATCGGCAAATATGTTGCCTTTGACATGACCGTTGATATACAGCTGATCCTGGAAGTGCACATCGCCAGCAATTTCGGTATTCGCGGCAACCAGGGTAATCCCTTTGTCCATCTTGGATGACTTACCTTTCATCTCTAACCTCCAACTCACCTGTTTTCTCCCAACTCAATCCGTCAGCACGACCCAATCGAAAGTCTGCTCCCGCTTCATAGCACTACCACCTCGGCGTAATGCAGTGATTACCACGCTTTGTGGCGTAAATCCACTTGGCAACGTCATCGTTCCAGATAGACCCTGGAAGTATCGAAACCTGAATTTCAGAGGATAGGCATCAGTTTCGGCTATTTCTGTGAGCGAGAGCACCAGTTCGTCATCTTTTTGCTCCCCGTCTTCTTCATAGCGGATCGTGCCCCGCACATTCAAGCGCACGTCACCTTGAATCCAACTACGCCGAGCCTCCACCTGGGTTAATAGTAGGTAATAGGAGAACTCTCCGGGGTGTTCTCCCCGGGTGACCTCGAACTGCTGGATATGCAGACCCCGCTCCACGCTCGATGGCGCCATCAGGCTTTTATAGAAGGTGACTTCCTCTTTGAGCCCGGCCGCTTCGTCACGCAGCTTTTTGATGGTCTTTCGCAACTCTTGAGAGGCCTGGTGGCTCACCTCACGGCCGAGGTTGGCATCAATCAGCTCGCTATTGAGCTCATTGATCCGAGCTTCGTTCGCCCGGTCGATCTCACGCAGAGCCGCAACGTAACGCTGGTCTAATCCAGACTGGGCCAGGCCAAACAGGTAGCCGCCAGCCACGATCATCAACCCAAGTACAACCGCCAATGCCAACCTCAGCACTCGCTTACCTGGCTCGTAAGGCACGACCCTCATTTGCTCCTGGTTACGGCGGGAGGTTCCAAACATAGATATCGCTCTGACTAACTTCGCTTGACCTATACTAGCCTGGATTATTCATCAAGAAGTGTAGCGGGCAATTCGAAACGAATCGCTGACCAGTTTACAAGGCAAACTGCCGAACACCCGACCGAGACCCGACGTGTCACTGCTATCAGCTACCGCGGTAGCTCGTTGAGGAATATTCCACGCCAGTCTGCGGGATTCCGGAGGACTCACTGAAGATACTCGGCCATCAAATCTCCCTGGACTTTTTCCGGCGCCAGCTCGCCAACGTAGATGCTTTACCACAGTTGGCGATTCTCGCCATCGCAGCGGGGCTTTTCACAGGCTTCGTCATACTGGTTTTTCGCTCCTCCGTCGATTTTGTGCTCGGCCATTGGTTACTACCCAATGGTAGTGAGTCTTTCGAAGAGCTGACGATGTTCAAACGTCTGCTCCTGCCGGTTGTCGGTGCAGCGCTGGTCGGCGCGTTGATGACCCGGCTCCCGCCGGCAGACCAACGGGTGGGGGTGGTGCACGTCATGGAGCGGTTGAGCCGCCACCAGGGTTACCTGCCGGCTCGCAACGCCGTGATACAGTTTGTTGGTGGCATCATCGCGTTGATCTCGGGCCAATCCGGTGGCCGGGAGGGACCTTCAATTCATCTCGGTGCCGCCTCTTCGAGCCTTTCGATACCCACCCAGCCCCGTTACCTTACATCTACAGCGGGCGGGCGTGACGGCAATCATGAATCGTGAACTGCAACGACGGTCTTTCCTGAGCGAGCGGGACAGCGCGCGCAAAGCCATGGAACAGGCTCCGCGTTGGATTGTCATCGAGAGTGCCCCGGGTGACATTCGTTGTATCCTGAACGCGAGCGATCTGCGGATCTTTCTCGATACCAACCCAAGCGTTGCGACCCTCCACCTGCTGGACATTCCCGGCTCAGCGGTGGGACGTTGTGGACATCAACTCGCGGGCAACCGTTCAGGAAGCTCAGGAAGCCTTGAATAGTTCAGACGCCGAGGCATTATGCGTGCGACGTATCACCGCGCCGATGATTGCGCCGGTGTTAGGCATCATTACCCAGGACGACATCGATAACTATCGCGAAGTATCTGCATGACCCTATACCTCTGGCTAAAAGCTTTTCACCTCATCGGCGTAGTGTGCTGGTTCGCCGGCCTGTTCTATCTGCCGCGCTTGTTTGTTTACCACACTCAAGCAACCGATCAACCCGGCCTGAAACGCTTCAAGGTCATGGAAGAGAAGCTGTACCGAATCATCATGCGTCCAGCGATGATATTGTCCGTCGTTCTCGGCATCTGGTTGGTGATCGAAACCTGGGAGAGTTACTCCACCTCATTGTGGCTGTGGATCAAAATTGCCGCTGTCGTCGTGTTACTGGGATACCATCATTACCTGGGCCGTCTCCTCAAGGCATTTTCGGCCGACAACAATCCACACAATGAAAAGTTCTACCGTTGGTTCAACGAAATCCCCGTGTTACTGCTTATACTCATCGTAATCCTCGTCGTCGTTAAGCCTTTCTAGCCTGGATTATTCATGAACAAGCTACTGTGGCCACCGATACTAGCGAATACACTGTGCGTGCTCCTTACGGGTGCTCTGGCAGTTTGCTCCGCAAACTGCTTAGCAATTCCCATAGCGAATTGCCCTCGACCCCGACCTCGCTACGCTTCTTCATGAATAATCCAGGCTAGGCACCAGCATGCACAGAGAAAAATCAGCTGCATTATTTGCGCGAGCCCAGGTGACAATTCCTGGCGGCGTCAATTCCCCCGTTCGTGCTTTCAAAGGGGTTGGGGGTAGCCCGGTTTTTTTTGCTTCGGGTGACGGGGCTACGCTCACGGACGTGGACGGAAACCAGTACATAGACTACGTCGCCTCCTGGGGTCCGATGATTCTCGGTCATGGCAATGCGGCGGTGGTTGCGGCGGTGAAGGCCCAAGCCGACCTGGCTCTGGGGTTCGGTGCACCCACGGAGATGGAAATCGATCTTGCCGAGCAGGTTGTGAGCATGATGCCGGCCATCGAACAGGTGCGTATGGTGAACTCAGGCACCGAAGCGACCATGTCTGCCATTCGCCTGGCAAGAGGTTTTACCGGACGCGATATGATCATCAAGTTCGATGGTTGTTATCACGGCCATTCTGACGCGCTACTGGTAAAAGCCGGATCAGGGCTGTTGACACTCGGAATTCCTAATTCCGCGGGGGTACCAAAGGCCGTAGCCGCACAAACCCTCACGCTGCCGTTCAACAGGGCCGAAGCGGTGGCCGAATCGTTTCTGAACTACCCGGACAAAATCGCCGCCGTCATCGTCGAACCGGTGGCCGGCAACATGGGATGTATCCCGCCTGTGGCGAATTTTCTTCCCGAGCTCAGATCTATTACCCAGGCAAACGGCGCTCTGCTCATATTCGATGAGGTCATGACGGGATTTCGCGTCGCTCGGGGCGGAGCCCAGGCACTCTACGAGGTCACCCCGGATCTAACCACCTTAGGTAAGATCATCGGCGGCGGATTGCCGGTCGGTGCCTTTGGCGGACGAGCCGAAGTGATGAATCATATTGCGCCGCTCGGTAGTGTTTACCAGGCAGGCACTTTGTCCGGGAATCCCCTGGCGACCGTTGCCGGATTGACCACGCTGCGCGCACTGGACGAGAAATTTTATTCCGAGCTCGAAACGCGCACCCGGCAGCTTGCCGATGGTCTCAAAGCTTGTGCCGACCGACACGGTATCGCCCTGACCGTTAACCAGGTGTGTGGCATGTTCGGGATATTTTTTACCGGGTCAGCGGTCACCGAGTTCGACCATGTGGCGAACGCCAATACGGAACGGTTCGGCCGCTTCTTTCACGCCATGCTCGACGAAGGCATTTATCTCGCGCCTTCCGCGTTCGAAACCGGCTTCGTTTCTGTCGCGCATACACCGGAAATCATAACAACCACGCTAGCCGCCGCGGATCGAGCTTTTGCTTCGATCGCGCAATCACAAGGATAACTCGGATGTACGACGTTTACGGACTCGGCAACGCCCTGGTCGATATGGAATACACCGTCGAAGATGACTTCCTCACCCACCACGGAATCGGTAAAGGGCTGATGACCCTGGTCGACGAAGAGCGCATCGATACGCTCACACTGAATCTCCAAGATCATCACCCCGAACGCATGAGCGGGGGCTCGGCCGCCAATACAATCTTTGCCGCACAGGGATTCGGTGCAACGACTTATTATTCCTGCAAGCTCGGCGACGATGAAACAGGTGCTTTTTTCCTCGAAAATCTCGGCGCCGCAGGCGTCGCCACCAACCCTAACGCCCAAGCCGACAACGGCAAATCCGGTCGCTGTCTGGTGCTCGTCACCCCCGATGCCGAACGCTCGATGAATACCTTTCTCGGCGTTTCAAGCAGCCTCAGCATCGCTGACATCGACGAGGCCGCACTGGGGTGTTCGAAGTACTTTTACGTAGAGGGTTATCTCAGCTCGTCGTCCGAAAGCCTCGAGGCAGCGATTGCCTGTATGGAGCTTGCCCGAACCGAACGGGTCGAAACCGCGGTGAGCCTGTCCGACCCCAGCATGGTGGAGTTATTTCGCGATAATCTCACCCGCATGCTTGGAAACGGTGTCGATCATCTGTTCTGCAACGAGGAAGAAGCCCTCAGCTGGGCCAAAACCGACCGCCTGGACATCGCAATCAACGAGTTGAAGGATATCGCGCAAGGGCTGAACATTACCCTGGGAGAACGCGGGAGTCTGGCAATTACCGGCTCAGCTCAGTATGAGGCGGGCGCGTATCCGGCCAAGGTCATTGACACCAACGGCGCCGGTGATATCTACGCCGGTGCTTGTCTGTATGGCTGGTCTGTGGGGATGGAACCTGTGCAGGCGGCAAGCTTTGCCAACTTCGCCGCAGCAAATCTCGTTGGACTTTACGGCGCACGTTTCCAAACCATTCGGGCCTATGGTTCGGTATTGGCTCAATTCAAGACCGCGGGGTAAGCGTGTGTAACGCTTCGGTGATCGGCTCGAAGCCACGAACTTCCCTACACCACCGATACTTTTCACCTGACCACACCGCCGCGAACGGACCTGCACACCTTGCCGAATCTCGGACTGACCACCGTCCAGTGGTTGCGCGCGGTAGGCATTCATACTCGCGATGAATTGGAACGCCAGGGGATTACGACCACCTTTCGGGCAATGGAAGACCGCGGTTTTCGCACCACCAAAGCCATTCTGTACGCGTTGCACGCAGCACTCACCGAGCAAAACTGGCGTGAACTCAGCAAGCTTGAAAAGACTTCGCTACTCGATCAACTGAGCGCTAGCCCGGATATTGCACGAGGACGCAGAGTTTTGGGTGAGAGATCGTGGTCGTCATGACGGCTCGTGACCGAAAGCGTAGCCGTAGCGACGGAAGCGAGGACCTGTTTGCGCTTGCGTAAACAGGTCCGCGTTCGCATAGCGAACGCGCTGAACATCTGGCGGCTT
>JACZXA010000161.1 GCA_022571865.1 Pseudomonadota bacterium
TAACAATGTCGGATATGTGTCCAATCAATGGGGTCCACTTCTCGGTGTCCAAAACCTTCAAAGAGGCTGTCAGGGAGACACGCTTTGCAAAGCTCGACGTTCACGGACTGAGACATTCCCACGCAAGCCAGCTCATTAAGGCCGGAATCAACATCAAGACGATTTCTGCTCGTTTAGGTCACTCAACGATAGTGATTGCGCTTGATACCTACTGCTGCCCGGAATGGATAGGGAAGCGGCCGGTGTTATTGATGCTTCGTTGACAAGATGTTGACAAGAATGGGAAAAGTTAGTGAGTGATTACCCGGAAATGGCGGAGGGGCAGGGATTCGAACCCTGGGAGGAATTACCCTCGCTGGTTTTCAAGACCAGTGCTTTCGACCGCTCAGCCACCCCTCCCGGTTGCTAAAGGATGGTAGATCAGTAACCGCGAGGATGCATCTCCTGCCAACGCCATGAGTCGACGCACATTCGATGGAGGTCGTATTCGGCTCGCCAGTTTAGCTCCTCATTTGCCTTGGTAGGATCTGCGAAAGATTCTGCGGCATCACCCGCGCGTCGTTCGATAACCTCACAAGGTATGGTTTTACCGCTGGCCTGCTCGAAGGCTTCGACTACTTCATACACCGAATGACCGGTACCTGTACCGAGATTGTGTATGGCGAGTACGGGGTTGTCTTGCAGGAACTCCAATGCATTGAGGTGTCCTCGGACCAGATCCACAACGTGGATGTAATCGCGAATACCTGTGCCGTCATGGGTGGGGTAGTCGTCGCCGAATACTTGCAACCGAGGTAGTACACCTACCGCAACCTGGCTGAGGTAGGGCATCAGATTATTGGGAATGCCGTTTGGATTCTCGCCAATCTCGCCGGAAGGGTGTGCACCTACAGGGTTGAAATAACGCAGCATCGAAATGCTCCAGCCGGGATCGGAGTTGTGCAGATCGCGAAGCATGTGCTCGATCGTGAGTTTTGTTTGACCGTAGGGATTGATTGGGTTGGTGGGGAAGTCTTCGGTGATTGGCATGGTATCCGGGACCCCATACACGGTAGCGGTGGAACTGAATACTATGGTTTTGACATCCGCGTTCGTCATTGCTTCGATCAGGCAGAGCGTTCCGTTTACGTTGTTGTCGTAATACGAAAGTGGATTGTTGACCGATTCACCAACAGCTTTTAACCCGCCAAAATGTAATACGGCAGAAATGTCGTTGTGTTCGAACAGCTTCGCGAGCGTCGATTTATCCCGTAGATCCCCCTCGATGAAATTCAGTTTCTTTTGAGTAATTCTCTGCACCGCTTCCAGTGATTTTGCGCAGCTATTACTCAGGTTATCCAGCACGACAACGTCAGTGCCAGCCTGTAGTAGCTCCACGCACATATGGCTGCCGATGTAACCGGCACCCCCGGTAACCAGCACCTTACTCATCGGCTTCGTCTGCCGAGATGCCGTATTTACGAAACAGGTTGTAAAGTGTTGGACGTGATACCCCAAGGAGACGAGCGGTCTGGCTGACGTTGCGACCATTTCGATTGAGAGTAGCTATGATTGCTTTGCGTTCCGCCTCGGCACGTACTTCTTTGAGATTAACTGCCGAGCTGCTTTTGCTCGGCTGCAATTCAAAATCTCGAGGTGTTATGAGGGGACCGTCGGCCATAATGCACGCGCGCTTGGCTCGATTCTGAAGCTCTCGAATATTGCCAGGCCAATGGTAGGATTCGATGGATTTCAAACATGAGCTACTGAGTTTAAGGTTTGGTTTGCTGCGGTATTGATTGACGAACGATGTGGCCAACAACGCGGCGTCTCCCGGACGGTCTCGCAACGGGGGGAGGCTCAAGGTAATCTCGCTGATTCGAAAATAGAGATCCTCCCGAAAGTCGCTTGCCGATATCATCTCGTCAATCGAACGGTGAGTCGCCGAAATAACCCGTACATCCACCGCAATGCTGGTGTTCCCACCAACTCGTTCAATTGTTCTCTCTTGAAGAAAACGCAGGATTTTTGCCTGCAGACTCACAGGCATGTCACCAATTTCGTCGAGAAACAGCGTGCCGCCGTTGGCTGCTTCAATTGTTCCGATCTTCCGATTCACCGCGCCCGTAAACGAACCTTTCTCATGACCAAAAAGCTCACTTTCGAGCAGATTCTCCGGAATCGCAGCGCAGTTGATCACGGTGAACGATTGGTCCCGCCGCGTACTCAGATCGTGGATTGCCCTGGCAAGAATTTCCTTGCCGGTGCCCGTTTCTCCGAGAATCAAGGCCGTCGCGTCGGTGGGCGCCATACGTTCAACAAGCTGACAGAGTTCAAGCATGTTGGGGCTCGCGGTAATGAGCCCGTCGAGTGGTGTTTGAGGAGTTAGTTGCGTGAGTCTGCGATTTTCCTGTTCGAGCTCCCATAGCCGAAACGCGCGTTCTACAACGAACTGCAGAGTCTTGGAGTCGATGGGTTTTTGATAAAAATCGTAGGCACCGCTCGCGACTGCCCGTAAAGCGTTTTCTCGTTCTTCGCGGCCGGTAATAACGATGACCTTGCTGAATGGCAGCAGTTCATTGATCGATTCAAGCAACCTGAACCCTTCAGACGCGCCTCCCGGGTCGGGAGGAAGTCCGAGATCCAGGGTAATCACCTGTGGTTCTTTTTTGCGTGCCAGCGCTTCTGCCTCTGCCGCGTTGCCCGCTACTGAAACATCCTGGCCGTCGAAACACCATTTCATCTGGCTTTGCAGACCGGGGTCGTCTTCGACTATGAGCAGTGATCGTTTAATCAATACGGGTTACCGCGGGTAATCGCAATGTAAAAAGGGTTCCTTTTCCCAACTCACTATCGACCTGAACGTCACCGCCGAGGGAGCGAAAATACTCCCTGGCCTGGTATGCGCCGATACCCATCCCCGTCAACCCTTTGGTGGATTCGAAAGGCTGGAATAGCTTTTTGTCGATGAATTTGTTTTCCATTCCTTTTCCGGAGTCCTCAATGAGTAGTTCCAACCAGTCTTTTCGCCGGGTCAGTTGAACGGTAACGGAACCGTCTTCAGGAGTGGCGTCTATGGCATTCTGTACGACATGACCGATAGAGGATGAAAGTCGTTCCGGGTCCGCGAGGGCATGAAGAGCGGGACAGTGGCACTCAAATACCGGTTTGGGGTTCTGCAATTGATAGCCGTCGACAATGGAGCGGGTCAACGCCACCAGTTCGACAGATTCTTTTTGTTCTATCTGGTGCTCCTTGAGCTGTATCAGTAACTTACTCATGCGCGATACCGAGTTGTCTATCGTTTGCAGCATGTCGTCTATGAACGCTGGGTTGTCTTTGTGTTTCTGCGCGTTCTCGAGCAACAACGACAACTGGGAGGTTATGGTTTTGACGTCGTGCACGACAAACGCAGACAAGCGGGTAAACGTATGAAGCTGTTTGGTTTGAGACAAGACTTCGTCTGCTTGTTGCAGTGCAAGCAACCCGGCTGCCTGGCGGGCGACCAGCTTGACGATGTCGTAGTCTTCCCAGTTCAGCTTGCGGTAAACGTGTGGTCGAGATAAGGCGATGATGCCGAAGAGTTGCTTCTCGACAAAGAGCGGCACCAGAAAACGAAGGTTGGCTATATCGTGCAGGTCCTGGATATCGGTAATGTGAGTTTCGGCCTCCGCTGGCACCTTCTGTAGATCGATTATCCATTCTCGTTGTTCGAAAAAACTAACCAATTGGTTTGCGGCGCTTCCAGGTAGTGGCTCTTGCCATTCCGTATGAAGGTGTGAAACGGAAATCAAAGTCTGTTTTTCCGTCAAACGCCAGAGCGCTCCACCGGGACAATGCAGTACGCCCATGAGTGCTCGTATGGCCTGTTGACTCAAATCGAAATCAGGATTTGGCTCGGCTAATTGCCGAGTCACGCGTATCCATTCATCGCGATAGTCGTATTTCAGTTGATAGAGATTTTCGGCAATGAACATCTTCAGATGAGTTCGCACTCGAGTCGATCCGAACGCAACGAACAGCGCCAGGGTGCCAAGCGTGGCTACGAACACGACTAATACCGTCCCGAGATCCCCGCCAAACAGATTCACGTAATAACCGGCGACGGCCATTGCCAACAGGAATCCACCGGTGGCGATCAGTACCCCGCTACGGAATACGAATTGCCGTGAAACGTTCAATGACAGTTGGTTTTTGCGATTGCGAAGAGAGGCAATGGCAATGAATGGGGCGGCCAGGGCAAGCACGGCGGGTTGCAACACGACAAGCGTTGGGAGGTGCGCGCTGAACAGCAAACCGCTGGCGTGATGCACAACGCCAAAGCCGAATATTGTCCCCAACCCGATGTTCAGGTATCTGAGGCGCCAACGCAGATCTTCACGGGTATTCCGTACGACCTGTTCGAGCACTACTAAACCAATCACACAGGTGAGCAGCGCAACGAAGTAGACCCAGGTAACGGGTGTGTTCGGGGTGCGAAACGCGATTTCTGGTAGAGACCAGACGTAGATGCACCCACCCAGAACGAGCAACGCCGAGAGGGCAATCGGTAGCGTTACCGGGTGGCGGGTGGTAGCAGAGAAGTCTCGTAGATCGATTTCAAGCACGCGAGAGAGTAAAAACGTCCACGCCAGCATTGCAACCAATTCGAGTGTGTATGAGAGCGCGCCGGGAGAGTTCAGGAAAAGTGAGACGATAAACGCGAGAGTCACGGCGGAAGCCGCCAGCAACGCGCGCCCGGTGATGTTTCTCAGCCAGTTCACAATGCAGAATATCGTCAGGACGGCGTACGCGAAGAGTCCGAGGTAGAGGCTGATAGCGTATAGATCTGGCAGATTCATTATACGTTGTGCGCTACATCATCGATGTCGTAGTACTCTTTGTACCAGGATACGAAGTTCTGGATGCCGACTTCGATGGGTGTGTCTGGTTTGTAGCCCACATCCCGCACCAGATCGTCAACATCGGCATACGTATCCGGCACGTCACCAGGTTGCATGGGTAACAGATTCTTCTTGGCTTCGATACCGAGGGTTTCTTCCAGCACCTGGATGTATCGCCCTAAATCAACCGGATTGTTACTTCCAATGTTGTAGAGTCGATACGGTGCAGCGGAACTGGCTGGGTCCGGGTGATCGCCCGTCCAGGCAGGGTCGATTGTTGCGACCTTATCCAGGACCCGAACGATGCCTTCCACGATGTCCTCAACGTAGGTGAAATCCCTTTTATGATTGCCGTAGTTGTAAACGTCGATGGGTTCTCCAGCGAGTATCTGGCGGGTAAACTTGAATAACGCCATATCGGGGCGACCCCAGGGTCCGTAGACGGTAAAAAAACGCAGTCCGGTACATGGAATTCCGAATAGATGACTATAGGTATGCGCCATGAGTTCATTCGTTTTTTTGGTTGCCGCATACAGGCTGACAGGATGGTCGACGTTGTGATGGACCGAAAACGGCATGTTGGTGTTGCTGCCGTAGACTGAACTCGTTGATGCGTAGACCAGATGTTCGATACCTGTGTTGCGAACGCATTCCAGAATATTCAGAAACCCGATGATATTGGCGTCGACGTAGGCGTAAGGGTTTTCCAGCGAGTAGCGAACGCCGGCCTGGGCTGCCAGGTGAACGATACGATCGGGCTTGGCGTCCTCAAACACCGATGCGAGGGCCGAGCGATCGGAAATATCGATTTGATGATGCCGATATCCATCGCGTGCTCGCAAACGATCGAGCCGCGCCTGTTTGAGTGAGACGTCGTAATAATCGTTCAGGTTATCAACGCCGATCACTTCATCGCCGCGATCCAGCAACCGGTGGCTGGTAAATGAACCGATGAACCCTGCGGCACCTGTGACTATGACCTTCATGGATTACAGTCTCGCGGTGACTTCGTGTTTGGGGAATGCACGTTTTACGTCGAAAAGCACGTGTTGAGGTTTAGCAAAATGTTTTATTCCAGCGCTACCCATTTCCACGAAGCAGTCGTGGGCAACGGCCAACACCACGGCATCGTAGGTCGAAGGTGTCATGGTTTCCGTCAAAGTAATACCGTATTCGGCAAACGCCTCGGCCTGGCTTACCCAGGGGTCGTGAACGTGGACATCGACGTTGTATTCCTTAAGCACATTGACAACATCGATGACGCGGGTATTTCGAATGTCGGGGCAATTTTCCTTAAACGCCAGACCCAGTACCAACACCTTGGAGTCGACGACGTTGATTGCGTGTTGGGTCATCAGCTTGATCAGCCGGTCGGCGATATGACGGCCCATGCTGTCGTTGATTCGTCGCCCAGCCAGAATCACTTCCGGGTGGTAGCCAATTTCCTGGGCTTTGTAGGTCAGGTAGTAGGGGTCGACGCCGATGCAGTGCCCGCCCACCAGTCCTGGTTTGAACGGCAGGAAATTCCATTTTGTCGCAGCAGCCTCCAGCACTTCCTCCGTATCGATGTCGAGCCGCTCGAATATCAGAGCCAGCTCGTTGATGAGCGCGATATTGAGATCCCTCTGGGTGTTTTCGATGACTTTGGCAGCTTCAGCGACCTTGAGACTCGATGCTCGATGGGTTCCGGCGGTTATAATTGATCCGTAAAGCTCATCCACAAAATCGGCGGTTGCAGGTGTAGAACCAGACGTCACCTTGGTAATCAGCGGTAATCGATGTTCTTTGTCCCCGGGGTTGATACGCTCAGGACTGTAACCAACAAAAAAATCCTGGTTGAAGCTGAGGCCGGAGATATTGGCGAGTATGGGTACACAGACCTCTTCCGTTGCACCCGGGTAGACGGTTGATTCGTAGATCACGACGTCACCCGTTGCAAGAACGGATCCGATGGAAGTGCTCGCAGCCTTGAGTGCGCTCAGATCCGGGCTGTTGTGATCGTCGAGGGGAGTGGGCACCGTAATGATGTAGGTATTGCAACCCGCAAGCTTTTCTAGCTGATCGGTGAATGTGAGCTGGCTGACGCCTGCCAGTTCTTCGCTGGTGATTTCGAGCGTGCGGTCGGTGCCACTGTTGAGCTCATCGATCCGCGCCTTGCTGATGTCGAACCCGGTGGTCGGAAAACGACGACTCAACTCTACCGCGAGAGGCAGTCCCACATAACCAAGACCAACCACGGCGACCTTCACCTCTGACAGTTCCCTCAAAGCAGACATGAGTTGATTTCCGGTGGACTTAACGATGAGCACATTATGCCTCAACTCCCTGCACGGACACTGTTTCTGGGTTGTAGTAGGATGTAACCCGCCGCTGAACCCAAGGCGTCAAGTAATATGCGGATAGCGCTGACCGCCAGCGACCGAAGGTTACAAGACTTTACACAACTCCCAGATCAGATAAGTAGAATCTACGCGCAAGCATTCAAGAATGGATGAACAACCCAGATCTATGAGCACGATCGAAAAGGCTGCCGCCAAGCTGGCGGCACGTAAGGCAGCTATGGCCAGAAATCCGGAGCAACAACCCGCGTTAGTTGAGCGAGAGTCGTTGGGTACCGAACGTATTCCAGCCGGAATCAACGAGCGCGACCTTTCGACGATCAAACCCACCCTCATTCCGGCCTTGGCACCGCTGCAGCTGTGCGACATCAATCTGGAACATCTAGCGGATAAGGGTTTTCTTTCCCCTTCCTCCGGTCGTAGCCAGCTCGCACAGGAAATGCGCCGAATCAAACGCCCGCTGCTGTTGAACATTCAAAAAGCAGCGGTCAGTGGAGATGCCGACCGACCGGCCAATCTCATCATGATCACGAGTGCGCTGCCAGGAGAGGGCAAAACGTTTATTGCCATCAACCTCGCCATCAGCCTCGCGGCCGAACTGGATCGCAAGGTGCTCCTGGTAGATGGCGACATCGCCAAGGGAGACGTTTCGCGGCAACTTGAAATCCAAAACGAACGAGGTCTGGCGGACCTGGTTCAGGAGACAAATTATCTCGCAGAGGATTGTGTGCTCACCTCCAACATCGAGCGTTTGAGCGTGCTGCCCGCCGGGCAGAACAACGACCATATGGATGAATTGTTTGCGAGCGAAATGATGTCACAGGTGACCCGGGAAATCGCCAAAGCGGACGCCGAGCGGATAATCATATTCGATGCACCACCGCTTATTTCCGCCACCGAGGCGGCGGTGTTGGCGCAGCACATGGGACAAGTTGTGGTGGTGGTGGAAGCCAACAAGACCCCGCAGGAAGCCGTTGCACGCGCCGTGGCGCAGTTGGAGACATGTGCCAATGTGAGCATGTTGCTCAACAAAACCGACACCCAGGGATTTGGTGGTTACGGCTACGGTTATGGATACGGCTCTTACGGCTCCAATGATTCGGCGGATGGAAGCGGGCGAAGTCAATCCACCCAAGTAAACGGCAATATGTAACGGCCAGCATGTACGAAGAGCATTTCAAACTAACAGGCAAACCCTTTCAGCTGTCGCCGGATGCTGCCTTCTTCTATCCCAGTAAGGAACACAAACGAGCCTTGTCCTTTCTCGAGTACGGGCTGAGTCAGGCTGATGGATTCATCATCATCACGGGTGATGTAGGCACCGGCAAAACCACGTTAGTACAGATACTGCTCGAGGGTTTAGATCCAACCGAGATGCTGGTGGCAAATCTCGTCACCACGCAACTGGAGGCGGATGACCTGCTTCATCTGGTTGCGATCAGTCTCGGGTTGCGGGTGAGTTCGAGTAGTAAGGCGATCATCCTGCGCGATCTCGAACATTTGTTCGTTCAGCAGGCGAGGGAGAATCGGCGGGTGCTTCTTATCGTGGACGAAGCGCAAAACCTGCCTCCGCGTTCGGTCGAAGAACTTCGCATGCTGTCCAATTTCCAGTTGGACGGCAAACCCCTGTTACAGATATTCCTGTTGGGGCAGGAGGAATTTCGTACCACGCTGTTGTCTGAAGATTTTGAGCAACTTCGCCAGCGGGTGATTGCGACCTATCATCTGAATCCTCTCGATGAATCAGAAACCCGGACCTATATAGAACATCGTTTGTCGCGGGTAGGTTGGCAGAACCGGCCGAAATTCAGCGCGAACGCTTTCCCGGCAATTTTTCAGTTTTGCCACGGCGTTCCTCGACGCATCAACAACCTCTGCGATCGCTTGCTTTTGTACGCGTTTCTCGAAGAGCAGGACAAGATTGATAAAGCTCTGGTGAATACGGTTGCAGATGAAATTGGCTCTGAGTTCTATGGCGGCGCGGCGATAGGTAAACTTAAGGCTGAGACAACACCTGAGGTGTCAGCTGATAAGGCAGCAAAGAAAGCTCCGTCTGTCCAGCCGTTGGAAACCATGGCAAAAGGGATGTTCGATAAAACCAACGTGCAGCAACGCCTGGGGGCGTTGGAGCGAGCCATCGATGGACTAGGGCATAGCCTCAAACCCGAGGTGGACCATATTCGGGAGGAACTCTCCTACATACGACTGATACTGGAAGACGTGATGCACGAGGTCCGCTCGATGAGGGGGCACTCCACTTCCCGCGCCTCGTCACCCAACCCCGGTGCGAAAAAGAAACGTGCTTAGAGCATAGCCGACATTTCGAGATATATCTCACAACTACTTAAAATCTCTAGACTTAAAATTAGTTTCTGAAACTCTACTTCGCGAAATACCTGCCAGCAGGTCGCTCCCGTCATCGATATGCCCGACAACCACATGAATTACTTCACCCTCCCGCTCCACGACACCTTTGACCTTGAGCAGTTGACCTTGCAAGAGCGCGGCACGATAGCGGTCAAAAACCGATGACCAGACCACCAGATTGATGTTGCCGGTTTCGTCTTCCAGCGTGACGAACAGAACACCCGTAGCCGTTTGCGGCCGTTGCCGGCCGGTGACCAACCCCGCCACTCGGACAAACCGGCCCTGCTTGTAGAGATTGAGATCAACCGCGGTACTGTACCTTTGAAAATCGGGACGGTTGCGCAACAAGGCCATTGGGTGGGGGCCGAGGCTCAGCCCCAGGTAACGGTAATCGTCGAGCATGTTGTCCGCCTGACTCGGGGCGGGCAGCAGGCTCTTTGCGCAATCGTATGATGAGACGGATTCTGCAACCTGTCTGCGGGGTATCGGGGGCATCAGCGGGATGGGTGTCTCAATACCTGCAACCTCCCAGTGCGCCTGGTAGCGGTGCCCCGACAAACTTTCCAAAGCACCGGCGCGAGCGAGAAACCGTAAAGCCTGATCGTTCAGGTTCGCTCGTCGGGCGAGATCCTCGGCATCCCTGAAAGGGCGAGCGTCCTGGATACGCAAGCCCGCTTCTTCCCCCAGGCCCTTGATCAACCGCAACCCCAGTTGCAGAGCGCCTTGTTGCTCGCGTTGCTCAATGCCGGTGGCTTCAAGCCTGTGGTCCCAGGTGCTGTGCTGCACATCCACCGGTAGAACCTCGATGTCGTGGCGTCTGGCATCCTGAATGAGCTGCGAGGGCGAATAGAAACCCATGGGCAGGCTGTTCAAGAGACCGCAATAGAAGGCCGCGGGCTCGTGACATTTGAGCCAGGCCGATATGTACACGAGTAACGCAAAGCTCGCCGCGTGAGACTCGGGAAAACCGTATTCACCGAACCCGCGGATCTGTTCGAAGACGCGCTCGGCGAACTCTTCCTCGATGCCCTTGGCCATCATGCGCGAGATCAGGCGGCCGCGGTGGCGCTCGAGGCGACCGGTCTTGCGCCAGGCGGCCATGTCACGGCGCAACTGGTCGGCCTCGCCGGGGCTGTAGTCGGCGGCAACGACGGCGAGCCCGTCGATTGCCGGGAACAGAATCAGTCCGGTGATCGAGACCACGGCAAATCGTCGTTGCAGTT
>JACZXA010000012.1 GCA_022571865.1 Pseudomonadota bacterium
GGCAATCGCGTGCCCGTTGATTGCGGCGATGACTGGCTTTTCGACATCAAAGTTGCGCAGGAGGGCGCGGCCGGTGGTCCCGGGATCGGATACGAGTCGTTCGTCCCACGCGTTCTCGGGCTGGCGAGCCCCGCTCATGAGGGGAATGAGCTGGCCAAGATCCGCACCCGCACAAAAAGTACTGCCGGTACCCGTGAGTATCGCGACACGTACCTCTTCGTCGTCTTTGACGTCCTGGAATGCATCGGCGAGGCGAACGGAAACTTCGGGGTTGATCGCGTTACGTGCCTCCGGGCGGTTCAGTGTGATGAGTGCGATGTGATCTTTTACTTCGTAGTCGACGACTGCCATGGTGCCCCCGTTAGGAATCGTTCAACCAAGAATGTCACCGATGTACCCTACCGTGTCAAATAGTCGGTAGTACTTTGCGGACGGGTTGTGAAAATGAGCTGCCTGATTAGAATCCGCGAACTGCAATTTCTAGGCTTGCCAATGCCCCAGATTTTCGTAGAAAATCTGGGGAAACGGTTTCGTGTTGCCGCACGAAAAGCCGGACTCTTGGGGCGACGCTTTCGGTCACGAGCCGTCATGACGACCACGATCCCTCACCCAGAACTCTGCGTCCTCGTGCAATATCCGGGTTAGTCGAGTTCCGGGTCTCCGGCCAATGTCTGCAGGACGAACGTACTCGCTACGGCCAAATCTTTCCCAATCTCGAGCAACAGATCCACTTCGGCTTCTGTGGTGTGACCATCGGCCCGGGATATCGTGCAGAGATCCCGGAGCACCTGCATTCTCTGTGGGCGGGAGGTGTGTGTTTTAGCCTGTGAGATGCGTTCGGGTAGCTCGGCTTTGATCTGCTCGACGTCCAGCTTGTCCGAAAACGAACGCTTACCGAAAAACGCTTCGAACACTTCGATTTCAGCCTCGGAGATCCCTTCGCTCTCAGCCGCAACTGCGATCGCACCCGCAAAGAGCAACCGACGCATGATCTCGGCACTGTGTGTGCGACCCTCGAGGTAACTCGGCTCCATGAGGCTCATCAGGTTGTGGATGTTCGCCTCGAGTTCACTGACGGAAATGCCGTCCTTGCGAACCAGTACGGATTCATCGAACAATTTCAGCGCCTTGACCCGTAAAGGGCTGAATGGATGGGTCAGAAACCAATCCTCCGTGGGCGCTCCCTGGCCCGGTTCGGCGTCTTCCATTTGCATTTCGTCCACTTGCTGTAAGAACTCGTCGAGGGAGAAATTGACCAACTGACCACTCAACCCTGAAGCAAGCTTGAAGAGCGAATGTGCAACGGTTTCCAGATCGTTCGCGCAGTAAGCGCCCGCTCGATCCGCCGAAACTTCCGCAAATCGCGACCAACTGGTGAGCGCCAGCGCGAGCTTGGGGCTCGGCGGCGTTTTACCGCGCAGCACATAACCTATTGGGAGGTCGTGATGGTTGTAGAGGTGGTGTCCCAGTTCGTGTCCCATCACGAACTTCAGTTCGCCCGGTTCGAAACGCTCGAGCAGGTGGGAGGAGAACATCACGAAAAGCCGTCCTTCCTCCGGTTTGAAACATGCGGCGTTGTAGGTCGGGCTGGGGAACACATAAAGTTCGAGGGGTATCGTGAGCCCCAGCTTGTCCGCACACTCGGCTGCGATATTGTGCAAGGGCGCGGCCATGGTCTGAGTCAGCCGCACGGAGGTCGAAAGCAGGTGTCGGCGAATGCCGAGATTGCCTTTGCCTTCGCGCTTGGCAATCTTCTTATTGACTTTTTTGACGAGGGGATCTTCGAGCAGCTGTTCGAACATCTCCTTGTCGTGTTGCGAGCGAAGCTGGGTTGCGTTCATGGTGAGGCTTACTGGCTAATTCGGAACATTATAGGCGCGCTTCAGGCGCAGATGGTCGGGCCGTTTACTACACCTCTTCGGGGAGCTGAGGTAGGCTGTTAGCACTTTTCGGGTCCGAGTAGAGGAAGCCATGCGAACATGATCTAGGAATACTGCGCAGCAAGGTTGCCGATGGTCCGAAAGAACTCCTCGCGCACTTCGGCGATGATTTCCGCAACCGGTCGTACCGCATCGATTCGTCCGCAGACTTGACCCGTTAGCGCGATGCTGGCCTCCATGTCGCCACCAAAATAGAGTTCGAGCGCGTCGAGAGCTCAATGGTGGATGTGTTCGGAATCTGGCAGTACTCGAATCTGGACGAGCGCTCACCCAAAACTCTGCTTCCTCGCGCAATACCCGCGCTCCTAGGTACTTTTGGTTATCTATCGAACTCCAGAGCCATACCTTTGGGGCCATCGAGCAGTTGTCCGTCTCGATAGCGAAGATGACCGTTCACCCAGGTGGCTCGCACCCGGGCATGCAGATCGATGCCCGCGAATGGGCTCCACCCACACTTGGAGTAGATCTCAGTCGGGTCGGTGTTCTGTTGCGGGTCGATGAGAACCAGATCTGCGAAATAGCCTTCTCGTATGAAACCGCGATCCTTTACCCCGAACAATCGAGCCGGGGCGTGGGAGGTTTTCTCCACGACTTTCTCGATCGTGAGTTTGTTTTGTCTTGTCAGCTCCAACAATGAAACCAATGCGTGTTGTGCAAGAGGTAATCCGGCGGGAGCTTGCATGTACTTACCCGCTTTTTCTTCGAGGGTGTGTGGCGCATGATCGGTCGCAATGACATCGATGCGATCTTCGTTGACTGCGCTTAGCAGTGCCGCCTGATCTGCGGCCGTTTTGATGGCCGGGTTGCATTTGATGGCCGCGCCTTTTTCCGCATACGAGGTATCGTTGAAGAACAGATGATGTACACAGACTTCCGCGGTTATGCGCTTTTCGGCAAGGTCGCCCGCGGTAAACAGTGCCATTTCCCTGGCTGTGGTGAGATGCAATATATGCAAACGCGAACCGTGGCGCGTGGCGAGTTCCACTGCCAGCGAAGAAGACTTGTAGCAGGCTTCTTCCGAACGGATGAGTGGATGTTCGGCGAAGGGGATGTCTTCTCCGTACTTCTCGAATGCTTTTTGTTCGTTGGCCAGGATAGTTGGCGTGTCTTCGCAATGGGTTGCGATAATGAGCCCGGTTGAGGCGAATATGCCTTCCAGCGTTGCTTCGTTGTCCACCAGCATGTTGCCGGTGCTCGCGCCCATGAATATCTTCACCCCACAGGCAAGAGTGGGATCCACAGTCTTGATCAGCTCCAGATTATCGTTCGTCGCGCCGAAGTAGAATGCGAAGTTCGCCGCCGAGTGCTCACGTGCCCTCGTATGTTTGTCGGCGAGGGCTTCGTGAGTGACTGTGAGTGGATTGCAATTTGGCATCTCCATGTAACTGGTGATGCCGCCGGCCACGGCCGCTGCTGATTCGGTGCGGATGGTGCCTTTGTGTTCGAAGCCGGGTTCGCGGAAATGAACCTGGTCGTCGATCATCCCGGGCAACAACCAGGCGCCGTTTGCGTCGATGGTTTCTACTCCCCCCGGAGCCCGTACGTTTATTCCTGAGATGCGGCCGTTTTCGAGGAGCACATCTCCCTCGGAGACGTTTCCTTCATTGACGATTCGGGCGTTGATGATGCGATAGCTGTTCGTCACGGTCGGATACTTACCTCCGCTTCGATTTCGACAGGTACGCCAAACGGCAACTCCGCCATGCCCACCGCACTGCGCGTGTGAGCACCTCGCGTAGGCCCGAACACATCCAGAATAAGCAGCGACGCGCCATTGATCACCCCGGGTAGCGCGTTGAAGCCGGGGGCGACGTTCACCATTGCGAACACTCTGAGCCAGCCCGTTACCCGGTCGAGTTCGCCGAGTGCGGCTTTGAGGCTCGCGAACAGGCCCAGCGCGGTGCGTTGTGCTGCGGCGTGGCCTTGTTCAGCGGTGAGATCCGATCCCACCTTACCCAGTGGTTTGGCTAGTGAGCCGTCGTCGGCCAACGGGACATGACCGGAAAGGAAAATGCGATTGCCGTCAATACGAACCAGGTCGAAAGGTAAATTGCCTGTATTCATGGGTGTGGGCAGGGTGAATCCCAACTCCGCCAACCGTTGCTCGGGCGTGCTATTGCCGGACATTTCCCCCCCTGTCTCACAACTTGGCCTACTTTAGAGCATCGGAGAAAGTTATGCGTGGGTGGATGTGCGTTTGGTCACATTGCCGAATTCAAGTCATACCTATACTTACCTCGAATCAACAAACCTTATTTTCGGAGAGTTTTTGTGCCTAAAAATGTAGCCAAGTACGGTTGGATCATTGTTTTGTTGCTGACGGGCCCGGTGTATGGCGACACGGTATTCGGAATATACGCAGGAGCAGGTAGCTGGCAGCAAGGGTTCTCCGGCGATATTACTTCCGGAATCACCCAGATCGACATCGAGGATGATCTCGCGCTCGAAGACGAGAACAACAATATTTTTTATCTGGCATTGGAGCACGGCGTACCTGTTTTGCCGAATCTGCGCCTGCAGCACGCGAAAATCGCGGTTTCTGGAAACAACGACCTCATTCGGACAATCGAATTCAACGGGTCTGTCTTTGACGTTGCAGACACGGTTGCTACCAATATGGAACTGAATCAGACGGACCTGGTGCTGTACTACGAGGTACTCGACAATGTCATCTCGCTGGATATTGGCGTGGCAGTGCGTCAGATTGATGGCTTCTTCGAGATAGCCACAACCCTCGAGGTCTCTCGCGTCGAATTCGAAGGGGTATTGCCGCTGCTTTACGCCAAGGTGCGTGCCGATCTCCCACTGACCGGGTTGTGGGTAGGTGCCGAGGTACAAGGACTTGGTTACAACACAAGTTCACTCGTCGATGCGAATGCCCAGATTGGCTGGGAATCGCGTATAGGTCTCGGTGTCGAAGGAGGGTGGCGGACATACCGGCTCGACTTGGAAGATTTGGATGACTTCAATAACGTGTCATTGGACATCAGCGGACCCTACTTCGCGCTCAACTTCCACTTCTGATCGATTATGACAATCGCGTTTTAGTTCCTGTCTGCGGTAGGCGGGAACTAGCGCGATCGTGCGAAAAAAATCAAAAAAAATGCTTGTCGCCTGGAGTACTGCCCTGCTCCGTGGGTTCCGTATAATGATCCATCATGAGCCGAGCACTAGTCATTGAACTCCTTCGGGCAACCCTTCCGAAGCAGAGTCTCATCACCGATCCAAAAGCGCTGAAACCGTACGAGAGCGACGGGCTGACGGCCATCCGCGAGCTTCCCTGGCTGGTCGCCCTTCCCGAGAATGTGCCACAGGTTGAGGCGGTAGTCCGAGTCTGTCGCAGTCACGGGGTGCCGTTGGTTGTGCGCGGTGCTGGAACCGGCTTGTCCGGAGGCGCTCGCCCACATAAAGATGGCATCGTGTTGGGGTTGTCCAAACTCAACAAGATTCTTGCAGTCGACGTCGATAATTGTGTGGCGATAGTACAACCGGGTGTGCGTAATCAGGCTATCAGCGATGCCTCGGCAAAATACGGGCTCTATTACGCGCCAGACCCTTCTTCGCAGATCGCCTGCAGCATCGGGGGAAACGTCGCGGAGAATTCCGGTGGAGTGCACAGCCTCAAGTATGGCCTTACGGTGAACAACGTCGTGGGGTTGCAGGTACTCACCATCGACGGTAATTTCCTGGAACTCGGCGGCAAGGGACTCGATAGTCCCGGTTATGACTTGCTTGCGCTGCTCTCCGGTTCCGAAGGGATGCTCGGCGTCGTCACCGAGATAACCGTTCGGCTGTTGCCGAAGCCCCCGGAAAAACGGGTGCTGCTCGCGGCGTTTCATGAGATAGGGGCAGCGGCCGACGTGGTTGGCAACATTATCGGGCAGGGTCTGATACCTGCGGGTCTGGAGATGATGGATCGTCTAGCCATTGAAGCCGCGGAAGAATATGTGCATGCGGGTTATCCCCGAGACGCCGCAGCGATCCTGTTGTGCGAACTCGACGGGGTAGAAGCCGAGGTGGAAAGTAACGTCGCATTCGTTTCGCAGCTGCTCGAAGAGGGTGGCGCCTACGATATACGTGTCGCGAGTGATCCCGAGGAGCAGGCACGCTTCTGGTTAGGACGTAAAGCCGCGTTTCCTGCCATGGGGAGGATCTCGCCGGACTATTACTGTATGGATGGAACGATTCCGCGAGCACGTTTGAGTGAAGTGCTCGAGCGAATCCAACAGTTTTCCAGGCACTATGGATTGCGAGTTGCCAACGTGTTTCATGCCGGTGATGGCAACCTGCATCCTTTGATTCTCTACGATGCCAACCAACCTGGCGAGCTTGAACGTACCGAGGAAATGGGTGGCAAGATACTCGAGTTGTGCGTTGCGGTTGGTGGCACCGTAACCGGTGAACACGGAGTTGGCGTTGAGAAGCTCGATCAGATGTGTGCTCAGTTTTCCGCCGCGGAGCTGGATCAGTTTCACCGGCTGAAAGAAGCGTTCGATCCGGAATCGCTGATGAATCCGGGTAAAGCGATTCCTACATTGAGTCGTTGTTCCGAGATTGGCGGGATGCACGTTCACGGCGGCAAGCTGCCCTTCCCGCACCTCGAGAGATTTTGACATGCGCACGGACACAGACCAGAAAGACCGTCTAGTAGAAGCCGTCGCGGAGGCCTACGCCGAGCGATTGTCTTTGCAGATCGTAGGTTCCGGTAGCAAAGTCTTTCTCACGGAACCGACCACATCAGACACTCAAGCCAGACTTCTGTCTCTGACCGAACATAGGGGTGTGACGGAGTACGTTCCTGAGGAACTGGTTGTTACTGCCCGTTCGGGAACGACATTGAAAGAGCTCGAGCAGCAGTTGGCCAGAGCGGGACAGATGCTGCCCTTCGAGCCGCCGCGGTTTGCGGGAGCCGGCACGTTGGGAGGCGCGGTGGCTAGCGGGCTGTCCGGGCCAGGACGCCCATGGTACGGTGCGTTGCGCGATGCCGTTCTCGGGGTCGAGATGATCAATGGCCGTGGAGAATTCCTGCGGTTTGGTGGCCAGGTGATGAAAAATGTTGCTGGCTATGACGTTTCCCGCCTCCAGGCGGGCGCTTTTGGCGCCTTGGGGGTGTTGTTGTCCGTGAGCATCAAGACGCTGCCAAAACCCGCTGTCGAGTCGACGTGTATTTTTGAGTTGAAGGCGGATGCCGCACTCGAGAAACTTCGAGCATGGGCACGATTGCCGTTGCCAATCACCGCTACTTGTCACGTCGACAACCAACTCAGCGTTCGTTTGTCAGGTTCAGAGGCGTCAGTCTCGTGGGGTGTAGAACACATCGAGGGAGACTCGGTGAACGGGGAGGCGTTTTGGAGTCAGTTGCGCAATCACGAACACGGTTTTTTTAACAAGGAAGGGGAAGGCATATTGTGGCGCCTGTCTGTACCACCGGATACGCCGTTGACAGATGAGCCCACTATGATCGAGTGGAGTGGCGCCCTACGTTGGGTGTATAGCGAAAAAGTACTGACTGATTGGGCGCGCGAGCAGGGTGGCTATGCTCTGCCGTTTAACGGGGACTATCGTACTCAGTCGCTTTTGTGGTCCAACGACAAGCTGCACAAACGCATCAAACGTGCGTTCGACCCGGCCGAGATATTGAACCCGTTTGCGGATGTCGTTGTCGATGCAAACTAAATTGCCTCAGGCATTCAAGGAAACGAAAACCGGCCAACGCGCTGACGAGATTCTTCGCAGTTGCGTACATTGTGGGCTTTGCAACGCCACCTGCCCGACCTACCAGCTATTAGGGGACGAACTCGATGGGCCACGTGGAAGAATCTACCTGATCAAGGAGATGTTGGAATCAGAACAGGCCGATACCGTGGTACAGACTCACCTGGACCGCTGTCTGACGTGTCGCGCCTGCGAAACCGCCTGTCCCAGTGGAGTGGCTTATGGTGAGTTGTTGGAGATTGGTCGCGATTTTCTGGAAGAACATGGCAAGCGGGGCCTAATCGATTCGGCCATGAGGCGATGGCTTGTCTCCGTCGTGCCGGACATCGTGCGTTTCAAGCGCTGGAGTCGTCTCGGGGCTGCGTTTCGCTGGATATTGCCACGCATCCTTCGAGAGCAGGTTCCGCGGCACAGGGTGGCTACACACGAGGTGTTCGAGACGCGGGAGCGGCAGGTACTGGTGTTGCAAGGGTGTGTTCAACGCATGGCGACACCACAAGTGAATGCTTCGCTTGCGGCGTTGCTGGACAGCCGGGGCATTGAGGTGATCTTCGACGATGAGGAAAATTGTTGCGGTTCCTTGAGCCTGCATTTAGGTAACACAAGGCAAACCAGAACCACGTTCGCGAATAACATCGATGCCCTGTTGCCATTTCTCGACCACGTGGAAGCCGTCATCTCCACGGCCAGTGGCTGTGGCGTAACGTTGAAAGACTATCCTCGTTTGCTTGGCGGTGATGCGAGCTATTTTTCCAAGGCATGCCGCGTTGCGGAAAAGGTAGTGGATGTCAGCGAGTACCTGTCTCAGTTGGGGTTGGAGTGGGACAAAGTTGCCGAATTCCGCCGTGTTGCCTGGCATGCGCCGTGCACGTTGCAACATGGCCAGGGAATTACCGGAACCGTTGAGCGTCTGTTGCAAGGCGCCGGCTATGAGTTGGTCCCCGTTCGGGATTCACATATCTGTTGCGGATCAGCAGGCACCTACTCGCTGTTGCAGCCGCAGCTTGCCCGAACGCTCAGAAAACAGAAGCTCGCGGCATTGAGCGAACAAGCGCCTGACGTGATCGCCACGGCCAATGTGGGTTGCCAGACGCACCTCTCGAATGGCGACGAAAACGTACCCGTCGTCCATTGGCTGGAACTGTTGCGTTAGCCTTTAGCGGTAAGGAGCCTTCGGCGCGGGAAGAGAGCCTTCAGCGCGGGAAGAGAGCCCTCAGCGGGACAGAGCCATCAACGCGAAGAGAAACAGTGAACAGACTGCCTGAAGAAATAGTTACTCCGCGGTTGATCCTTCGGGTGCCGACGGTGGCCGATGCTCCGGAAATAAATCGAGCAATTCGAGATTCCTTTGCGGAACTCAATGAGTGGATGCCATGGGCCGTTGAACCGCAAACGATGGAAGAATCGGAAGAATTCTGCACGAAATCTCGCCGGAAGTGGCGCGATGATTCCGAATATGCCGTGCTGATGATCCTGAGAGAGTGGCGCGCTGGTTGGCGGTTGCGGATTTCCCAAGCTGGATTGGGAAGTGCCGAAATTCGAAGTTGGCTACTGGTGTCACAGTGCCCATGTGGGACGCGGCTACGTAAGCGAAGCAACGCATGCGTTGACGCTCCTCGCGTTTGATCGGTTCGATGCCGTCCGGGTCGAAATCCGGATGGACGACAACAATGAACGGAGCTGGCGAGTGGCACAGCGGTTGGGGTTCGAGTTGGAGGGAGTGATTCATGCGGAGACTCGAACGAATAATGGCAGCCTTCGCGATACCCGCGTCTATGCGCTATTCAGCAGCCTTGGGTTGCAAGGGTTTCCAGGGGAAACTCCGTGATCCATGCCGAGCGATTATATCTGCGGGAATCCACGACAAACGATCTCGATTATCTCAACGAGCTGCTGAGCCATCCTGAGACGATGCAACACTGGCCGGCTCCGTTGTCTCCGGCAGAAGTTGGGGCGTGGCTGGAACGAAGCCTGACTTCCTATGGCACCTATGGTTTCGGCCGATGGTTGGTTGTCCTCGAGCACTCCGGGCAACCGATTGGAGATGTGGGACTGCTGCGACTCAAGGTCGATGGTCGACTGGAGAACGATTTGGGTTACATCATTCATGAAGCACACTGGGGTCATGGTTTCGGTGTGGAGGCAGCGCGGGCGTGTGTAGCGTGGGCGGCTCAGCACGGATTGGCGTCGATCGTAGCGAGTATGGCTGTCGACAACGAGCCATCGGTTGGGGTTGCCGAACAGCTGGGCATGGTTCGTGAGCGGATGTTTATCAACTCACGCAATGAGAACAAGGAAACTTATCTGTATCGCCTCGATCTTGTCGGCTCATCCGTTTCTTGAGAATCAGCCCCGGTAACTACGCCAGCGTTTGCGGATCTCGCGTGCCTGCGCGGTGTGACCTTGCCGTTGCTTGGCGTCGGCGATGAGCAGCCAAGCATCGCGCAGCCAGTCTGCGCGTCGTCCAGCGAGCGAAACCGCCTTATTAGCGAAACGCAACGCGTTTTCCAGATCGTCGTTCCGTAGATGCAAAGAGGCGAGCTCCGTCCACAGATCGGCCTGTAGCGGATTCAATCGGATGGCTCGCTCGATGTAACCAACGGCTTCTGAATGTTCACCCGCACGGGTTGCCCGTTCGCTTTGCCGTAACAGTGCAAGTGTTGCGCTTCCGGTATCGGGGGTTCGCGCCTCGGTAGGCTGGCGTTCTCTACCCGGGGTGGCGGATGGGCTCGTGCGGTCCTGTTCTGGCGCCTGCACAGGCGGAAGGCCCGGCACGGCGGTGCAGCCTGCAGCCAGCGCGAACAGAACTAGGACTAGTCGTTTTGCAACCAAGAGCGAAGACGGTTCGATAAGGAGCGAAGATTGATACCACAGCCGGGCTTGCTCCGCAAAACGCTACCCTCGGGGATTGGTACTGAAACGATCTGTGCGCAACCGGCGTTGGCGACCAGCCCCGTGGTGTACTCGATTTCCACCATGTTGGCGCCCGACAGTTCGGCCAGTGGTACCAGGTCCAGATTGGCCATGATGGCATCCCATATTTTCAACGCGCCGGCGGATCCGGTAAGCCCGGTGGGTGAGTTGTCGTCATAACCCACCCAGGCAACGGTGAGAGTCGTCGCGTCGAAGCCTGCAAACCAGCTATCCCGGAAATCGTCGGATGTACCGGTTTTACCGGCGATTCCAGAACTCGCATATCGGGAGGTCCGGCCGGTGCCGGTCTGCATCACTACTTCCAGCGCACGGGTCATGGCCTGAGCGATTTCCGGTTTGATGCGTTGTTCAAGCTGAAATGGGTGGTGTGATACTGGTGAACCGCGTTCATCGAGCACGGCGATCACCGCCTTAGGCGGCATATAAAAACCACCGCTTGCGAATGTGCCGTAAATTGCTGCGACTTCCACCGGCGTAAGTGACTCGGCACCGAGCAAAAGTGATGGATAGCGATTTTTTGGTGCGCGTCCCGTGAGACTCTCTATTCTTCGCGCAACCGTGTCCACCCCGATTGCCAGGCCGAGATTCACCGTCGCGAGATTTAGCGAATCTCCCAACGCGCGAACTAAGGGGACAGGCCCGTGGGTACGTTTATCGAAATTCATGGGTGCCCACACGTCGCTGTTGGGCATCGTCAGTAAAACGCTCTCGTCCTGGATAATGCTCGCGAGATGGTAGCCGTTTTCCAACGCGGTCAGATAAACCATTGGTTTGAGTAGCGAGCCGACCGGGCGACGGGCGTTGATGGCACGATTGAACCCGTCGAATCCGGCCTTCCGCCCTCCGGCTACCGCCAGCAGTTCACCTGTCTGAGTATTGGTCATCACCACAGCAGCCTGCAGACCACCCGGGGGTAAGTTCCGATTTCTTTCGATGGCGGCCAGTGCGGTACTCAAGCCGCTTTCAACCGCATCCTGGGTGCGCGGCCTCAATGTGGTGAATATCCGCAGTCCGTTGGTGCGTAGATCGTCTTCGTCGAAGAGGTGACCCAGATCCCTGCGCACCAGGTCCATGAAAGCCGGGTAGTAGGCTCCGCCTCTTCGATTCCCGGATACGACATTCAGAGTCGAGTTCTTGTTGCGCTTGTGGGTGATGCCATCAATCAGTTGGTTGGCCAGCATCTTGTCGAGCACCAGATTGCGTCGTGCCAGTGCGCGTTTGGGATTGCGTTGTGGGTTGTAATAAGAAGGGCCGCGGATGATGGCGACGAGGGTTGCAATCTCTGCCGGGTTGAGCTCGATGAGCGGTTTGTTGTAGAAAAACTGTGCCCCGAGGCCAAATCCGTGAACGGCGCGGTTGCCGTCCTGACCGATGTAGATCTCGTTGACGTAGGCGTTGAGCAGGTCGACTTTTGAGAAACGTGCTTCGAGAATCACGGCCATTGCAAGTTCGTTGAGCTTGCGAGCGAGGGTCCTTCGGTTGTCGAGGAAATAACTTTTTACCAGCTGTTGAGTCAGCGTGCTCCCGCCCTGTTTCAGCTCGCCGCTGGTAATGTTCACCCAGAAAGCACGTGCGATACCGCGCAGATCGAAACCTATATGGTGGTCGAAGTTCTGATCTTCCACCGCTTTCAGGGTCTGCTCGAGAAGATCGGGCACCTGCTCAGGTGCCAGCACAATGCGGTCTTCACCGTGGCTTGGGAAAAAACTGCCGATCATGGCAGGATCCAGCCGGATCAACACAATACCTCGACCGCTCGAGTCTTCGATTGCCTTGATGCGATAGCTTCCGAAGGTGATATCAATTTTTTCGGCGCTTCGGGTGCGTTCCATGAACTGGAAACTGCGCAGGTGGATTCGCAGGTGATTGGTTGAGCGTTGGTAGGTTCCGGGTTGGCTGGCGCTACGCGATTGGTAACCGAGTCGAAGTAGCTCGGTGACGATGTCGCTTGCCGTTAACGCGGCCCCTGGATAAAGCTCCAACGGTTCGGCATAGACCGCGGCGGGCACCGACCACCGCCGCCCTTCGAAGGTGCCGGTAATGGTCCGATCAAGGTAGATGAGATATCCGACGGCGACTGCGCTGACAAGTAAACCCGCATAAAATGTCAGTTTCAAAAAGAATCCAGCTATTGCTCTAAACACCGATCGGCGGCGGTTCTTGCGCGTACGCTTAACCATGCGGGAATTTGCCTGCAGTGTTTCCCGGCCAGGATACCCGCGCAGTCAAGATGGGTCGGGATGCGTATCGGCGCAACAGCTTTGAAGTAATCAACATGACGCGGGCAATGAGACAGCGAAGGTAGAGCAACAATAGCATGGGATGTGGTGGAGCAAGCCGCGCAGCCGGGACTCGAAAACGCGACGGCTATTGCCGCCCTGTGCGGGGTGCAGTAGCATCGACCCCGACCTAAGGGGTGGTTAGACCTGAGACACCGATTTTGGTGGACCCTTTGAACCTGATCCGGTTAGCACCGGCGTAGGAATAGGCTTCCTCATTCCCCCTTAAGGTCTTGCGCACTCGAGAGTCTTGCGTACTCGAGCATCTTTCGTACTTGAGAATCTTACCTATTTCACATTGATAGAGGCCGACATGAACCGCTTGCTAGGGCTGCTACTAATCACCATTACGTTCCTGACCGCCAGAACTGCGCTTGCCGAGCTCGCATCAAGCAGCGAGTCGATCATCGAAGAAATTGTAGTCACGAGCGAGTTTCGCGATGTTTCGCTGTTGAAGAGTGCTGGGAGCCATACGATCATCTCGTTGAAGGAAAGCAAAAGCGGAACGCTCAACCACCTCGAAGAAGTTCTGGGTTGGGCCCCCAACGTCAACTTTGCCAGTGGCGCATCGCGAGCGCGATTTGTGCAGATTCGTGGAATTGGTGAACGCGGACAGTTTATCGAACCCCTGAACTCATCGGTCGGGCTCGTTCTCGACGGAGTGGATATGAGTGGGATTGGCACCATAGCCACGTTGTATGACGTTTCCCAGGTGGAAATCCTGCGGGGTCCTCAGCCAACGCTTTTTGGCGCCAATGCATTAGCGGGATTGATCAACGTCATCAGCAACGATCCGACCGACACGTTTGCTGCGCGTCTCGATGTGGATGCTGGAGATCATGGCGCGTTCGGAACGGGGGTGGTTGTATCGGGGCCGATCAACGAAATGCTCGGGCTCAGGTTGGCGATCCGCAAATATCGCGACGATGGGTTTATGGACAACAAATACCTGAACCGGGATGACACCAACAATCACGATGAATTGACCGTCCGAGGCAAGCTCGCATGGGCGCCTGACGACACAACCGCCTTGCTGTTGACCTTCGGAAGGGTCGATGTAGACAATGGTTACGATGCCTTTTCCCTGGACAACAACCGCAACACCGTGTCCGATGAGCCAGGCGACGACCAACAGGATTCCACCTACGCGAGCTTGAAATTGAGCCGCGATCTGGCGAGCGGTATGGTGATTGAAGGTTTGATCGGGGTCAGCGACAGCGACATCGATTACGGTTACGACGAAGATTGGGCGTTCGTCGGGTTTCACCCCTTTGGTTATTCGTCCACCGATCGATACCAGCGCGACAGAACGACACGAACGTTGGACGTACGTTTGTTGTCGGGTAAAGCCAAGCGGATCTTTTCCGACGCTACCGAGTGGGTTGCGGGTGTTTATGTGCTTCAGCAGGAGGTCGATCTACGACGCACATATACGTATTTGGCCAGCGACTATACCAGCGGTTTTGACGTGGATCGTTATGCGGTGTACGCGCAGATGACGAGTTCTTTGAATGAAACCTCGAGGTTGACCCTGGGTCTGCGTGTCGAGCGTCATCGCGCCACTTTTCAGGATTCCGATGGAGCGAGGTTCCATCCCACAGATTCGATGTTTGGTGGACGGGTGGTTTTCGAATGGGACGTTGCAGATGGGACGCTGCTTTATGCGAGCGTCACTCGAGGTTATAAGGTTGGTGGATTCAACACCGACGGATCGTTCGTCGGTGATCTGGCGGGCTTGCGGTATTTCGACAGTGAGATGCTTTGGAACTTTGAAGCCGGCCTCAAAGGAACATTCCTCGATGGTCGCGCAATTGTCCGACTGGCTGCATTCACGATGGAGCGTAAGGAGATGCAGGTTGACACTTCCATCGTGGTGGTGCGGCCCGACGGCAGTGCCGAATTTATCGGCTACATTGATAACGCCGCTGGCGGCAGCAACACCGGGCTGGAACTCGAAATGTTGTTGAATGTCGGCACCAATTTAAGTCTCTTTGGCTCTCTGGGATTGCTGTATACGGAGTTCGATAATTTCATCAATGGCTCGGGGGAGCGTCTCGACGGTCGTGATCAAGCTCACGCGCCGACTTATCAGTTCCACCTGGGTGGAGAATACGCGTTTGCAGGTGGGTGGTTTGCGCGTGTCGAAATCGAAGGGAAGGATGCTTACTATTTTTCAGATGGCCACAATCTGCAGTCTGACAACTACCAACTGGTCAATGTTTCACTGGGCTACATAGGCGATGGCTGGCAGGCGAAGCTGTGGGGTCGCAACCTCGGGGATGAGGATTATTCCGTACGCGGGTTTTTCTTCGGGAATGACCCGCGAGACGGGTACAGCGCGCGAGGTTATACCCAACTCGGCGACCCCAGGCGCTACGGGCTGTCACTGAGTTTTGAACTGTAACCGCGAAACCGTACGCAGATAACATAGCGCTCCAACGCCAATCAGGTCAGTGTGAACGAACGCGCGAGTTCAGGAATCCGTTTCTGCAGTTTCGGCTGTGGTGGGGGTTCTTACGGCCATCTCCCTAATGATGAGAAAATCGACGATATCCAGTGCCGTTTTCCTGCTGTCCATGTTGATCAGATAACGGTCGGACACCATCAAGGTCGGTACCGAGGGGATGACCAACCGCCGCTCATCCTCTAATGCCCGCTGCAAGGCTCGGCGAACCTGAGGCGAGTTGAAGTTCCGAAGAAAAAGGCTTTTGTCGATCCCGTGCCCGTCGACAAAATCCGCAATCATGTCTGCGCTCAGGAATTGTCGGCCGTTGTCGTGAATGGCTCTGAAGATTCGACTGTGATTCTCTTCAAGTGTCCCGGTCGCCACCAGGGTAAGGTAGGTTTGGCCGAGCAGCGACCAGATGGGTTGTGAAAACGCAATCGGACTGCGCGAAAAGGTGACGCCTTCCGGCATGGATTTCTGCCAGTTCTCGAGCAGCGGATCGAAATTCCGGCAGTGAATGCAACCGTAGGAGAAGAACTCGGTGACTTTGATGGCTTCACCGGGTCGGCGACGAGGCGGATTATCGATTAACTTGTAGTGATCTCCCTCGACGTATTCGCCTTCGGTGATGCCGGTGCTGTACAAGGTGCCGTAGCCGATGATCAAGATGGCGGCGATGACCGCGAAGGAGAAGATGGTCGTTCGTACACGTGTGACTTTGGTGTCAGCACTCGTTCTTTTCATTTGCCCCTCCTGACTCAAGGATATCGAATACTACCGTTGCGTTGCCGTGGCGTCTCGATCGATACTGTGAACTCCGCTTGTTCGATGGTTGCCAAGCTCATCACGAATATGGTCGAAACCTACCAGCTGTTTCAATACCAGAGTTGTCCTTTCTGTTACCGGGTGCGGCGTTTTCTCGAGGCCACCGGTATCGACCTGGAGTTCAAGGATACACTGTTGGATGTGGAGGCGAGCCGCGAACTCTTCGAAGGCGGTGGCAAAAACTCCGTACCCTGTCTGCGCATTCAGCGCGGTTGTGAGGTGCAGTGGCTTTACGAATCACTGGACATCATTGAATATCTCAAATCACGTTTTGGCGTTTAGTGCTGTGTCAGGTTTTGCTTCGAAGGGAAGGGCGTAATTCCCTACTTCGAAAATCTCGACCACGATGTCATCCCCGACACTGATCTTACCCGCCACATCCACTACTCCGACGATACCCCTGCGTCCCCTGGATGCCTTGGAAAATGCGCCTCTTTCGAGGGTCTCGCCTGATCGGGTGGGGAACAACCGGCTGATTTTTTCCGACATTCCGAGACATGGCGGATTGTATTCTTCTATGGCTAACACCGCGCCCGACGGAAAAACGAGCCGTGAACCCGCTGGCAATTGAGAAAAACCTTCGATACCTGAAACGCAGACATTTACGCTCACGTCGCCCGCACTAAGGGGTTCGGGCAGATCCAGTTCCCGAGTTATGCCGTCGAGCTCCTCCGTGGAGATTCCCGACCATTGGCGCTCGTTTCTTCTGATCGTCCCCTCCGGATCTTTGTCGCCTTCCCACACCCCGCGGGTATGCCCCCGATGTTTGTCGCCAACCAATCCATCGAGTGCCACCTCCGCGCTCGATACAGTTTGCCGACCCATAACGCCCCCATCGGGGTGGCCGATGGTGATGGCAGCGAGTTTGCATGTCGTTTTTTTCATTTGTGGCATCAGTGTGCAGATAGTCTGTGGTCGCTCCATTTTGCCTCAACAACCTGAGGATTCAACACCGACTTGCAGGCAATCCCGCAATCGACGCGGCGCGACCGATTTGCTATTTTTCCGAGTACATTAGATTTGCAACGTTGGCTAAAGTAAACGGCCGCTTGGGGGAACCATGAAACTAGGACTTATTGGGGGTTATTCCGGAAGTAAAATGAGCATCGATATCGATGCCATCAAACATGCGGAGAACCTGGGCTATCAATCTATCTGGACTGCCGAGGCCTATGGCTCTGACGCCGTAACGCCTGCAACCTGGATCCTCGCGCAAACCGAGACGATCAAGGTCGGCACCGCGATCATGCAGATGCCCGCACGCACCCCCGCCATGGCTGCCATGACGGCGATGAGCCTGGCCGGGTTGTCGGGTGGACGGTTCATCTGTGGTTTGGGGGCGTCAGGACCCCAGGTGGTGGAAGGCTGGCACGGGGTTCCCTACGGGCGACCGGTGACGCGCCTCAAAGAGTACATTCAGATCATGAAGCAGATTTTTGCCCGGAAAGAGAAAACCACCTTCGAAGGCAAAGTGTATCAACTGCCATATACGGGTGAAGGCGCAACCGGGTTAGGCAAGCCGCTCAAGAGCATTCTGCATTGTGAGGAAGACATTCCCATCTACGCCGCCTCGATCACCCCGGCAGGGGTCGCCGCCGCTGCCGAAGTAGCAGATGGTTTTTTCCCTGTCTGGATGGATCCGGAGCAATACCACGTATTCGATGAGCCTATTCAGAAAGGCTTTGCCGCGGCCCGTGCAAACGGGGTCGACAAGGATCTGACCCGGTTCGATATTGCACCTTTCGTGACGTTGATCATGGGGGATGACGTGGAGCAGTGCATGATGCCGATTCGCGGAGCCATGGCGCTCTACATTGGTGGTATGGGTTCGAGGGACAAGAATTTTTACAACAGTTACGCTAAGCGGCTCGGTTTCGAGGAGGCGGCGATAAAAATTCAAGATCTGTTTCTCGCAGGCAAGAAAGACGAAGCGATGGCTGCAGTCCCTGCGGAACTCATCGACGCCTGCCATCTGGTCGGTCCCGCTGATCGTATCAGGGATCGTCTTCAACGCTGGACCGACGCCGCAAGCAAAGGGCATGTCTCGACCATGCTGATCGGCGGCAAGCAACCTGACGCACTGGCATTAGTTGCCGAGACCGTTCTCTAAGCCGGCTTAGCAAGCAAAAAAATCGGAGAAGGTTGGAAACGGGCTTCTCCGATTTCGCCACGAATCGAGCCGTAGACTAGAGCTGCTCAACGAGAGACCACGCTCGCTCCGAGCGCATCCGTGCCGCCTCCTTGTATTCCAGAGCTTTATCAGAGCTCGCGTTTCCATCGAGGCCACGCTTGTATACCCCCTGGATGATGCCGGCAGAACGGAACATGTTGTAGATGACGTAAAACAGCCAGTTGTCGATGCGCTCGAGCCCTGCGTGGCGACAATATTCGGCGAGAAATTCATCCTCTGTGGGGATGCCGAGTTTTTCGAGGTCGGCGCCGGCTAAACCCGCGTCGGTGTAGGAATCGCCGTGGTAGTCCTGACAGACATAACCGACATCGGCCAGAGCGTCGCCCAAGGTGGACAACTCCCAATCGAGCAGAGCGACGAGTTTTGGCTCGGTAGGATGAATGAGGGTATTCCCGAGTCGGTAGTCGCCGTGAACGATGACCGTTTCAACCTGCTCAGGAATGTTTTTTGGCAGCCATTCCATCAGCTTGGTCATCGCTTCGATGTTTTCGGTTTGCGAGGCGAGATATTGTTTGGTCCACCGGTTGATCTGCCGTTCGTAGTAGTTGCCTGGTGGGCCGAACTCTCCGAGACCCACAGTGTCAGGGTCTACCTTGTGCAGGGTTGCGAGCACCTGTGCGAGTTGGCGGTAAATTGCCCCGCGTTCTTCCGGCGTCAGGCTAGGCAGGAGCGTTTCGGTAAATAGCCTTCCTTCGACCATCTCCATCACGTAGAACTTGGTACCGATGATTTCCGGGTCTTCACACAGGCTGTACATCTTCGGCACCGGTACGTCCGTGTCGGCAAGACCCTTCATCACCCGGTATTCTCTGTCCACCTGATGAGCAGAAGGCAGAAGCTCTCCGGGAGGCTGCTTGCGTACGACGTAACGCCCCGATGCCGCCTCTAGCTGAAATGTCGGGTTCGACTGACCACCTTCAAACTGGCGAATGGTCGCCGGACCTCGATACCCTTCTACATTCGCATCAAGGTATTTAGCCAACGCGATCTCATCGAATCGGTGTGCTTGACGCACGGGTGTGAGTTGAACGTCACTCATTGGAGTACCCTTTCCCTGATAGACACCTAGCCTGGATTATTCATGAACAACCTACTGCGGCCACCGATACTAGCGAATACACTGTGCGTGCTCCCTACGGGTGCTCGACGTGCTGTCAAGCATGCCTGCGCGCCCTTCGGTCCGCGCCACACAGTGTATTCACTACTCTCGACGACCTCGTTACGCTTCTTCATGAATAATCCAGGCTAGCATACGGCTTGATCTTCGTGGTCGCAAAATGCGAGGCTTCCAATCTTTGCCAGCACTCAACACTTGAAGGGGAGATAACGATGGCTGTTGCGAAACGTATGGCGGTGACACTACCGGCGGGACCGTCTATCGAGCAGACGATCAAACGGCTGAAGTGGGCGGAAGACAATGGTTATCCGGACGCGTGGTTCAGCGACTCAGGTGCCCCGGACAGCCTGACTCAGGTGGCGGCAGTCGCCCATCACACCAACAGCATTCGCATCGGCGTTGCGGTCACACCGGTTTATACCCGAACTCCCGCAGTGCTTGCAGCGACCGCCAACGTGTTGGAGCAGTTGCTTCCAGGGCGTTTCATCATGGGTTTGGGTTCATCGAGTCAAACGATCATGGGCGCCTGGAACGGCATAGCCCTGGACAAGCCGCTGACCAGGGTAAAAGACACCGCGCTCATGGTCCGTTCGATGCTGAAAGGAGAGAAATCGGATTTTGACCTCACCACCCTCAAAAGCCGGGGTTATCGACAAGCGCCGCTCGAGAATCCACCCCCGTTGTACCTTGCCGCGCTACAGCCAAAGATGATCGAGATGGCGGCGGAGATCGGGGATGGTGTCATATTCAACCTGTGGCCTAAAAGCGCTCTGCCGAAGATGATGGAGCATGTGAAAATCGGTGCTGAGCGCGCTGGCAAGAACTGGGAAGATGTGGAGATCGTCAACCGGGCCATGGTGCTTGCCACGGACGACAAAGAAGCGGGCCGGCAACTTTTTCGCGCGGCATTTGCGCCGTATTACGCAACGCCCGTTTACAACAACTTCCTCGCCTGGTCTGGCTACGAAGATGCTGCCAACACCATATCCGAAGGCTGGGCCGAAAAGGACCGGGCGAAAACCGGGGGTGCACTGACAGATGAGCTGATCGACGAGATTGCCATCATCGGAACCGAAGACGAAATCCGGGCCCGCATCAGAGAAGACGCGCGGGGTGGTATACACACGCACATCGTTGCTCCGATGGCTGCAAGTCCTGAAGATGTGCAACGGACATTTGCCGCGTTTACGGCGGATGAGTTCAGCTTTAGTTAGTTCCGGTACTGCGTTTTTCCGAAGAAGAGAATTTCTGCAAAAGCCGACTTGTTAGGAACCGTGATGGAATATCAGAAAATTATTGTCGATGAACCGTTGCCCGCTGTGCGGCGGATAACTTTGAATCGCCCTGAGAAACGCAATCCGTTGTCCAACGAGTTACGGTCGGAAATGTTTCACGCGCTGGAATCATCCGATAAAGATGATACGGTGCGAGTCACCATCATCCGGGGCGCCGGGGTATGTTTTTCCTCCGGTTACGATCTGCAATCCAACGTAGCGGATGATCAGCCGTTTTATACTGCCGGTGGATTAGCGAATTGGCCGCGCCATGTGGTGGACGGATTCTTTCGCATGTGGGATCTGGCGAAGCCGGTGATTGCCCAGGTGCATGGCTACTGTCTTGCGGGTGCTACTGAGTTGGCTACGGCATGTGATCTGGTTTACGTCGCGGAAGACGCCAAGATCGGCTACCCGGTGGTGCGTTCCATCAGCCCGCCTGATAATCAATTTTATCCCTGGATTGTCGGTCTGAGACGGGCAATGGAACTCATGCTCACCGGCGATCACATGTCGGGAGTCGAGGCGGTTGAGTGCGGATTCGCCAATCGCGCATTCCCAGCGGTCGAACTCGAGGAGAATGTGTTGCGGATTGCCGAGAAGGTCGCAAGAACGCCGTCGGATCTGCAACAGATCAACAAACGCGCGGTACATCGACAGATGGACGCCATGGGCATTCGCGCGGGTATTCGGGCGGGCACTGAGATGCAGCAGTTGGCAACCTTCACCCAGACCACCCGGGAGCACCTTAGTGAGATTCGCAAAGGGTTAACTCAGGCGCTCTCCAAGCGTGATGCGGCCTACGGGGATTACCGTACGGCTGACAAGGACGCAGATACAATTGCGGGGAAGGAATAGCGGCACCGAAATGCCAAAACATCGTGCGCGCCAGCGGGCACTGACGTGAAGACTCTCTATCTGATTCGCCATGGGCAGACTACCTGGAATGTCGAGCGTCGAATGCAGGGTCACCTGGATTCACCGCTTACCGAACTCGGACGAGCGCAGGTTGATGCCCACGGCAAGGCGCTCAAGGCTAACGCCGGAATCGGCCAGCTCATCGTTTCTCCTTCGGGGCGCACGAGAGAGACAGTGTACATTCTCAACTCGTATGTACGCGCACCGCTGCGCTTTGAGGATTCCTTGTTGGAACGAGACTGTGGTGATTGGACCGGTCGAACGCTGACAGAAATCGAAACGGATTATCCACAGGCGTGGAAAGCGCGCACGGAAGACGGCTACCACCATCGTCCGCCGGGTGGCGAGAATCACGAAGACATGCTGCAACGAGTGAAGGTGTTACTGGACACACTGCCTGATTCGGAGGTCGAAGAGATCGGCCTCGTGACCCACGGAGTGATGTCTCGGGTGATAATCAGCCATTTCCTGGGGCTCGCGCCGAACGAATGCACTCGTGTGTGCCATCCCAATGATCTCTTTTACCGCCTGCAGTTTAGTCCTGGAGAAATCCAGACCAGCCATTTTATCGGCGGAAACGGCCCCATTTCCGGATTGCTTCACCGCGCGGACAGTGGAACAATCCTCGGTCCGGATACGCGCACCTACTAAGACGGGTACCGTGAACACAGGTAGGACTGGCACCGAAAACGCCGATCAGGCATCGGATTTTATGAAAGGGAGCGACGAATGAAAGTTGATGGTGGCGTGGGCTGGGAGCTCCACACAGTGGGCGCACAAGCACAGGAACTGGAAGAGATGGGATACTCGGGAATCCTGTCGGCAGAGACTTCTCACGATCCGTTTTTGCCGCTGCTGGTTGCGGCGCAGAACACCGAGCATGTGGATCTGATGACGAGTATTGCGGTAGCGTTCAGCCGCTCGCCGATGACTATGGCGAATATCGGCCATGATCTGAACGCGGCTTCCCGGGGGCGTTTTGTACTTGGCCTGGGTTCTCAGATCAGAGCTCATATCACCAAACGATTCAGCATGCCGTGGTCACATCCTGCGGCTCGTATGAGAGAGTTCATACTCGCGATGCGGGCGATCTGGGCGAACTGGCATGAAGGTGCGCCGCTCGAATTCACCGGCAAGTTTTATACCCATACGCTGATGACCCCGTTTTTTGCGCCAACGGACAACGACTACGGCGCGCCGAGGGTTTTCCTGGCTGCGGTCGGCCCACTGATGACCGAGGTTGCAGGCGAGGTGGCAGACGGTGTTATTTGCCATGCGTTCACCACTGAGAAGTATCTACGCGAAACGACTTTGCCGGCGCTCGAGCGAGGTTTCGAGAAAGCCGGAAAACGTCGCGAGGATTTTGAGATCAGCTATCCGGTTTTTGTGGTCACCGGGCAAAACGAAGAAGAGCTGGCTACAGCCAGAGTGGCAACTTGTCGGCAGATAGCTTTTTATGGATCCACACCTGCCTACAAGCCGGTTTTGGATAGCATTGGCGCTGGTGAACTGCAGCCCGAACTCAATGCCATGTCAAAGCAGGGCCGTTGGCAAGAGATGGGGAATCTCATCACCGAAGACATGCTCGAAGCGTTTGCGGTCATTGGTGAGCCCGGCACCATTGCGGGCCAGATCAAGAGCCGTTACGGGGATATTATTGACCGCACCTCTGCGGCTTACGCCCACATTCCAAAGGAAGATCGGATAAATATCATCAGCGAGTTGACTGCAGCCTAGGTAAGGATTATCCATGATCGCCAATCTAGATTGCTCTGGCTGATTTGATACCTGCTCAGACGGTTCGGAGATGTAAGAGATCTTTTTTAGACTATTTTCGCATAAGAAAACGATGAATCCGTCCCCCGGGAGCTGAATGATTCCCGCAGGGGTTAGCCTCTGGCGTTAGTACGCGCTAACAACACCGTCTATTTTCAACGCTCGGTTAAATTCCACCAGAGTGTGACCAAGATTAGGTTCACTGTGTGATGCAACGCACGTAGACTACGCCTTGGGGAATGGGGCCGTGCGTAATCGGCCGCAAAGGGAGATGGCATTCCTTGATTTCAGGGAAGGAAGAGTATTTGTGATGCGTGAGTTAAAAGATCACATCAGGTTGCGAATGACCGCAGTGCGGGCCGGTTGTAACGGGCTCCGGAGTCGTCTGCAGCACGTTCCCCTGGTGTTCAAACTGCAGGGGTTGGCGATTCTGTCGGCGCTCGTGGTAGCCCTCGCTATTGTCAACGTTGGCGTTCATCAGGGTTATCGGGTGATCGCTTTTGCCATCCCGGCCGCAGAACAAACCAAAGTCCCCTGGGACCTGGAAGTTGCCGCCTTCGGCGCGAAGGTCAGTCAGGCATTTGGTGTTCGGCGTAGCACCGCCACAGAATTCGCCGGTTGGATACTTGAAGCTTCAGAACGTCAGAACATGGAGCCCGAACTCATCGCGAGCCTGGTGTTGACAGAAAGCTCGTTTCGCAAAACGGTGCGTTCCAGTGTTGGCGCGGTTGGGCCAGCGCAGATTCGCCCGGATTATTGGGGTGGTTTTTGCGGTAGCTCCGATCTTTCTGATCCCGCGGAAAACATCTACTGCGGCGCGCAAGTGCTATCACACTTACAGGAGCGCTGCGGTAACGTGAATTGCGCTTTGGAAGCCTACAATGTGGGTATTCACAGTAACCGTGATAAGGCTGCACGTCGATATGTTGCGAAAGTAGATCATCATCGCGATCAGCTGCGTAACTTCACTCTCTAAGATTTCCTTTCCGAATCGCGACGACGGCCGTACCTTCCTAAGGACAGTTCGTATGAGTGCGGCGTTGATGAAGGCGGTATAGTCGTGCCCGATTTCTCATATGGGTGCGGATTCTCATGACTGACTTCGGCGTACTAATATTCCCGGCAGACTATGCCGTGGCCACGGATGTACTGGCCAAAGCCGCAGAGGCTCGCGGATTCGAGTCGTTGTTTTTACCCGAGCACACACATATTCCAGCAAGCCGGGAAACGCCATGGCCGGGTGGTGCGGAGTTGCCTCGTCAATATTGGCACAGTCTCGATCCGTTCGTTGCGCTTGCGGGTGCGGCGACGGTCACCCGCAATCTGAAACTCGGCACCGGCATCACCCTGGTTACCGAGCGGGATCCGATATTGATGGCCAAACAGGTCGCCTCGTTGGACTTTCTTTCCGGTGGCCGGGTTCTGTTGGGTGTCGGGGCGGGTTGGAACGTCGAAGAGATGGCTAATCACGGAGTGGACTTCACGAAACGGTGGCGGGTTCTGCGCGAGCGGGTACTGGCTATGCGTGCGATATGGTCTGAGGAGGAGGCTGAATTCCACGGCGAGCATGTGGACTTTGATCGCTTGTGGGCTTATCCGAAGCCGGTGCAGGCGGGCGGCCCCAAGATCCTGCTGGGAGCCTCATCGAAGTGGACTTACGATCGAATTGCCGAATACGGTGATGGCTGGTTTCCCATTCACCAGGATGCGACTCGCGCGGCCGCCCAGGGTGGGATTGATTACCCAGCCGGCATCGCTGCCACCCGTGAAGCATGGGCCGCCGCCGGCAGGGAAGGGCAGCCCGACTTCAGCATATTTGGACTTGGCCCTGATCGAGGTCGGGTTGAAGAGCTGATTGAGATGGGCTTCAATCGAGTGATCTTCGCCTTACCTTCCGCCGACGCGGATACGGTGATGCCGTTGCTCGATACCTACGCCGAGATCGGTCACTCGATCAACGGATAGCGGAGCTGTTCGATGTTTACCAGCGCTCGAGGTTGGTTGGGTCGAGTACTCGGTCGAGAACGTTGACGACATCTGCCTCGGATTCGACCCATGTGGTGGTCATCCCGGCTGCCCGGGCGCCGTCAACGTTGTCGCGGCTATCGTCGACAAACAGAATTTCATCGGGACGAAAACCCATGTCACGCGCCACATGCTCGTACGCTTCAACGTCGGGCTTGCGCAGACCGATCTCACACGAGACGTAAATTTTTTGGAAACGGTACAGCGCTTCAGGGAACTGTCGGCTCCAGTACTGTTGATGGGTTGGATTGGTGTTGGTAAATGCAAATACGGGCAATGAGTCGGCAACTCGTGGCAGACGGGTATGCACCTCGGGATAGGTGGCAACGAACAACGCGTTCCAACCCTTTAGCCAGTGTTCCAACCTCAGCTCGATCTCGAGCTTTCGTTCGAGGTAGTGGAGGTAGGTCGCAAAATCGATCTCACCCACCTCGTGGCGCTTGTATGGATCGTCCAGTGACCAGCGATCGTACAATCGGTCGACCTCGACATTCGCATGAGTTGCCCAGTAGTCGAACACGCGTCGGAAATCGATTTCCAGCACTACGTTACCTAGATCGAGGAGTAATGCGCGGATCATCATGGGCGCCTTAAGAGATCATCGCCCCGCTGCGATAATGGACAACCGGTTTCCAGGCTTATGGTCAGCCCCAGTTGTTTGAGCTTAACCACATTGGTTTTGAAGGGCTGAGTTTCCCAGCCGATCTCGGATGCCAAAATGGCTGCTCGCGTACCCGGGTGTTGGCGGATCAAACCGAGCGTGCGCCATACCCAGGGACCTTTCCTTGCGCGCTCGTCCATTCGATCCAGTCGTTCGCGCATGGTTGCCCGGCCGCTGTTGGACAATCTGGATCTGGGGGGTTGCTTGACGCTTTTGTCGCCGAGGTAATCGAAGTCCACCCGGTAGACCTCATCGTTCTCATCTGCCTCGAGGTAGCGGGCCAGGGCCGATCGGTCTTCGAAACCGGACAGTTGCGCGTCGCTGTCGCTTATTGTCGAGAAAGTAACCAGGCTCACCGAAGTCACCACGATTGCTCCCACGGGATGTAGGTTGTATCGCCCACCCATTTTGGCTTGAGGCGAGCGCCACTTGCGAAACGAGCCGGTGATCGAACCAGTACGAATGCTTTCTTTGAAAAGTTTCTGAAACTGCATTCAGTTTCCGTTCAGCGGCGAGTTCGTAAACTCGTTCATAAGCATAGAGGTTCGACGATATCGAGAAGCCTTTGCATGTTATCGAGCCTTCAGCTAATTCGCCACGGCGGCCCCGCTTGGGCCAGGCTCCCTCCCATCCTTAGCCGGTGGCGAATGGACCCCGGGCTTTCTGGTCCGGGGTTTTTCTTCGTGCGCATTTAGTGGAAGATTCCGGGTTCAACTGTCACCGGGACTATCGTATGGAACTTTGGACGCTGACCCATTCGAATCCGCAACACGCGCTCGATGCGGCAAAACGAGCGGAGGCGAGCGGTTGGCACGGCTTACTGGTAGTCGATTCGCAGAACCTTGCTGGCGATTCCTACGTGGCGTTGACCCTGGCTGCGACCGGGACCGCCCGAATTGGGCTCGGTACCGGGGTTACGAATTCGGTCACGCGCCATCCCGCGGTAACGGCCTCCGCCGCAATGGCTGTGCAAACGGTATCAGGCGGCCGCATGGTTCTTGGTATTGGTCGGGGAGACTCGGCGCTTGCGCACCTGGGTCGTTCCCCGGCGCGTTTTGCCGGTTTCGTCAGTTATGTGGAAGTACTGCAGAAATATCTCCGGGGCGAGGCTGTCGCGTTCGATGAATTTCCTGTTCCTGACACGATGGCGGCACCGGTCGCGGACCTTGAGCTTGCCGATCATCCAACCGAGAGCCGCATTCGCTGGGTGAAGGGAGATTTACCTAAAGTTCCTGTCGAAGTCGCGGCAACCGGCCCGAAGGTGATTGCGATGGCTGGACGGCTTGCCGATCGGGTGATGTTCACGCTGGGTGCTGTGCCGGAGCGTATACAGTGGGGGATGAAAGTTGCCCGCGAATCACGCCGCGCGGCCGGTCTTGACCCGGAGGCGCAACGCTACGGAGCGTATGTGAATCTCGTTTGTCACGAAGATATGGCGGTTGCCCGCGCGTTGGTGCGCGGCGGTCTTACGACGTTTGCACGTTTTTCGGTAATGCATGGAAATGTTTCGGGTCCGGCGAGTGTTAGCGATCGAGAGGTGTTCCAACAGTTGCACGACGGTTATGACATGAAAGCGCACACCCGGGCGGATTCCAACCAGGCGATGCTGCTGACGGACGAGTTCATTGACCGGTTTGCCATTGCCGGGCCACCTGAGCACGTCATTGAGAGGCTTCAAGCGCTGCAATCGCTGGGGCTGGACAAGATCGTGATCAGCGGACCGACGGCGGGTGTTGATCGGTCTGAGGCGCGAACTGCCATGACGCTGGCGGATGAGGTTGTCTTGCCGCAATTCGTTTGAGGCCGACTTGCGATTTGGTGCTCGAATAGGTATCCCGTGCGGCTTTGCGCGAGCAGCTGAAACAAGGACGATGGCCGCGGCTATGGAGTACGAATCACTACTGTTTTCTTATGTGTTAGTGCTTGCTTCACTTGCGGCCTGTATGGGTCTATAACAAGGGATGAGTTGGGTAAAACCAGCGACAGTACATCGCCGGCCGACCGTGAACTACTCCCTGTTCAGTACCCGGCGGAGCCATTGGCGATACTTGCTGCAAACTCTGCATCGAGCCGTTGGTAAACGTTGGCTCCCGGTTTGAGCACGTAGAGCGGCTCCGTCACTTGTTGCAGATCGTATCCCTGCCTACGTAGATCGCCCTTGAGCATCTTGAAAGTCCCTGTCACGTCAATATCTTGCTGAATCCGCAGGAAAACCGGGCGCGCATAGGGGGGTAGCTCCTTGACGACATAGCGTGAGAAAGCCTGAACGTCCAGTTTTTGCCCGTTGTCGTTTAAGGTAATGGCAGCCATGCCGGCTCGGCCATCCGCCCGCGGCACCTCTACGCCGTAAACGTTGCAAAACTTCACTTGCTCAAAGCCGTTGACGATCTCTCCTACTTCGTTCGTTGACACGTTCTCCGATTTCCAACGGAAGGTATCACCGACTCGGTCCACAAACTGGTAATGCGCATATCCGAGCGTGAAACCGGCGTCTATTTCCTTGATGAGATCGCCAGAGTCGAACCATGCGTCGTCATCTTCAAACGCGTGACGGATAATCTTTTTCTCGGTGGCTTCCTTGTTGGTATACCCCTCGAAAACCGCCTGTTCGTTGATGTGTGCGAGCAGCAAACCAGGTTCTCCTGCGTCCACTTCGATGCAGCGGCCAGCCCCGTCTTTGACGATTTCGTCGGCGTCAACGTCGTATTTAACAAGGGCAACCTTCGCAGTTGTCATGCCAATGGTGCAGTTCTTGTTCAGGAGGTTGGCAAATGCAACGTTACCTTCGCTCGCGCCGTATAGTTCAGTGATGCGTTCGATGCCAAAACGCTCTTTGAACTCCATCCAGACATCGGGACGCATGCCATTGCCCATTATCCGCTGCAACGGGTTGATGTGATCATCTGGCAATCTGGGCGTGTTGGTCAGATAACGGCAGAGCTCGCCAATATAGATAAGGCAGGTAGTTTCGTGCTCGCGCACATCATGGAGGAATTGGCTTGCCGAGAACTTGCGCCGAATGAACATACTCGCGCCAGAACTGAATGAGGCGCCTACGCCGACCATCAGCGCGGTAGCGTGATAAAGCGGCAGGCAGATGTAGAAGCGATCGTGTTCGGTGCATTTCAGCCCGGCGATGTGAGACAGATCGGCGCTGCTCAGATATCGCCTGTTTGAGAGTATCGCTGCTTTCGGCATTCCCGTCGTGCCGGAAGTGAACACATACAAGGCGTTGTCTCCCAGCGTAATCTCACCGGTTTCGGGGGGATTGTCGGTCGTGCTGTTCGCGCTGATTTCGTTGAGATCCTGCGCCCAGTTTGGCGCTGTGTCCGATGCCTGGTCTGGCACGAAGTAGTAGTCGTTCCCCTCGCGTAACTCAAGTTCGGCTTTGACTTGTGCCAACGCGGATGCGAGTTCCCCTCCAACGATACTTTTTTTGGACTCGGTAACCTTGATGCAGTGAACCAACGCACGACCACGGAGGTTGGTATTGATGAGTCCGATGATGATGCCGAGTTTGTTGAGTGCCACGATAACAGCGAGGAATTCGATACGGTTTTCCATGAAGAGGCTCACGGTATCGCCCCGCTCGAGGTCGGTTGTTCGAAAGTAGTTGGCGTAACGATTAGCTCGTTCGTTGAACTCACGCCAGGTAATGGATTCGCCTTCGAAGATGATTGCCATGCGGTCGGGAAACCGTGCGGCGTTGCGCTCCACCCGTGCGGCGAAAGAGTCTTTTACCTCGTAAGGCCGGGGTTTCATGCCTTTTTTCACCGCAAGCAAGGTCGGTATTTGAACTAGAGTCGCGGTGATGTCTTTGATGGTTGCAACAATACCCATCAGTCCTCCCATTGACCGTCTCGTGGAAAGATAGCCATTGCATCTCCCGCCATCAAGCATGTTGTGGCATCCTTTAACAACGCCCTTTTTTTGCGCCTGGAGCATACGTGATGAATCGGTGGCAGGTCGGTAACGTGAGGATTACCCGGATAGTGGAGATGGAAGTGACCGGGGGTTCCCGCTTTATTTTACCCGATGCGACACGTGATGCCTGTTTGCCAATCGAGTGGCTCGGTCCGCATTTCATGGACGCTGCCGGCAATCTGATCATGAGCATTCACGCGCTGATCGTGGACACCGGCGAACGGCGTATCATCGTGGACACCTGTATTGGGAACGACAAAGAGCGATCGATTCCGAACTGGAGCCATCTGCAGACCAATTTTCTCTCAGATCTCGAGGATGCGGGCTATCCCCGAGAGAGTTTCGATACGGTGCTCTGCACCCATCTACACGTCGATCACGTTGGGTGGAATACGATGCTGGTGGAGGGTGTGTGGGTGCCAACCTTCCCGAATGCTCGATATCTGGTTGCCGAAAAAGAGTGGCGCTATTGGGATGCCCGTGACGATGAACAGGAATACGGGTCCGTGCTCGGCGATTCGGTTCGCCCGGTAATAGAAGCAGGGTTATTCGATTTTGTCGATTGGGAGCACAAGCTCTGCGAAGAGGTCTGGCTGGAGCCGACGCCCGGTCACACCCCCGGTCACGTCAGCGTACGAATCAGTTCCGACAACGCCGAGGCATTGATAACGGGTGATTGCATTCACCACCCCTGCCAGATGACTCGAACCGATTGGTGCAGCTCCGCTGACTACGACCAGGCTCAGGCTCAACGCACCAGGGAAGACCTGTTGGCCAGGTATGTCGACCGGGACATACTGATTATCGGTACCCATTTCGCTACGCCGACCGCGGGCTACATAAAAAAACTTCCAACAGGGGGCTACTGGCTGGACGTGGGTTGAGAGCCTTGCGCGAAACCGGATCGGTCAATGCAGTAGGGTCGTCGCGCGCGGGTTTACTCGCGTGTTTACTAAAGAACGATGTCGCTGCCGAGCGAGGAAACCGGCTATGTTTGCTCCTGCAACCATCCCTGAAATATGTCCGCAATGGCGGAATCCGACAAGTAGTAGAAATACCGGCGACCCTCCCGGATTCTTGATGTTTTCCCGGTCCGATGCCAGTGCTCGAGTTGGAGAACGGCGGTTGAGTGATCGATGTTCAGGCGTTGTGCTACTTCCGTTGCGGTAATGCCTTCGGCCCCCGCTCTGAGGACCATGGCCGCCACTTCGAATTGCTGAACTGTTGCGCTAACCCCGGACGATCGCTTCCGGCGAGGCCATTTCACTACTGCCGCCATAATTGATAATGTCAAGTAATACCTGATTATCCCGACTAACCCGGATTGATGTGATGCGCCCCGGGACTACCCTCGGGATCTCTTCATTTCGCTTCCAGCCTCGCCTGCAGGCGTAACCGCTCGATCCAGGCATCGGTTTTCCTGCGCGCGGGCGGAACATCCAGAGCGACGAAGGCGATTCCGAGCGGCAGCATCCAGAAACCCAGGATCGGCAGAAACCCGAAAACCCCTCCGACCATGAAAGCAACACCGATAATCGAGCGCACACCAGGCGGAACGTGATTCTGCCCCCAATACAATATGCGGTAGGTGTATTCGGCGATCCGCCGTTTTATCTCAGCAGTTTCCATTTCAGGGCTTGCCTAAACCAGCACCGGTCCGTCAATGGGGGCATCATGGTCCAACGGATGTGATCGTCGTTTCAGATCTGGATCGATAGATCGAAAATGATACAGGCCATCTTCATTGAGGGTTCGTTCGATCCGGTTGCGGTGCATCAATAAGTGTAGATGAGCAATCGCTTCCCCGAGTGCCATCATCATCTGGCGAGGGTCCAGTTCGCGTTTGAACAGCACCGGCAGCAGTTCCTTGGCAACCGCGGGGGCTTGCGCACAATGTTCCTCGATGGCCAGCATTCGATCTTCGTGATGACTGATGAGTTCCCGCAAGCGCTCCCGCACACCGTAAAAAGGCAGGTTGTGCGCCGGTAACACCAGTGTGTCGGCCGGTATCTGATTGAATTTGTCGTGGGACTCCAGCCACACCTTCAACGGATTGGCATTAGGCTCGGTTGGATGGACGCTGACGTTGCTGGTGATAATCGGTAATACCTGATCGCCAGAAATGAGGATTTTGAGCGATGAAGCAAACAGGCAGGCGTGTTCGGGCGAATGACCGGAGCCGACAACGATACGCCACTCGTTGCCGCCGATATTGAGCACATCGTTGTCTTGAAGGCGGGTAAAGCCACCCGGCATCTGTGGCATGGACATGCCTGTCGAGGCGCGCTTCGACCACATGAGGGCGAGCTGTTCCATGTAGTCGGCGGGCATGCCGGCCCGCTGGAAGAACGCCTGGCCAAGCCAGCTTGAATGCGACGATCCGCTCATGGAAGAAAACGCTCGAGCCTGGTAGTACTCGGACCGAGTCATGTACAAGGGACAGCGAAACTCGTCAGTGATCATCAAAGCCTGACCGATATGGTCGGGGTGCATGTGGGTGCAGATCACACCGACGACGGGTCTGCCGGCGAGTTCACTGGCAAATATTTCCCGCCACAACGTTTCGGTCTGAGGAAGGCCGAGGCCCGTATCCACCACCCACCAGCCGTTGGTATCCTCGAGCAGGTAGAGATTGATGTGATTGAGCGAACCACCCATCGGCATGGTCAGCCAGCGCACTCCCGGGGCAACTTCCTGAGTGGTTCCGGCTGTGGGATGTTTGTCCCACGGGTATCTGAGCTCGCTCATACTCGCTACGTTCCTCATACGCAAAGGTATTCAGTATACCTACAGCAGACTCGCAGAGCGCAAGATGTGTGACGGCTGGCTCCGCCGACGCCATAGCGGCTCACTGTTTTCGAACTTTGCGGTGGTCAGATTGCCGGGCTTGGATTAAATTAGCGGGTCGTGACAAGGTAATAAATGGAGGGAAGAACTCATGTCGATGAACATCAAGCCGGTTCCGACGCTGGACGACGAGGTTAATGAAATCCGCCTGGCGACCGCCGAGATCGTCAATCAGGACATTCTGCCGGTGGAGAAGAAGCTCTGGGGATGGGTCTCCGACAGTGCCGACGCGTCGAAAGAGGTGCTCGAGGAAGCCAAGGAACTGCGTCGTCAGGTCCAGGACAAGGTAAAGCGAGAGAAGCTCTGGGCTCCGCATCTGCCTCATGAATTCGGTGGCATGGGTCTGTCCTTCCTACAGCATGCCTACATGAACGAGGTGTTGGCCTACAGTCCCGGGGCGGCATCGTTGTTTGGCGTCGTCGCGCCGAATTCTGGCAACCAGAAGATTCTGGTCAAGTATGGGACTCCGGAACAGCACGAAAAGTGGTTGAAGCCGCTGACCGAAGCGAAGATGCAGTCCGCTTTCTCGATGACCGAACCCGATAATGCCGGTTCGGATCCGCGTTCGCTGATGACTCGTGCGGTGCTGGATGGTGACGAGTGGGTCATCAACGGTCACAAATGGTTCACTTCCAACGGACATGCCGCCGATTTTTACATCGTAATGTGTCGCACCGCCGATCCGGATGCTCCCGGAGACGCCAACGACAAAATGACTCAGATCATCGTGCCGCGGAAAACACCGGGTGTGAATATCGTGCGCGGTGTCCCTGTGTGGGGCAAGGCGTCGAGCCACTGTGAAATCAAGTACGAAAATGTCCGGGTGCCGAAGGAAAACCAACTCGGGCGTACGGGTACGGGTCACCAGGCGGCGCAAGATCGGCTGGGTGCCGGGCGGGTCTACCACTGCATGAACTCGGTCGGGTCCATGTGGCGAGCCTTCGATCTCATGATCGAACGGCTGATGAGCCGTGTGGTGCACGGTGGCGAGAAGCTCGAAGAAAAACAGTTCATGCAGGGGTTCATCGCCGACAGTTACATGGACATCCAGAGTGCCCGGCTGATGACCATCAACTGTGCTGAAAAGATGGAAAGCGGCGCGGATCCACGCATCGATATCTCTTCGATCAAGGTCTTCGTGCCTCAGGCGTACCACCGGGTCGTGGATCGCGCCATTCAGGTGTGGGGTGCGGCGGGAGTGTCCGGTGACCTGCCGCTGGCAGGAATGTATCAGGGCGCGCGAACCTTGAGAATCGCCGATGGTCCGGATGAGGTGCATAAAATCCTCATCGCCAAGATGGTCCTGCGGCGTTATCACGGTGGCGAGTCCTGGGATTTCGGCAACTGACAAGTCGAAGCCTCCTGAGCGATCGGAGCGTTTTCAAACCGCGATCGCGGAAATCGTGTCTGTTCGTACGCCATGAATAGTCCGGGCTTACCGCTTGCCGGACTACGCGTGATTGAACTGGGTGACAGCGCCTTAACCGGATTATGCGCAATGATGCTCGCCGACTTCGGCGCCGAGGTCGTCTGGCTGGATCCAGGCGAGGGGGGTGGCTCCTACCAGGTATGGCAGCGAGGGAAACAGCGTCTCAAGGTCGATCTTGAAGCCGAAAGCACGCAAATTCGCGAGCTGATCGTTGCCAGCGCGGATGTGTTCCTGGTAGCAGGAACTCGTGTCGAGTTGCAGGAGTTGGGGTTGGACTACGCAACGCTCGGGACGTTGCGACCGAACCTGATCATGGCTCAGCTCAGTGGGTTCGGAAACGACAATCCTTATTCAACCCTACCGGCGATGGAAGGTTTGGCTGCCGCAAAGTTCGGACGCATGATGAGCTTCGAAGGCGTCGCGTCGCGTGCGGGACCTGTTTTTCCGGCCCTGCAAGTCGCCACACATGCAACCGCGCAAGCTGCCTGTGCGGGTGTACTTGCCGCGATCGCCGCCGGTGTTGCCTCGAATCAGGGACGTTATCTTGAGACGAACCTGTTGCGCGGCCTGTTGCCGTTCGAGATGCATTTCCTGTTGGCTAATCAACGCCGCGAGAGCGATGTAGGGCGACCACGGCCGGATCCTCATAAGTTCATGCCGAGCATCAACTATCAACCCGTACAGACCCGTGACGGGCAATGGCTGCAACTCGGCAACCTGTTGCCTCATTTGTTGCGGAATTTCCTCGATGTTGCCGGGTTGCAGGAAATTTCCGATGACCCTGACTTCGGCCAACTACCCTGGTCAGAAACCGTCGTTGAACGTTTCCGGCGATTGTTGTTCGAGCGGATGCAGAGCGAAGATCTTGATACCTGGATGGATCGTTTTGTCAGCCACGGCGGAGTCGTGGCACATCCGTACCAGTCGGCCCAGGTGGCGATGAGTGATGCCGACATCGTCGCCAACGGCCACGTTGTGACGGTGGACGATGTGGACCAACTGGGGCTGGTTGCCCGGCTCACCCGGACACCGGGTCAGGTCGGTGGCAAACCGAAAAACGTCCGGTGGGCAGAGCTTCGAGAAAACCAGCTCCCGGCTGGGAGGCGAGGTGGAACGGTGGCCGCAACGTTGCCGTTAACCGGTGTCACCGTGCTCGAATGCGCCACCATTATCGCAGCCCCAATGGCTGCAGGCATGCTCGCCGATATGGGGGCTCGGGTGATCAAGGTCGAACCGCTGAATGGGGATCCATTTCGTCACATGGGGGCTGGCTTCGGTGCCGCTCGAGTCAATACCGGCAAGGAGAGCATCTGCCTGGATCTGAAACAAGCGCAAGCACGGGATATTCTCGCGCGGCTGGCCGCCAGCGCAGACATTCTCATTCACAACTACCGTCCTGGCGTGCCGGAACGGCTCGGTCTCGATTACCCAACCCTGGCAGCTGGTAATCGTCAATTGGTTTACCTGTCGGCGAACGGCTACGGTCCGTCAGGTCCGGGAGCAAAACGTCCTTCGACTCATCCGATTCCCGGTGCGGCGCTCGGGGGCGTGCTCTATCAGTTTGGTGGCAGCTTGAGCCCCGCGCGCTTGAAGTTGGATGAATTACGCGACTACACTCGACGACTGTTTCGGGCCAACGAAGTCAATCCCGATCCGAATACTTCCATGGTGGTCGCAACCGGTGCGATGTTGGGATTGGTGGCGGCCAGACGTTGCGGAGTAGGGCAGGAAATTTTCGTCGACATGTTCGGGGCGAACGCCTACGCAAACTTTGATGATTTTTTGCGTTATGACGGTAAACGGCCGCGTCGCGAGCTTGATTCGGAACTGTTCGGCGTACGTTGCTGGCAGCGGCTGTATCGGTGTAGCGAGGGCTGGGTTTTTCTGGGGATCAGCTCGGATAGGGATTGGCAGCGATTTGTTACGGCGGTGGCACCAGAACTCGTAGCCGCGTTTCCGGATCTTGCTGCCTGTGGGGATGCGGAAACTTCGCTTGCCAGCCAGCTTGAAACCCTCTTTCTTACTCACACAGCTATTGAGTGGGAGTCGAAATTGCTGGCGGTAGACGTCGGATGTTTGCGTGCGGATGCCGGAACACCTGGCGAGCTGTTGTTGGATGAGCCTTTCTTTCACGAGCAGGGTCTGGTGACTGAGGCCGATCATCCCCTGTGGGGTCGTTACCTGCGACACGGTTCGTTGCTCGCATGGAACGATGTGCCGGATCATCTTCCAGGCGCAGGAACGGCCGGTGACAGTACCGATGCGCTGCTGGGGTCGATCGGTTACTCCACCCGGGAAGTAGCAGACATGAAAGAACGCGGCGTCGCGGCTTGATGTAGATGCCTCATCTGACCACCAAAGAGTACCGTAAATTCCTGCAGGAGCGTGGTGTACTCATGCGGGTGTCCGTGGTTCGCGAGGATGGCAGTCCGCTGGTAACGCCCATCTGGTTTCTGTTCGAAGACGAGGCTGTCTACTTTACCCCGCGTGCACGATCGGAGTGGTTTCATTGCCTGAAAAGAGATCCGCGGGTGGCATTGTGTATCGATGAACAGCCGCTGCCTTATCGCAAGGTGATTGTGGAAGGGGTTGCAGAACTCGTCTTCGATGTGGGTTTCGATGACGAGTGGCGCGATTTGTATCGGCGTATCGCTCGCCGTTACATTTCGCAATCAGAGGTGGAAGCTTATATTCAAAACACGATCGATCAACCACGGGGCCTGTATCGGGTCCCCCTGGTTGCGGCTCACCTCAAAACGTGGCGGATGCCGATAGAAGGTGAGGCGGCGGAAGGAATCTGGCACCATCGATATTATGTGCCTGGCAAACAACTATAAAGAATAGGAGTCGCAATCATGCAATGTCCCAAATGTCCGGGAACGCTCGAATCGAAAACCTACGGACGTAAAATCACCATACATCGCTGCTCGGAATGTGCGGGTCTGTGGTGTAAGCCGGAAATTCTGTTGTTGATGAAAAAGGAGTGGATGAGCGAAGCGGTGCTCGATTCCGGAGATCCTCGCGTCGGCCAGGAATACAACAAGGTTGATGAGATCAATTGCCCTGAATGTGGGGTGCGGATGGACAAGGCGTCTGATGAGAGGCAGACCCACATCTGGTATGAGACCTGCCCGGAAGGCCACGGCATGTTCTTCGACGCGGGTGAGTTCACCGACCTCAAGTACGATACCTTCATGGATCGCCTGCGCGATATCGTTCGTGGCAGACGCCCGGACGAATAGCTGCAGGGCCAGGCCAACATGCGCTCAGCTCCGTGGGTTGTCGCCCTTGTGGGTGTTATCTGGTGTTCGGCCTACGCTGAAGCGGCACGCGCCGAGGTGACTGCCGTTTCCAAGCACGGGTTCGTCTCCGAGCACGAACTCGACATCGCTGCCGATCCTGAACGGGTTTACCAGGCACTCACCGGCGGCATTCATCTAGGGTGGGATGCGGCACATTCATACTCCGGGAAGGCTGAGAATTTTTATCTGGAAGCGCGTGCCCAGGGCTGCTTCTGTGAAAAGCTCTCGAGCGGCGGCAGCGTTCGACATATGCAGGTCGTGTTTGCCGATCCAGGCAAACAGCTGCGATTATCCGGCGGTTCAGGTCCTCTCCAGACGATGGCTGTGGCCGGGAGCATGAGTTTTGTGTTGGTGGCCCAGCCACCGGGAACGCGGCTCGAGTACCGCTACGAAGTCGGTGGATTCACCGCAGACGGGTTGGCCGCGCTCGCCGGTCCGGTTGATCGGGTGCAGTTGGGTCAACTGAACCGACTCGAGGCTACTGTCGAAGCATTGCCTTGAGCAGAAGCTTTCCGCACTAAAACAACGTCAAGAAATCCCGCCTTTCGTTGCTGGTGCGTGTCTCTCTGATGCAGCGGGATAAGGCCGGAATACCTTCGCCGATCTGAGTCTCATTCAGGTGACCGAATGCCAGACGCAGATAAGGTACGTTTTTTGTGGCGAAGTGAAAGCTGATCCCCGGCAAGTACCTGACGCCACGTGATTCTGCAAGTTCGTAAAGTTTCTTCCGGTCAACGTCATCGGGAATGCGCACCCAGATAAAAAGACCACCGACGGGCTTCGACCATACGCAGATATCGTCCAGTTCTTCGGCCAATTTCTCGAGGGTCAGATCGCGTTTTATCTTGAGTGCGGTATTGGTGTGCTGGGCGTGATGCCAGATCCCGTCTTCGTAGAACTCAGCAACGATAGCAGCTGCCAAGGTATTGCTGCCGGCGTCGTGCCGGCTTGCGAGTATCCGCTCCAACATGGGTGGACGGGCGAGCAGGTAGCCAAGCCGTACTCCGGGGCCCAGTATTTTTGATAGAGAACACAGATAAATCTGGTTGGGATCGTCGCTCAACGCGTACAGGGCAGGTTCCACCGGTCCTTCGTAGTGGACATCGGCATAACAGTTGTCCTCGATGACCGGTATTTCGTAACGGGCTGCAAGTTCGATCAAAGCCAGTCGATTCGCTTTCGGCATCACAAATCCGGACGGGTTCTGATAGGTGCTGATCGCATAAATGAACTTGGGTCTTCGTTTCTCTCGTTCGAGGGTAACCAACTTCTCTTCGAGTGCATCCAGCCGCATGCCATTTTCGTCGAGGGGGATGCCGTGCATATCGAGTTTCAGGCTTCGGTAGGCTGCGAGCGTTCCAGGGTAGGAATACTCCTCCAGAATCACGGTGTCTCCGGGCGCTTCCTGCAGGGCTTGCGCCGTCAGCGTAACCGCCTGCATGGAACCGTTGGTCAGCACGATGTGTTCGGGATCGACAGGTATTCCTTCCCGGTCGGATTCCCGGCGGGCCATGGACTGACGCATTCCGAGGTGGCCTAGACCTCCCGGGTAGTCCGCTAATTGGTCGGCCAATTTGTCTATTGCCTTTTCCGCCGCTTTTTTTAGCGCTTGTGTCGGAAAGGTATAGGGGTCGGCGCGACCACTACCGAAGTCATAAAGTATTTTGGCCATCTGGGGGACCTCTGATCAATTCTCGATTGCTCAGCGCGCGCTCTCTTAGTTATGAAGAGGGGCTTTTTGGCAAACGCGAGAAGCTCTGAGCAAACGATAATTGATCAGAGGTTCCCTAGTGCAGCCATTGAGCAATGAGTTATCGTATCACGGACGATGGGAGGTCAAGGATGTCGGGACTACCGAGAAGTCTCAAGTGACGAAGTTACGCATGGGCATGGTGGGGGGCGGCGAAGGAGCATTCATCGGCCCGGTGCACCGCATAGCCGCAGAGCTTGACGGCGAAATAGAGTTGGTCTGTGGAGCATTCGCCAGCGAACCTGTGCGGTCGGTGCGCAGTGGTAGAGAGCTGTACGGGTTGCCCGAAGAACGATGTTATCCGGATTTTCAGGAGATGTTTGCGGTGGAGGCGGACCGTTCACCCGACAAGCAGATGCAATTTGTGGTGATTACCACGCCTAATCACGTTCATTACCCGGTGGCTAAGGCGGCTTTGCAGGCTGGTTTCCACGTGGTTTGTGATAAGCCGGTAACGCACAGTCTCGAGGAAGCCGAACACCTTGCTGAACTCGTGAGTGCGAGTGGGTTGCTGTTTGGACTGACCCATAACTACACCGGTTATCCGATGGTCAAGGAAGCTCGCAACCTCGTGCGTAGCGGTGCGTTCGGTCCGGTGCGGCGAGTAGTTTGTGAGTATCTGCAGGGTTGGCTTGCCGAAGACATAGATAACAAGCAAGCGGATTGGCGCACCG
>JACZXA010000162.1 GCA_022571865.1 Pseudomonadota bacterium
AATCCAATATCGTTCAACGACGACGGAGGCGTTGGCTTAAACAGCCTTATCTCCATTAACTTGTCTGCTGGGCGCTATATCGTTCGAGTGCGCTTGTATAGCGCGGGTGCGACTGGAAATTACAGCATCAGCTTGACCTCCCCGGCCGCGGCTCCTGTCACATCGGCGCTGATCGTCAACGGTGGCGACGTATCCGCGGCGAGTGAAAGCGACCTGTTCCAGTTCGGCGCGCAAACTGCGGGTAGCTATGTCATTGAAACCAGGGGGTTTACCGACACTTATCTGACCCTGTTCGGGCCGAATTTGCAATCGGCGCAAATAGCCCAAAACGACGATAGCGGTTTCGGTCTGAACGCCAGAATCTCCCGTCAGTTGGCCCCGGGGCAGTATTTTCTCAGGGTGCGCCATTATTCACCCTGGCGAACCGGTACGTATCGCGTTGGGGTACGACAGTTCTAGCCCCGAAGATCTGCCGAGGGGCTTATGGGGTGGGATGCCTGCCGGCAACACAGCCGCAAACCGTACAGGCAACGGCTGAGACGGAGGGCACATCCACTGTTCGACCGTTTGTTTTTATAGCGTCCAGTGGTTACCCTTCGAGGTGGGGGAGTGTCATGCAGTATAACTGTCGATATGAAAACAGCCGTGAGATGGGTTGTGAACCCCGCACCCAGACGATCAACTTTGAAGTGACAAGAAACTACACCAATTTGAACTAGGGGGGAATGTTATGAAAAACATAATTCTCTGCGCCGATGGAACCGGCAATCAAGGTGGTTACACGCCCGATAGCAATGTTTTCAAACTTTACAATGCGATCGACCTGAATACCCGAGATCCTGAACAGATCTGTTTTTACGACAATGGAGTTGGGACCCAATCCAACAAGTACGTTCGCGGATTGTCCGGCGCGCTGGGTTTTGGGTATAAGCGAAACGTGCGTGATGTGTACGAGTATCTGGCACGTCACTACGACCCGGACGATAACGTTTACCTGTTTGGATTCAGCCGGGGTGCTGCCGAAATTCGGGCAGTCAACGGGTTCATCGATGCCTGTGGTCTGATCGATGGACGCGGCAAGGGTGACAAGCAGCTCAAAGACGAAGTCAAGAAGGCCATGAAAGTCTACGCGAGGCCACATAAGCGGGAAGCGCTCCTGGGTGATGTCAAAATCCATGCTGCACCGCCAGCAATCGCGTTCATCGGCGTTTGGGACACGGTTTCTGCCTTGGGTTTCCCCGAGCGAACCGACATCGCAGGCATCGGTCTGAGAATTCTGAGTTGGCTTCTCAAACAATTCGGTAAGTTAGCCAACCTGTTGATCCCCCACAAATTTTACAACTACAAACTGACTCCGAATGTAACAAAAGCTCGCCACGCCCTATCCTTGGACGATGAGCGAACATCGTTCTGGCCTCTAGTGTGGGACGAAGATACCGACGAATCGAAACCCGTGGACGTACAGCAGGTCTGGTTCGCCGGTATGCATTCCAATGTCGGCGGTGGTTATCGGCGCTCGGGCCTTTCAAACGCTGCCTATTTGTGGATGTTGGAAAACATTCGAGGGTTGGTATTCAAAAAAGACACTTTGCGGGATGCTGAGGATGATGCCAATGTCAATGGTCGCATCTACGACTCCCGGCTGGGTTTTGCCATCTACTACCGTTACCACCCGCGGGAAATTTCCAAGTTGTGTAAGGAAGCGAACACCGAGGTCAAAGTGCACGAGAGCGTACTGCGAAGACTGAGGTTCAGAACGGCCAACTACGCACCCAAGTTGCTTCCGGAATCATTTACCGTCATCGATAACGAGGGAATTACCACTGCCAGTCCACCGGTACATAGCGAACACTGGGCATTATTCAACAAAGGCATCAAACGTTGGATCGCATTTCGAAAGTGGCTGTACGGCATGCTGTTGGAGTTGACCCTGGGTGTACTAATCATCAGTACCTACCTTTGGTCAACGGCTAAGGGGCCACTGGACGTTAAAGCCGACACCAATGATGTGGCGGACGTCCTTTACTACATTACCCCTGAGTTTTTTGAGCAGCTAATTTACATTACAGTCGTTCGAGATCCGGAGTGGATATTGGGCGCGGCAATCGTGTTTTCCCTGTTCATAGCCGTGAGAATGATTGCCCTGCGAAAAACTACACGTTACGCCGAACGGTTACGAAAACTCATCATCCGTTCACCGCTTGCCCATCCGGATTATCCAGCATCGGCGAGTCCGGATGGCGCGACCGCCCTGAACGTTGACCAAGCCGAGTCGCCACCAACAATTGACGCTCCTCAAGAGGAAAAATTGTAGCGATTTCAGTCCGGCGGGGGGAGTTATGACGGAAGCGCTTTCAGGCGAGAACAATATTGAAGCGCCCTCCAGACCGGTCCGGCCAAGCCAAACATCCGACTGCCGCATCAGGTGCGCGGGAACCCGGTACCGGCTGGCCGGATGTTCTCTCCTTTACCAGCGCAGCGATTCGTTTTCTACGGACGCGCCACCAGCAACACACTAGGATCAATCTACTTCAGGACAAGGACCGTTAAGACATGAACACCGACATCGTTTTCGAACAAGCAGACAAATTACGAACGCTCAAAAACAAAGACGAGATAATTGATTTCCTGTCGAATTTTTTGCCTGCAGAACTGAAACAGCTGGTCGATAAGTGGAAAAACAAGGATCTGGACCAGATTCGTGAAGAGCTCAAAGAGGAGCTTGTCGAGAAACTGAGAGCCAAAATACCTGACAAGTATCAGTTCCTGCTGGATCCTGTGAACAAACTCGACGACAAGATATTCGATCTTGTCGATATTTCAAAAGAAGCCGACACGGGCGGCGTCATTAAAGTAGCTGGTGCACTGGCCGCTTCGATTGAGCTTGATGGTGTATTGGATAGCGATCTGAGTGAAACACTACAATCTCCCATCCCGGACGGGTCCGTACTCTTCACCGCTTCCGTTCGAGGCAAAATCGGAATCAACGCAACAGGCACCGGCGGCACACCACTGGTATCACTCTCCGGCAAATTCAGCAGCGATCACCAGCAGACCTTAACGGTCGGGTTTATTCGTGACGAGGACCAGCTTGTTATCATTGAACTGCTTCGTCTGCGTGACTATTTTGTCAATCCCGCGGATCTCACGGCGGTGATGGATTCCTTCGCCGATAAATCAGCGCGATTAATACAACACGAATACAAAGGAACCGTCGTATTCGGTCTGGAAATTGGGATAAAGAAAGACCTGGAAGCGGCGCTTGAAAAACTGATTCCCAGCTCGAGTGTCACCCCTTCAGGTAGCGTGGGGGCAAGCTTTACCGTCAACTTCAAGGACGAAGACGAATTCGTACTCTCAGTGGAGCGAGATACGGCCAGCAGCGCCTGGGTTCGTCTTAAGAAGAAGAAAACCCAGGAACGAACCCGGGTGTTCAAACTCGGCGCGACGATCGAGATCAAGGGGCTGAAAGATCAGATCCTCAATCGGATCGGCGAGTTGTTGCCCGAAGAAAACAAAGTATCAAAAGCGATCGCCAAGCTCGACGAACTCATCGACCAGGTCGATGGTGACAACCTTACCAAGCTCGTTCAAGGCAAGCTGAAAGACAAATGGCCCGATCACGCGTCTGTTTTCGATGTTTTTCTTGGTTACACCACAACGGCTGAGATAGCAGACCAGATAGTCAAGGATCTGACCGAGAGTATTACCGATAAGATCAATGACAACGTAAACGTCCTGAGCGACGACGCCTCGGATAAGGCAACTTCAATCGCTCGAGAAATCCTGGCTGAACTCGGGTTTGGCAGCGAGGCGAGCGCGAGAGTTCAAGACTATCTGGCCAACGCCATACAGTCAGCCATCGAGGACTTCAGGACCAGAGCCAACGACAAGATTGCCGCAGTTAACGAGAGCGCGTCTGATCGACTGAAGGAAATTCTGAAACCATTCAAAAACGTCAGCGACAAGGTCAGCAAAGCCTTTGACAAAGTAGGCGACACAAGCCAGGACGCACTTGAGAAAATCAAAGCCGGCATTGAAGAAATCTACTCGAATTATACTGAGTTCCGCCAGAAGCTCATTAGTGTTATCAAGGAGAAGGTCAGCGAGCAAGCGACCTTTGCTCTCGTCAGCGAGTCGAAACAGACTGTGACAGATACCACGCTTATCACGTTCCGCATCCTGGATGCCGAAGCAGATGGCGTGGCCGATCTGTATCGCGCAATCTGGTCTCGCCGGCTGGACAACCTTTGGAAATTGCTGCCGAAATTCAAGTCCAACCCCGGTATTTCTCAGCTAAAAGGATCCTACGTTTCGATACTGGAAAATCAGAAAAAGCTAACCTTCGCACTCGACCTTTTTGGACTAAAAATCAGTACGGAAAGCCTGTTCAAGAACAAAGTAAAGGTGGGGATTGACGATGAAGGGAAACTCATCGCGGCCGAAACAGAAGCCGAATACAAAACCCAGAGAAAACTGGGTAAAGAATCTCAGCTGTTGGCTGCGGAATGGACAATCGACTACATGGCTGAGGACGCGGGGCTTTCCCCACCCGTCAAGATCACCATGGGAATCTCTGATGAAGAATTCGACGAAGGCGATTTAGAAACTTTCTTCGAAAGCCTGACCAGGTTGGATCTCGTCAAGCCGGATACTTACGACGAGGTCGCGAAGGTCTTGTTTGGAGCAGTGCGAAAGGTCAAGGACGTTTCCCTGAGAATTATGATTCCGCTCAACTGGGAAATGTTACAGGACCTACTCGGAACAACTCGTAAGAGTTTGAAAACCCGACCCGGCAGATGGATTCCGGACGAAATTCAGGACCAACTGTACGAGGCGGTTACAAAAGCCAACCCTGATTTCTTCAAAAAGTTGGAGAAGTTCGCGGCCAGGCAAGGAGGCCAGGACCCTCAGGCGATATTGTTGAGCGTTGGCAGGGAAAGGAACAGGACGCAAGCAAAACAGAACTGGCCATCCGCGATTGTGGGCTACTACAAGACCGGACAATCATTGAATCAGCTGGATGACAATCTGGAAAAACTCCAGACAAGTTGGTCGGATACCGTAACCAATTTTGAAGTCACCGGACTCGCCCCGGCAACTGTTAAGAAATATCAAAAAATGATCAGTAAAATCGACGGTGGCATACACTCCGTCCTGTCCGATCTTTTCTTAAGATCGGCCATGGCAACGGTCAGCGACCTGAGTAACGTATGGCGACTGTCGGCAGCCGCCAGGGTAATTCTGACTCAAACTGAACGAAAACACGTGTTGGTATCAGTAGAAAGCCCGAAACTCGGTCGCCTGATATTTGGTTAGGTGTCAGGCAGTTACACTTACCTTTATCTGTATTAGTCGCGATCTGATCTGACACATTGATTGAAAAATCGAGGGTTACCTATTTTGATAACGGTGCAAACCAAATAATCAAAACTAGAGAAGTAACCCTCGTGTTGCATACTAACGAACGAATAATCAAGCAAAAACTCGGGCAGTTGGACCTGGCAGAGGAGATCGGCAACGTCTCCAGGGCTTGCCAGGTGATGGGCCTATCCCGCCACACCTTCTATCGCTACAAAGCCGCCGGAGGATGGCGGTTCGTGGCTTTAAAAGCCTCGCCAATGCAGTCGAATAGGAATACGCAGTTATGAAAAGGGCGAACTTCCAATTCTCCCGCCTCCAAATCGTTGCCCCGAGGAGTAGCTGCAACGTCGGAACTTATGATCGAATGCACAGCCACTGACTGGCAATTTATCCTGCACCGTCTTATGTCCTTCCGCCATGCTAGTCTAGTCGCGTGAAGAAACTCAAAAACGAAGCGGAGCTGTTCAAGGCGGGGCTGGAAGCCGGCATGGAGTACGGCGAAAAACGCGGGGTGGTTGAGTTCGAACCCACGGATTCGGCCAGCGAGAAAGCGTTGTACGTCTATCGGTTGCTGGTGCACGATAAAATCATCGCGCCGCTTCCGGAAGAGCAGGTTTCGCAAAAGTCGGTTCGGCACAGACTGGCAATGTGGCATGCCCGCCAACTACCCAAGGATGACCCTCTCCTGAAATAGGATTTTCGATACTAAAAGAAGCAGTTCAAAAAAGTGGTTCATACCGAAATCGACCTTGAGCGTCGGCTCGTCGTTCACACGTTGACCGGCAAGCTGACACTGAACGCCGGCTTGGAAGATGAGTTGAAGGGGTATGAACCAGCCGGGGTACGAGCCTGGTTTCGACATCGTGTGGGATCTTCGCGGCGGCGAAACGATGACAACGTTGCACGATATGGCCAATCTGGATTCAAACATCTTCGAGCACATCAACGAAAACCGAGTTGGTGGAAGAACGGCCTGGGTCATAAGCTCTACTTTCGAAGAATCGATGGTCAAGCTGCTCTACTCAGAGCACAACGGGTCTGCAAAGTTGCCGACGTCTTCCACCCTCGAGGCAGCAACTCGGTGGATCACCGCAACGGCTGATGACTGACCTCAAAAACGGCTTCCGACTGGCCATCGGGTTAGTCGCCGCCCTGAATCTCGCCTATTTCTGGGTCGAGTTCACGGTCGCGCTGAACATAGGCTCGGTATCTCTTTTTGCCGACTCGATCGATTTTCTCGAAGACACCGCGGTCAACTTACTGATTCTTCTGGCCATCGGCTGGAGTGCCTACAAACGCTCGCTGGTTGGCATGTTGCTCGCGGGCATTCTGCTCGCGCCCGGTATTGCCACCGTCTGGATGGCCTGGCAGAAACTCGGCTCGCCCGTTGCCCCCGCACCCTGGCCACTGACCCTCGCCGGATCAGGCGCGCTTGCCGTAAACGTCGCTTGCGCCTTGTTGCTTGCCCAATTCAGAAAGAACAAGAGCAGTCTGGTACGGGCGGCTTATCTGTCGGCGCGAAACGACTCGATTGCGAACATCGCCATCATCGGCGCCGGCATCGTAACCGCCCTGACAATTTCCGTGTGGCCCGATCTGATCGTCGGTGTGGGCATATTTGCGATCAACCTGGACGCCGCCCGGGAGGTATTTCTTGCCGCCCGTGCAGAACACGCCGAGGCACTCGGTTGACCTGAGGCAACGTTCAAGCCGGCGCCGAAGCGCCAGCTCCACCTAGGTACAGCTAGAGCCTAGGAAGCGATATAGATAGAGCTAATAGAAAGCCATACCGGGTAGAGCGGCACAGGCACATATAGGTACAGCTGTGTCTATATGATAGGTAGAGCTTGGCTACCGGATAATCAGGTTTTGGGGTGGTCAAACAGCCACTCGAGGACGTGGCGAGTGAACCCGTCGGAAAGCCGGGGTACATGCTTACCGTCGTGGATGGTCCAGAGTTCAATGGTGCCACGCTTATCGAACCGAGTGATGGTAGTTTCGCTGCCATCGAGGCTTCTGTCGAGGTCGATCTTCTCAACGAGTTCGATTTTTTCGGCGTCTGCATCGTTGTACGTCACCCATTTTTCCACCGTCTCAGTCGCACCGGGATAGCGAACCCCTGCGCGAAACGTGCCGCCCGCGTACTTGACCGTGCCGTCGTCCGTGCCGTGAATCTGCAGGACGTTCACGGGATGCGCGGGCGCGGGACCGTTCATCTCGAGTAGCGATCCACCCGCGAGGCTGACAATCGCCGCAATCGTATCGGGGTGATCAAAGGCCATACGATGCGACATGAACCCGCCATTGGAGTGCCCGATGAGGAATATACGGTTTTCATCAACCGTGTATTGCGACTTCACGGCTTCAATCAGTTTACGTAAGTAACTTGAGTCATCCACGTTGCTTTGGTAGGTATCACAACAGGCGGCAGTCGCGTTCCAGAACCGGTTTTCTCGTTCGGATTTCTCGATGGTGCCGTCCGGGGTCAGATACAGGAACCCAAACTCATCAACGAGTTTGCCGAATTTCATATAACTCTCTTGCCGTGCTCCGCTCGACGTATAACCGTGGAGCAGAACAACCAAGGGGGTCGCATCACCTTCGGCATAGCCTGCGGGCACCGTGAGCGGCACATCCGAGCGGCCGACATTGATGGTCGCCGCACCGAGTGGGTGGGCGGCGACCGTCACGAGCATCGCCAGGGTGATGGGCAGGAGACTTTTCATTGATTGCTTGCCTTTGGCTGTTTTTGTTCTCAACTGCTTACGCTCGGCTGTTCTATTCTCAACCGTTCTTGTTCTTAGCCGCTCTTATTCTTAACGAAGGAAACGACCCTATCAGAAATATTCTGGTGACAGGAAGTGTGCCACGATCTGTCGATCAACGACAAACCGCACCTGCATCGTTGGCCGTAACTTCGAGAGCGTTCTATATCACCCCATCAGCCGCGAACTCACCGATCTCCCCTTCGCTATAGCCAAGCGACGCGACAAGCTCTCGGGTATGTTCTCCGTGGCCGGGGGCATGGAAGTTCACGCAACCGGGCTCAAGGCGATACTTGATGGGAATGCCGAGATGTTCTCGACCGGCATCATCCACCAGACACATCTCGCGGTGTACGGTCTGGGCCAGATCAAGGCCCGCACGCAGATCGTTTACCGGGGCGAAACAAACATCGAGCCCGTCGAAGAAACTCACCCACTGCGCTTGCGTACGCGTTTTGAAAAGCTCATCGAAGTACTCGACCACGGGCCGTTGTTTTGGCCCGGGCGGTTCGGCACACAACCCGATGAGATCTTCGCGGCCAAGTTTCGTCAACAGATTGCGCGCGAACTTGAGCTCTGAACCGCCGAGCACGATGTGTTTCGCATCCTTCGTGGCATAAATGCGATACATGGCGTTCCCTCCCCACGTTCGCTCTTCCTGCGGCACCGGAGGTCTGTTGTCTGCGAACACCGCGCCCATGTTGTTCGGCATGCACGCGAGGATCGAATCCATCATGGCAACATCGAGGTAGTCGCCCTCGCCCGTTTGCTCGCGGCGAAACAGCGCCATGAGCACGCCGGCAAGCGTCAACGTCGCCGCCAACATGTCTCCGGCAGGAATGCCCGGCAATACCGGCGAGCCTTCCGCATCCACGTTGTTAGACAACAAACCGCACATCGCCTCAACGGCCAGATCATGTGCCGGGTTGTTCACCAATGGCCCGTCCTGGCCGAATGCCGAAATAGAGGCGTAGATAATATCGGGCTTCACCGCGCGCACCGATTCGTAGTCAACGCCAAGACGCTCCACCACGCCCGGCCGAAAAGACTCAATGACAACATCCGCCGTCTGTGCGAGACCGAGAAATATCGACACACCGCGGGCGGATTTGAGGTTCAAGGTGAGACTCTGTTTACCTCGGTGGGTACAGGTGAAGTAGACCGTTTCATCCCCGCGACGTTGCCCGATCTGCCGATTCGGCTCACCTTCGCTCACGTTCTCGATCTTGATCACACGGGCCCCATGATCGGCCATCATCTGAGTGACGGTCGGGCCCGGCAGGAACAACGACAAATCGAGCACCTTCACGCCATCGAGTTTCATGGCGCCGCCCCCCCGTTCAACACCCGCAGCGCCGCTTCATGAATCTCGGCGCTACCCGATGCGACGCAAAACCCCCCCATGCTCGCATCCCCCCCATCGCGCGTCGTCACCACCCCACCGGCGCCGTGAATGATGGGTATGAGCGCTTGAATGTCGTAGGGTTTGAGCGACGAGTCGGTGGCGAGATCGATGGCCCCCATCGCCAACATGGCGTAGATATAACAATCCCCACCATAACGCGTGAACTTCACGGCTTGCGTCAACCGAACAAAGTCCTCAAGCTCCGGCTCCGAAAAATGTTGCGGCCCGGTTGTGGTAAGCACCGCATCCGCGAGGCTTGCGCACCCCCGAACCCGCAACTCGCGCACTTCACTCCCACGGTGATACTCGGCAGTCACACCATCGCCGATGAAAAACTCATCGGTAAACGGCTGGTGCATGACCCCCAGCACCGGTTTGGCGCCATCAAACAACGCAAGCAGCACGCCCCAATGCAACATTCCCGTCATAAAGGCGCGCGTTCCATCGATGGGGTCGATCACCCAGGTGAGACCGTTACCCTCCACCAAACCAAATTCTTCCCCGAGCACCCCATGATCCGGAAAAGCCTTCGCAATCTCATCGCGAATCAGCCGTTCGGCCCCTTTATCGGCCTCCGTGACGGGATCGAAGCTGCCATCATCACCCTTGTTGGCTACCGCAACGCCCGCTCTGAAGAAAGGTAACGTCACCTTTCCCGCGAGGCTTGATACTTCGAGTGCAAACGACTTGTAGCGCTGCAATTCTTCCGGACTCACCGGGTGAGGGTCGCTGTAGTTCAACATTGGCTACCGACACTCCTACCAAGATAAAGCACGAATTATCGCTTATGGGTTTACTGATAGCCCACAATACGTATGATGTGAGCGCAATTTACTTGAGGATCACCGATGACATTTGACGTCATCGTTCCTGACAAGGATAAGCGCCTATACGATAATTGGCACTTCGCCTCAACAGTACGGACAGCGGACTTGGTACTTTGCTCCGGTCAAATCGATAGTAACGACGACGGCGGCGTTCCCGAATCAGCAGAAGATGAATTTCGCAACGCCTGGAACAGCGTAGGCCACGTGCTCAAGGCCGCTGGACTCGATTTCGAGAACATCATCGAATACACGAGCTATCACGTAAATCTCAACGATCATGTACGTGCCTTCATGAAGGTACGCGACGAGTTTCTTTCTGAACCTTGGCCGGCATGGACCGCAATCGGCATAACTGAATTGGCATTGCCAGGGGCGAGAGTGGAGATTA
>JACZXA010000163.1 GCA_022571865.1 Pseudomonadota bacterium
TCACACACTATGAGCGTACTCGGCGCGTCGGCAGGTGTCGCATGAATCTAGTAAGCTCAAGTTCGGAGGAAGAGGTATGCTCAAGTTCGGAGGAAGAGTGTTAGCGCCGGAGTAATACTGACCCCCCTCGCCGGAGTAAAACTGACCCTGTTGTATGGGTAAGCTGGCGTCCCTTTGGATGGGGTGCCATGCACAGTTTGGAGATGTATGTGGAGATCAGGGTGCTGGCCCGACAGGGTAAATCGATCAAGGCGATTGAACGGGAGCTTGGTGTATCGCGGAACACGGTTCGCAAGTATTTGAGGATTGACGACCCACCGGCCTACGGCCCACGGATGCCAAGGACGACAAAGCTCGAGTCATACAAGCCGTATCTATTGGGGCGGATCGAAGCGGCGAAGCCAGATTGGATACCCGCGACCGTGCTGTTACGCGAGATCCGGGAACGAGGTTATCCCGGCGGGATCACGCAACTGAAGGAGTTCCTGGCTGAGTGTAAGCCGAAGCGAGCTGAGGATCCGCTGGTGCGGTTCGAGACGCCGCCTGGCAAGCAGATGCAGGCTGACTTCATTGTATTCCGTCGAGGTCGAGATCGATTGTCAGCCTTTGTGGCGACCCTCGGTTACAGCCGGATGACGTTTGTCGTTTTCGTCACCGACGAGCGGATCGAGACGGTGTTGTCCTGCTTAAGACAAGCATTTGTCGCCTTCGGCGGTGTCCCGCAGCACGTGCTCTTCGACAATATGAAAACGGCGGTACTGGACCGGGATGCCTATGGTCCCGGTCAGCACCGATACCATCCGCAGTTGTTACAGCTGGCTGGTGACTGTGGCTTCTCCATACGGCTGTGCCGCCCGTACCGTGCTAAGACCAAGGGCAAGGTGGAACGCTTCAACCGTTACTTGAGGAACAGTTTTTGGGTGCCGCTACGCGCCAGGTTCAAGTCATCGGGGCTCCTGGTTGATGCCGAGACGGGCAACCTCGAGGTTTCTCGTTGGTTGCGCGAAGTCGCCAACGTCCGCATCCACGCTGATCTCAAGGAGCGACCTGTGGATCGCTTCGTTGACGAGCGGGACACGCTTCAGCCCTACGAAGGCACGATCGTAAACATTCAGGTACGACCCGTTACCAAAGTGCCGATACCCACCGAGTCTCTGCAGCATCCGTTATCGACGTACGATGCCCTGGTGATCGAACGATGAACCTGCAAGAAGAACGGATCATTGGATTGTGCGAAGCGTTGCAACTCGATCTTGTTGCGAATGAGTATCCGGGTATTGCTCAAGCCGCGGCCAATAAGCAGGCCAGTTTCAGCGATTTCTTAGAACGGCTGCTGAAGACCGAACTGGACGGTCGCCATGAGCGAGCCAAACAAACGCTCTTAAAAATGGCCACATTACCGGCCATCAAGACATTGGAAGACTACGACTTCGCTTTTGCCGCAGGGACACCCAAGGCACAGATCCAGGAACTGGCGAGTCTCGCGTTCATAGCGCGTGCAGAGAATATTGTATTGCTGGGTCCGAGCGGCGTGGGTAAGACTCACTTGGCATTGGCGCTGGCTTATCGTGCGGTCATGTCTCGGATCAAGACTCGTTTCATCACCGCAGCCGATCTGATGTTGCAACTGGTCGCTGCAAACCGCAAAGACCAGCTCAAGTCGTATATGAACCGAGCGATTCTCGGACCGAAGTTACTCGTCATTGATGAGCTCGGTTACCTGCCATTCGGGCGAGAAGAGGCGAACTTGTTGTTCCAGGTTGTGGCCAAGCGTTATGAACGGGGTTCGATCATCATTACCTCGAATCTGGCGTTCTCGGACTGGGCGACAACATTGGCGGACGACTCAACTCTGACTGCGGCGTTGTTGGATCGACTGTTGCATCACGGCCATATCGTCACGTTACGAGGGGAGAGTTATCGGTTGAAGGACAAACGCAAAGCGGGTGTCACTGCAAAGAGGAAGAAGAGCGCGCTGGCTGACTGACCAAAGGTCAGCCAGCGCTTTTCAATTCGGCAAGGGGGGTCAAATTTACTCCGGCGTTTCTTACTAAAAGGGGGTCAGTTTTCAACCGGCGTTGACAGAAGAGGAAGCAGACATCGCCTACACGACTTGTGAGCTTTCTCGTGGAGGTTTGGGGGTGGAGGTTAATTGCGGTTATCCATCGAGAAGTTTGCCCGAAATACACTGAGAGCAAATAGACGTGTTCGCTTGGCTTGCACACATCATCGAACAACATCCTTTACTTCATCGTACCTCTCTCGCCCTCTGGCGACGGTTCCCGCCGAGGTTAGCCGGTTTCCTAAAAGGACAGCTGGCGAGGAACTGGTTGGTCGGAGTCGTTGCATTACTGATCGATGAAACCACAAAGCCGACCGAGATCCTGCTTGTCGAACACAGTTATCGTCGCAAGGGTGCCTGGGGGCTTCCCGGCGGCGCGCTCGAATTGATAGCGGGCGATCCGACGGCTCCGGGGCATGCTGCATCGCCCGATGATGTAATTGAAGCCACTTTGCGGCGCGAAATCTTAGAAGAACTCGGGATCGAAATCGAAGCGATCCGCTTATTGCGCGTCGATGCGGTGCCGTATATCGAGGAAGAACCCGGACCATACCGGTTGAATTTCTACTACCGCTGTTCACCGAAGCAGGGATTTGCGGTACTCCGAGAGGGACTCAAGTCTGGAAAGACTACGCCGGTTTCACCTGAGATAAAACAGATGCGCCTGGTTGCGCTGACTGATTTAGCGGGTTACGACCTGTTCTCATCGGACGTCAGGTTCTTACGTGACGACCTGCCTCGAAAAATCAACGGCTCGTATCGGGAGGGCTAGGTCTCTGCCGCACCCGAATCCGACTTCGCGCCTACGGTAGTTGCCGGAAGTGGGATGCTCTGTAGCCATGTTCTTGCTTCGTGTAGGTTAACGAAGGTTTGGTACTCGGCGGGTACGCTGTTGGCTTCCTGCAAATTCACGAGAAAATTTCCGAGTAGGTCGTCTCCACCGCGTACCACAACGGCGGTATGCCAATCAGCTCTATGTCGGAAAATCACGCTGAACCTATCCGACAAGTCACTCAATGATTCACTCGTAATATAGGGGAAAAGCGCCTGTCTGAAATCCCATAACACGCAAGGGCTGTGGGTCAACACTTCGATGTGGTTCTGAACGTAGGTGACGATGTCTGATACGGTTACCGAGCCCGCGACCGTGACTTGAAGAATATCATCCTCGATATTGTGGCTGATTTTCGATTCTTCACGGTCCATGTTTGTATCTATGCCACGTCCTGCACCCTACCACTCTCACCACACACCCTTAGTAAGCCCTTCCTCTTAGGCACGTACTGCACTGTAGGCACCCGGAGTGGGCGATTGCATGGTACATCCGTTTGGAGTTATGTTTGTCAAACTTTGCGTTTTAAGAAGGTTGGTTGCAGCTCTGAATCCAGCATTTGGAAGCCATCCCCACTCATTGGACTTAAGGAAGTGAAATGGCTCATCCCCTTGGACCTCTAACGGAATTTGAAACCGACGGGTGTTCTGGTGGCCTATCGTGGGCCTGGAAGAAACTGTTCGACGAAAAGACTCCGTGGGAAGGATGTTGCGAAACCCATGACGTGAGTTATCACAAGGGAGGTGGGAAAGAAGAGCGACTGGTAGCTTATCAAGCCCTACGTCAATGTGTTCGCGGACATGGATATCCTATATGGGCATTTTGCATGTACTACGCGGTGCGCCTGGGAGGTGGACCTCGATTCCCAACGAAGTACCGATGGGGATATGGCTATAAATATTCTTTTGGTGGTGGGTACAACCGATTCGCTCAAGATCGCTAACGCCTAGGCCACAGGCTCCAGTAGCTGCTCCTCACAGCCCCGCTCAGCCCCATTTACCCTACCTACTGTATATCTAAACACCGCTGTACGGGCGTACAGGAGCGTCTGAGGAGGGTGTGACCATATACTTCTCGTAAGTCGCTCGGGGAGAGTTCGCATGAAGTGGATTCAAACGGTCCAGATGGCCGCTGTGTTATTGGTTGTTGGATGTGCCAATCCCGGGATCGTACAAATTTCACCAGACACTTACATGCTAATGAGAGAAGACCATGCCGGTATCTTTGGAAGCCTGGCAAAACTGAAAGCTGGTGTAATTCGCGATGCCAATTCGTTCGCCGCGAGTCAAGGGAAGATCGCGATACCAATATCTACCAAAGAGCGGCCCGTTGGCAGCGGTCCGGCGCAATGGGCAAGCGTTGAGTACCAGTTCAGGGTTGTGGACGAAGCCGATGCAGAAGCCGTAAGAACATCCCTAGTTCCGAGGGCGGATGTTGTCATTGAAGAGACCAAGGATGTAAACATCAGTATTGAAGCAGAAGTTGATTCAAATGTTTCTGGGGACCTCTATAGCGAATTGATCAAGTTGGATGATTTGAGGCAAAGAGGACTCCTCACGGAGGAAGAGTTTGCAGATCAGAAAACTAAGCCTCTAGAAAAACACTAGATTGGCCCAGCGTGTCGCCTTTGAGCGCAGTCATGAACTGCACTGTGGCACCCAGGGTGTGCATTTGTGGGATATCAATTGCAAGATTCCTACTTGGACGTGAATGTTGAGACCGATGTCGCAGCGGAACTCATGCTGACAGATCGATGACCGTCTAGAATAGCGGAGAGATTTCACGGCGACCAGCGCCTTGAACCGGGAGACAATACCCGTGTGTTTTACGTAGGGGAATTAGTGTGGAATGGACAGACCTAGAGGCTCCGGCGTCAGTAGTTGCGTCGGTGGTTACAGTAGTCGGAATCACTGCGACAGTCGCGGGCGTGTTGGTTGCATTAATCTTTGGTATCCGACAGGCCAAGTCAGCTGTGTCTAGTTTGGAGGTAGCAAAACGCGCCAATCAGCTCCAGGCAATGATTGCTTTCGACCAGCTGTTAGAGAAGTATCATCACATCCACACTGGTTTACGCCCGGGCGGTGATTTGCGTAAAAAAGAAGACCCCTCGCATCAGGAGTGCGTCGACATCGAACGATACATGGGGCTGTTCGAACGCGCACAGATATTCCTAGATGAAGGCTTTTTACGTCTGGATCGGTTTAAAGATTTGTACGGTTACCGTATGAAGAACATTGCGAGTCAGCCCTGGGTCCTTGAAGCTAAACTCAGGAAACAAAAAAACGGGTGGGCACGTTTCCTTGATCTTTATAGACGAGTGTACCCCGAAGATCATGAGATGATTGACAATGATGTGCCTAACGATCAAAGAGCGGAAAGCGACGACGACGGCCACTGAATCGCGTTGGGTAAGGCCGTCCCCTTAGGCACAATTGCGCTGAACACAGGGCGTGCGATTGCATGGTATACACGTTCAGGAGTATGTTTTGTATGACGTCAACCTTCAGGGAGGAGGGAGATGTTCAAATTCTTGAAAGCACCTAGGAAGAAGCGGCCACCACTGAGCGTTACCCGTCGAGGCAAATACCACGGCGTTTCGGTCAAAACGAACGGTAAGTACATGTGCGAAGCTGCCTTCTATTTAGAAGGCACGCGCTTCCTAGCGAATGAGGCACCAAGTTTGCCGTTGCTTGGATGCGCCCACACCCGAAAATGTAGATGCGTGTACAAACACTTCGACGACCGGCGAACTAGCGTTAGGCGTGAGTCGGATGATGGGTTACCGCTCAAGGATCACCCGAACAGCGTTCGCCAAGGCGTGGGTCGAAGGGTGACTGATGGTTAGCACAAAGAAGTGGAATCAACGCTCGTCTCCCCAGGCTGCCACACCACTTAAGGCCTAGTGACCGAAGCTTCCACTGGCAGGTGTCGCGGATTGAATGTAACAGACGTTCTTAGAGAATCGAGAAAGAAAGTGGACGGATGCCAGGGGAGAACTGTTCATCTATACCGGGCCGTTGTTCGAAGGTGGACTACCTGGGTTTATTCGGAAATGGTGTCCCCGTTCCTACTCACTACTGGAAGGTGATCTACGATCCGGCTAACCAGGAAGCCATAGCTTTCATCTTCCCGCATCAGAGAATTCTGACAAGCCAACTACCTGCCCTATTAGTCAGTGTGGACGAAGTAGAAATCCGAAGCGGTCTTAACTTCTTCACGCCGCTGCCTGATACAACGGAAGAGACTCTTGAGGCTCAGCAGCCCGTGGGGATGTGGTCTAACTAACTTGTTTTCTCAATATGCTTAACAACGGGATTCGGCGGCATTTGTGGGTCGTTTTAAGCGGTCAATCCATCATGTAGTTAGACATGTAGGTTGGATAGAAAATCTCTCTGAAAGCCATATGTTTATTGACGTTCTGGCGGAAGAGGTAGGAGTCGAACCCACCAGGCACGTTTCGCACCTCAACGGCTTTGAAGGCCGCGCGCCCCACCGGGGACGATACTCTTCCGGGATTATTACCGCGAAGGTCGAGTCTAACATGGGGGTAACAGGCGACTTAGCTCACCGATGACGCGGCGGGTATTGTCCGCACGTTTGGTAAACCCTCGAGAGTCGAAATATTCGAGGACCTCGATTGCGACGTTGCGACCGACGCCGGCTGCGTCCCGAAATTCCCTGACGGTGAAGGGTCCCGGCTGATCGAGTTGTTGCGCCAATTCGGCCAACGGTGTCAGTTGGACGGGTAAGTAAAATCGGTTGGCGCTGATCTGTACCAACTCGCCTTTGCCAGCCAGTACACGCAGGTCCCGTTCGAGTTGCTTCTGCGGCAAGGTGAGATTTCTGGCTAGATCGCCGAGGCTTGGTGGTTGCTTTCGATTCAGTTGAGTACCGACCTTGTCGAGCAAGGCTCTTTCTGTTGCACTCAGGTTGACCACCCGTCCACGGGGCAGGTAGTGCCCTGCCTTGAGCGTGATCGACCCGTCAATGACAAGTTCCGCCAGAAGTGCGTCGCGGAATGACTGCGATAGCGTTGTGGCCAGCTCGTTGGATTTGATTCCTTGGCGCGTGCTGTCCTGGGCATGTTTGTCGGAGATCTCCCCGGCCAAAGCAGAACGCCAGTCCTGCCAGGTGGAATCGGCAATTCCATAGCCTCCGACAACGGTACAATCGCTGTCTGTGACAAGTGCATCAATACGCCTTGCCGGTAGATCCCAATTGTCGTTGAAGGCTTCAATCGACACTTCTCCGAGAGCCAGCAGTTGTGAAAAACTCGCTTCCGGGGAAAGGTTCTGGTCGATTGTCAGGCGTGCCAAACGTCTGGGGTTGCGTCGTTTCGTTGCAACAATGCCGTTGTCGATGACCAGGCCGCCACCAATGGTACGATCCAGGCTTTGGTCGCGAATCACCACCCGGTCGCCTCGTTTGGCCAGCAACGGTTCGTCGCATAACAAGTCAACGAGAGCTTCTTCGCCCGCCTGAATCGAGGGTGTCTCCAGCACGGCGATATGGGCGAGGGTGTGTGTGGTGGCGTGATAAACGTGCACCGGCATCCAATGGCGAATCTTGCGGGGGAAATCATCGAGCACCTTGAGGGAAACTACCAGTTGACGGTGGCCGGTGGTTGCTCCGCTGGTGAGCCAGGTGCCCCGCTGAATTTCTTCGCGAGGGATACCGGTCAAGTTCAAGGCACACCGATCGCCAAGCGTTGCGGTCCGGGCAGGTTGGTTCTGAGTATGAAGGCCGCGAACGCGCACAATTTTTCCGCCTGGAAATACGCCCAGCTCTTCATCGATGCCTATGGTGCCGGTATGTACGGTCCCGGTGGCGACGACGCCCGAACCCTTTATCGAGAAGGCCCGATCAATGGCGATCCGGAAGTTTTTGTCCGGAACCTCGAAACGGTGCCGGGTATTTGCCGCGTCGAGGTGTTGGCGGAGTTCATCGATACCGACACCAGAGGTGGTGGATGTCGTGATGATTTCGCAGCCGTCGAGAAAGGAATCCGCCAGTAGCGCTTGAATTTCCTCCTTCGCTTCCGCCAAACGGTCAGGGGGGACTCTATCGCTCTTACTCAATGCGACGACCCCGTTGCGGACACCGATGAGCTCGAGTATCTGCAGATGTTCTCGGCTCTGAGGCATGGGCCCGTCGTCGGCGGCAATGACGAGCAACGCGTACTGCATGGTCGCAACGCCCGCGACCATATTGTGAATAAAGCGGTGATGGCCGGGGACGTCCACGAAGCCCAGGGGTGCACCTCCACCGTCCATGTAGGCAAAGCCGAGATCGATCGTCAGCCCGCGCCGCTGTTCCTCGGCCAGACGGTCGGTGTCCGTACCGGTGAGCGCGCGTACGAGACTGGTTTTGCCGTGATCAACGTGGCCAGCGAGGGTGACGATCATGGTGTTGGCACCAATGATTGGAGCGTTGCACACAGCGCTTCGAGACGTTCGGCACCGCGCATGTCGAGATGCAGGGCGTCCTCGTGGATACGTCCGATCACCGGTGTAGGTAGGCGGCGTAACCGTTCGCCGAGCTGTCGAATCGATTTTGGATCTTCATGGTCGATGCGTACCGCACGGCTGTCGATGGTCTGATCGGGTAACGAGCCGCTGCCGAGCTGGCAGCGACTGGGTACCATCTGAATTGTAAACTCCGGGAGCAGGGTGGTCATCAGTGTCACTATGTCTGCCGCGCGCTGTTCGAGTTCGGTAGTCGGCGTGGTGAGCGTTTTCAACAGCGGCAGCCGCTCGGAAAGTGTCTCGGGCTGTTCGTACAGAGCGAGGGTTCGGTCCAGCAGTGCGAGGGTCACTTTATCGGGACGCAAAGCACGCTTGAGCGGGTTCTTTTTGAGTTCGGTGATCGCCTTTTCCCCGCCGACGATGAGTCCCGCCTGCACCGAGCCGAGCAGTTTGTCACCACTGAAGGTGACGAGGTCTGCACCCTGGGCGAGCACCTCCTGGACCGTCGGTTCGTGGGGAAGCCCCCAACGTTCCAGATCCACCAGGGTGCCACTGCCGAGGTCGACGCACAGAGGCAAATGGTTGTCGTGTGCGAGCTTGGCCAGATCGTTGATCGAGACTTCGCGGGTAAAGCCGGAAATGTGGTAGTTGCTGGGATGTACCTTGAGCAAGAGGGGTGTTTGTTCGTCGATCGCTCGAGCAAAGTCTTGCAGGTGTGTGCGATTCGTGGTGCCGACCTCGTGCAGAGTGCAACCGGCACGTTCCATGAGTTCCGGTAATCTGAAGCTGCCGCCTATCTCGATCAGTTCTCCCCGTGATACCGGCACGGTGCGACCCAGCGCAAATGTATTGAGTACGAGCAGGAGGGCGGCTGCGTTGTTGTTGACGATCGTGCAGGCCTCTGCCCCCGTCAACACCCGCAGCCGTTCTTCGACAACCCCATCCCGATCGCCCCTTCTGCCGGTCCGCAGGTCGTATTCCAGATTCATCGGTCGAGTGACCAGGGCAGCGACCTCCTGGAAAAGCGACTCGCTCAACAACGCGCGACCGAGATTGGTGTGAATGATGGTGCCGGTCAGGTTGAATACGGTTTGGTATTCGAGCGCGGCGAGTGTCTCGTGTACCACCTTGGCATACGCTTGTTCGTCATCTGCCCACGCGGGAAGGCTTCCGGAAGTGCGCCACTGAGCCTGCAACGAACGTAACAGATTTTTGGTTCGCTCGGCGCCGTGAGCCGTGATCAGTGCGGCGAAGTGTTCTGAGCGCAACAGCTTATCGATGCTGGGAAGATCCCGAAATTCCACTAGATTACTTCCAGAGCATCGGCATCAGGCAATGGGGGCAGGGTGCCCAGGGGCGCACCCTGGTACCAGTAGGCGACCGATGCGATATCGTCCTGCAGAGGGTGATAACGACGCTCGCTTCGCCAACCGAGGGCCTGCATAGTAACGACAAGACGCGATTGAAAGCGTATCGGGTCGGGAATGTGCCAACGATACATTCCAAATCGCCGTTGACTTCCGAAACGCCCGCCGGGTTTGATTACCTGATGAAAGCCCGCATATGGCGTGGAGAATGTTTGGTATCCTTCCTCGCGATTTTTACCCAGGAAACAATAGGATCCACAGAAATAATCTTCCGTACCGGTGCTGCATATGGTGGGGAACTCGTCATCTGCGTCCAGGTAAAACTTTGCCTCTCCTTCGCCCCACCAGCCACCGCTATTCGATCCCCAGGCCAGATAAGTACCGACGTAGTGACCACATCCTTCGATGTCGGCCAGCGTATGGACAGATTGATAAGGTAGCGGGTTCACTCGACGGAAGTGAGCGTGGAAATAGCCGCGCTCGGGTTCGACTTCGGTGAGGGTATAGTTGATCTGGTAATAAAGTGTCACCGTTTCCTGGCCGATGTTCTCCAGAGTCAATCTGGCCTGAGTTTTGAATGGCATCTCCCAATAACAGTTGAAGCCACTGGCAGGGTTGACGCAGACGGCCAGGGAATTGAGCGGGTCGTATTCACACCACCCCATGGCGAAGAAATCACCCAGGGGTGTCGCTACGGATGGGTGCGAGTGCCCGTCCCAATAGGCACGTAACAGTAAATGCCGCCAATGGCCCGTGGGTGTCATCCAGATCTGTTGAATGGCACCGCTACCGACGATGTCTGCGAGGGTTGCAGTCTCTCCTGGTTCGATGCGGATCGAGGGGGAGATCTTCCAGCCGGTACCCAGATCCCTCGCCGCTTCCGCGCCAGTGCCATCGCGCGCGCGGGCACCCTGACCCGGTTCGCCGGAGGGATTCTCCGGGCTGATGGCGCGGGTTCTGGCGGTAGGGAGGGTGGCCGGGTTGCCGAGATGCAGCCCCAGACAATTGAACTTGGACA
>JACZXA010000164.1 GCA_022571865.1 Pseudomonadota bacterium
ACCTTCAATCACGGCACCTGCGGGCGCTGTCAAGCGACGAACCTTCACTTGCTCCGAGACCTCGTCAATCTGAACGGTTGTAGTTTAACCAGCAGCGCCCGCGCATGTCCTTGGGAATTACGCTTCACGAGCGTTCCGGATCGATCACGTATTCGGTTCGAAGAAATTTGAAAAAACACCAGGTTGCCACCGCGCTCAGGAGATGCCAGATCGCGTGAGCCTGTATCAGCGAATCTGGATTGCACAACGGATTCCCGGGGCGACCGGTCAGCCAGATCGCAAATGCCGCCATATAGGTCACCACGCCGGCAATAAACCAGGGTCTGTAGGACCGTCTCCCAGGAGGCGCTCGAGGAGCGAGCAATGCCGGAAGCCAAAACAAGACGATCCACCAGTATTTCGCGGGTTCTGCGAACATTTCCCAGGGCATAGTGCCAAAAATTGCAGCAATGACAAAACCAAACAGTCCCGACAGCCAGCGCATCGGTTGCGACCAGAAACGAAACAACACCTCCGAAATTCCCCACAACGCAATTGACAGCCCGAAGAAATCGAGGTTGATGCCAAGCCTTCCGCCAAAAAGCAGACGCCCAACTCCGTACACAACCACCAAACTGAGATAAACCAGAAAAAATCGTCGAGCGGTCCATCCTCCCATCGCGGCCACATTGACCAGCCACGGAATCAGGATGTACATGACCATACTGAGGTTGTCCGCCCAGGCACCCCAGGCTGTATGCGTGCCATGCATGAGCATCGAACCAGGGCCCAGCCAGATTACTGCGATTGCATACAGCATCGCCACAGGAGTGAGACCATGGAATTGATTGGGGCCGTCTCCGTTGCGTGGATCTGTGGACAGAACGCGCAGCATTAACAGTCCCGCAAACACAAAACCGAGATTGCTCAGCGCATTCGCCGGTTCCCTGAAGATGCCGTCACTAACTCGTTCGCACCACCGCGACGCTTCACCGGTCAATTGTTCGGATATCGCGGGTATGCCCCAACCCAGCCAACCAAAAAAACCGTACAGCACCATATAGCCAACGCAGACCCATACTGCGACAGGCAGAACTTTGTTTTGCCAGGTACTGGGGTTTGCTGTTGTCGCCACCATTCTTTCGTCTGCCTCGATGAGTTTTTAATGAGACGCTGAAGCCATTACCGACCGAGCAAGCATGCTTTTTGTCGCAGGAACAGGAAGAATAACCGATTGATCCACTGGATTATCGAACGACCGGTGGAGCAACCTATTGCCTTGGAGGGGAGATGATACTTTCAGGAATTACCGTGCTAGATCTCACCCGGGTGGTTTCAGGTCCATGCTGTACCCGTACGCTGGCAGATCTCGGTGCCGACGTAATCAAAATCGAACCACCGGAAGGCGACCTGTTGCGTCGCGGGGTGCCGAAAGCCGGACGCGTCGCGTTGGGTTTTGCCCAGCAGAATGCCGGTAAGCGCCACCTCAGCATCAATCTACGCAATCCTTCGGGGAGAGATCTGGTCGCAAGGCTCGCCGCCAAGGCCGATGTGCTGGTTGAGAACTATCGTCCCGGGGTCGCCGCTCGCTTAGGCCTGGGTTACGAGGAGGTACGAACCAGAAATCCCGATATCGTCTACTGCTCGATTACCGGTTATGGTCAGAACGGGCCTGCGGCCAACCGCCGGGCATATGCCCCCGTCATGCACGCAGAGCTTGGCCTCATCCATCTCAATGCTCGAGAACGTGGCACCCCTCCCCAACCTGAAGCGGTGTCTCACGCAGACTTTGCGGTCGGCGCGCAGGCGGCGACCGCAATACTCGCGGCATTGGTGTACAGGCTGCGAACCGGTGTCGGCCAACACATCGATGTATCCATGGCGGAGACGATGCTCGCGATGAACGAGTGGACGACCGTCGAGGTCAGCGGCGGTTTTGGCGATGAAATCAGCCCGTTTCGACCCGGCAAGGCGGCACTCCTGCAACTCAAGGACGGCACCTGGGTGCAATTACCTGGCAACCCCACGACGAGCGTATTCCGAATCGCCGCGGCCCTCGACAAAACCGACGAACTCGACGCTCGCGGCTGGCATGATCCAGAATCGACCCAGGGTAAGGAGGCTGAGGTCAAAGAACTGCTGCAGAGTTGGGCACTACAATACGCAACGGTCAGCGATTTTGAAGCCGCACTCGAATCCCTGCGCATGCCCCTCGGGGAAGTAAAATCACTCGGCGACACGGTCAATGAGGATTGGGCAATCGCGCGGCAAGCGTTCGTTGAGATCGACGTGGACGGTGTGCCGGTCAAGGTCCCGCGCTCCCCGTTTCGCTTCTCCGCGGGACCGGTCGGGCCTACCTCGGGCTCCCACGTTCAGGGTCACGACAACCGAACCGCGCTCAAGGAATTGCTCGACCTCGATGACGAGACCTTGGACGCACTCGAAGCCGACGGTGTGCTCATAACCCAGTAAAACCGGGTCAGATCAGGGACGGACCTCGTAATACAGGTTGCTCGGATCTTCGAGATCGTGTTGTACAAATCGAGTAAACCCCGCCTCTCGCACCATCCGTTCGGCCACCTCCGGGTTAAAGCCGAGGGTACCCAATCCGGCACCACCCGGTTCCGATAACGCCGAAGACATACAGGCCGATACCGAAAAGCCGTAAAACATCGCCAACAACGGATTACGCATGTTTTCCTTGAAATCTGTCCGGCTGCGGATGTCTTTGATCAACCAGGTTCCATCGGGTTGCATCGATTGGTAGATCGCCGCGATCACCTTCGCCGGTTGGGTCATGTCGTGAATGCAGTCAAACGAGATCAGAAAGTCGAACGTTGGTACCGATGGTATGTCTTCACCTCCAGCGATGAAAAGTTCGACGTTTTCAAGCGCCAACTCCTTGACCTTTTCATGACAGCGCTCGATGGCGATCGCACTCAGATCGTAGCCATGGAACGTCGAGTTCGGGAAGGCTTCTGCCATCGTGACCAGCGCAACGCCACTGCCGCACCCAATGTCCGCAACAACTGCACCCTGGCTCAGCTTCTCGACCACACCGTCGAGCACAGGCAATATTTTCGGTATCAACTCCTGACGCGTCCACGGTCCCAACATCCGCTCGGTGCGGTGAGCGGCGTTGGGGCCGAGATCTTCGTACGACAGCCCGATTCCTGTATGGAATGCTTCGATCAGCTTGTCAACGGTGTCGGGTGGAGTCTGGCCGCCGAATGCACCCGCGGCGAAGGAGAGGCTACCCTCCTCGTCAGCCAGCACCGCACTGCCCACGGCACTTAATTCGAATCGGTCCCCATCATGATATTTGAGCAACCGCGCTGCCGCCTGACCACGCAACCACTCCAACAGCCAGCGCTCCTGCAATCCCGTTCGTTCGGCTAATTCTCCGGCGCTCACGGGACCTGCTTTGTCCAGGGCTTTGTACAAACCGAGACGGTCGCCGATATGAATCATCAACGACACCATCTCGCCCTGCTTGAAACTCCAAACCGAAAACGAATAACGTTTCAACTGATCCGGATCGATGACCGATCGTTCCACGTTACTTTCTGACATATTTTTTCAACGCACGCGGACCAACTTCAGCGCCGTAGATATTGCCTGCGCCATCCACGGCAACTCCTTCAGCGGCGCTGGTGCCGCGAGGAACGGATTCAGGGTCCGGAATGAACGCGGTAACAACACCATCAACGGCACTTCCAATGCGTATACCTCTTTTCCAATCGGGGTGCCGAGGGGTACCGGATTCCGAATCTGCGCAGTAGAGGATATCGTTTTTGTCTATATACAGCCCACTCGGGCGACCGAACTGAGTCCAGGACGCTATATGTTTGCCGTCCTGGTCAAAGATCTGAATTCGGTTGTTGCCGCGATCGCCGACGAAGAGTCGGCCTTGGGAATCCATCGCAAGGGCATGTGGATCGTTGAAGTTGCCATCTTCCGCACCGGCCATCCCCCACGCCTTGATAAAGGTTCCATCGCTCGAAAATTTGACGATCCGGTTGTTTCGAGGGGGACTTCCGCTGTGTCCATCCGCGACAAATATGTCACCGTTGGGCGCCACCAGCATGTCATTGGGTTTGCGAAAGGTGTTTTCGCCATCCCCGGGAACACCCTCGGTGCCCAGCGTCATCAGCAGTTCGCCATCGGGGCTGAATTTGTAGACTCGGTGTCCCACGCCATCGGGGACGCTCGCATATCCCACGGCATCCGCGACCCAAACATTGCCATCGGGATCTACATGGATGCCATGAGGCCAGACCATCAAGCCTGCGCCGAAACTTTTCACCAGGTTGCCATCGGCATCAAAAAGCATCACCGGATCGAGGTCGCTGCCCAGACAACTATTGGCGCCGCAACGATCTGCCACCCAGATGTGTTTGCCATCGTTTGCAGGATAAACAGAACTGGTTGCCCCCCAGGGCCGATCTGCGGGTAACTTCGCCCAACCTTCGACGGTCTCATACGGATTCGGCGCATCGTTCGGCGCATCGTTCTGCGCGTGCCCGATCAGTCCGATGAGCATGGCCGCGATGAACGCAACAACAATTGCCGCTTTTCTCCCCATGGCGAATTTCCCCCTCGTAGTGACCCGGATGTGTGCCGCCTATTCTACACCTTCATCCACTCGTCGCAGCCTCGTCTCAGACCGCGTAGCGCTGTCCGTTTACGGTTTCCAGGAAAGCGTCCAGCGGTACTTTTTCCTGGTGCAGAAATCCTTTGTCCGGCAATTCGCCAGAATTGACCATCTCGATCACAGCACAAACGGATGACGAAGTTGTCCATGAGATGGCTCGCCAGGGTCGACCTTCTATTTCCATCGGATAATAGGACCTTACGAACTCACTACGACCCAGTTGGCCATCCTGCGTACCTTCGGCGGAAACATGAACATGGACAACATCGTCATCCACCGGTGGTTTGGCGTTGGTCAAGATTTTTCCCGCCAGCGCACGGTCCTCGCGCATCAACAACTCGTGAAAGAAAAAATTCATCAGGCTTGCGTGACCGGGATAGCGCATGGTTTTGTAATCCAGATTTTTAATCCGATCTCGATAGGTATCGCACATGGTACCGAGCCCACCCGAGGTGGTGAACGCCTCCAAACGCACACCATTGACGTAAACCGTTTCGATCCACTCCATCGGCGAGGTCCATTTACGCTCACCGTCCTCGATGACTTCGCAGTCGTTGAGGTACTCGTTTACGACGCCTTCCGGTGACCAGTTGAACGAATACCCAAGCAACCCGGTTGGATGTTGCGGCAGCGCACCGACCCGCAGTTTGATCGATCGTATCTCATCGAACTGTTCCGCCAGGTGAGCACCGACAATGCCGATAAAACCTGGAGCCAGTCCACACTGCGGCGCCATCAACTTTTCGCTTTTCTTGCTCAACTCACCGATGAGTTGAGTGGTCGAGACATCTTCGGTCAGGTCGAAATAGTACAAGCCAAGCTCACTGGCAAGACGTGCTACCTCTTTGTTGAGGTGGTAGGGAAGACAGGAAAGCACCGCATCCTGATCTTTAATCACGTTCATCAACTCGTCTTTAACCGCTGCGGACACGCATTTGAGTTCAAAAGGCACGTTCCGCTCGGGCAGTCGGGTATCGACACCAATCACCCTGAATCCGGTAGCATCCAACATGATTGCCGCCAACTCTCCGATCGAACCGAGACCCAGCACGGCTATGTTGTTAATTTTATTCCCGCTCATCAACGCTACACCTCAAAACTGATACCCTGGGCCAACGGCAACTCCTCAGAGTAATTCACCGTCACCGTCTGCCTGCGCATGTAGGCCTTCCAGGCATCCGATCCGGATTCTCGACCGCCCCCCGTTTCTTTTTCGCCACCGAACGCACCGCCGATTTCAGCCCCCGATGGACCAATGTTCACGTTGGCAATACCGCAATCAGATCCACGCTGTGACAGAAAATATTCTGTTTCCTGAACGTTAGTCGAGAACACGCACGATGACAGTCCCTGCGGTACATCGTTCTGCAACGCAACAGCCGCCTCGAAGGTCGAATATTTCATCGCGTATAGAATCGGCGCAAAAGTCTCCCGGCGAACGATGTCGGTTTGGTCCGGCATTTCAACGATCGCGGGTTGCACGTAATAGCCGTTGGGGTACTCGTCAGCCAAGACCCGCTCGCCACCGAATACCGTGCCCCCCTCCTCCTCCGCCGTCGCCAGCGCGCTTTCCATCTGCAGGAAGGCCGCCCGGCCGATCAACGGCCCAACCAACACGTTATCGTCCAGTGGGCTGCCAATCTTCAAGCTGGCATACGCCTTCTTGAGCTTTTCAATCAGCGTAGCGTAGACCTGCTCATGAACGATCACTCTTCTCAGCGAAGTACAACGCTGCCCGGCGGTTCCGACCGCAGAAAAGACGATTGCCCGCAGGGTCATGTCGAGATCGGCAGACGGCGTGACAATCATCGCGTTGTTACCCCCAAGCTCGAGTATGCAGCGACCGAAACGAGCAGCCACAACCGGGGCAACCGCACGACCCATGCCCGTCGAACCGGTTGCGGAAATTATCGGCACGTCTTTGCTCTCAACGAGTACGCTACCGGCACTGGCATCGCCGATCAGCACTTGCGCCAAGGCCTCCGGTGCTGCGGCAAATTCAGCGGCAACCTCATCGAATATCTTCTGTACGGCAAGCGCTGTGAGCGGAGTCTTTTCCGACGGCTTCCAGATAACGGAATTTCCAGCCACCAGCGCCAGACAAGTATTCCAGGCCCAAACGGCGACCGGGAAATTGAAAGCTGTAATCACCCCGCAAACGCCCATCGGCTGCCATAGTTCCCTCATGCAGTGACCGGGACGCTCCGAAGGCATGGTCAGACCATAGAGTTGTCGCGACAGACCCACGGCAAAATCGCAGATATCGATCATCTCCTGAACTTCGCCCAGGCCTTCCTGGAATATCTTTCCGCATTCGGTGGATACGAGGCGTGCAAGCGGTTCTTTGCATTCCCGCAGCTTGTTTCCCAGCAGGCGGACAAACTCTCCGCGTCGCGGTGCGGGAACATCCCGCCAGGCATGGTATGCCCGCACCCCGTTCGCGATCATCGAAGTAGCCTCTTCGGCTGTTCGCATCTCGACTTGTCCGATGAGCTCGCCATCGATGGGCGAAATCACGGTGAGGTCGCCTCCAGCAATCTCTGTCGGGGTAAGTCCCACGGCCCGAGTTACATCGCTGTGTGTCATGTCGTTGCTCCGTGTCTGACCACGCGTTCACGTTGGTCGGGAATCCCCATCGCCAAAACGAAAGGATCCGATTTCTGTCGTTGCAATACGCTTGTCTTATCCGCCAATCCAAACCATTTGTGAGCTATCAGCGTCTGCAAAACGGGGGGTCCCATGGCGCTTCCCGGACCAAGCAGGATGAGTTTCTGCGGGGCAAACTCTTTGAGCGCCACTTCCACCGCCTTCGAAAAATCGTAGGTTTCGACAATCTGGTGACCTAAAGTGTAGTCACGCATGGCAGCGAGATCGGAGGCAGGTTGCCAGATCTCGCCCCGCCCGTCGATGACGGGAATGTCGGGTGCGGCAAATATCGACAACGGCAGTTTCAGCCGAGCAAACTCGCTCACCTGATTGAGCAACGGAGTATGAAAAGCTGCATGGCGCGCGAGACGCAGCGGAAATCCTCCCTCAATATCCGGCAGTTCCTTTTCCGCAGCGCGTAGCGCCTCATCCGTACCCGCAAGTACCACCATGCCGCCGAGGCGTATGGAAACGAAGAGCTCGCCCGGTGCGTCTGCGAGTACCTTTGCTACCGAAGCCTGCTGTTTCTTAACCACACCCCAGGTGTCGTCAACCAACGGATAGACCAACTGCCCTCCTACCCCGTATTCATCCATGAGCGCCGCCATCGTTTCAACCAGTTCAACGCCCGCGTCATACATCTCCACAACGCCCGCTGCCGCCAACGACAAATACCAACCCATGGAGTTACCCGTAACGGCGACGATGTCGTAACGATCTCGATCGATGTCGAGAAAGTCACCGAGCGCACAGCCGTAAATCAAACCAGCGGCGTTCCTGCCGGTGGCATGTCGAGCCGGCGAGTACCGATCCGCCCGATCGAGATCGACAATTCCTTCACACCCTCGCTCTGCTCGATAGGCATCGATCGCGGTGAGCAGGTCCGACTTGTCACCGTGCAGACGTCCGAGGTAGCCGAGTTCACTCGAGGTGTATGTGCCTCTGCCCGGGGCGATGACGACGGCCGTTTCACGCAGCAGGCCTTTCTTGCTCGCCACGGCGTTGTGAGTCGTCACGTCTCTTTCATTCGCCAACGGCGTTGCCCCGAGGGTTTCGCCAGGAGATTCCGTGCCGCGCTCAGGATATCCGCTTCGCTCGGCAACACTTCGTAAGCCGCAGTACCGAGCGGTATGAAGCTGTCCTGTGCACACAAACGCTCGAATGGCACCTGGCATTCGTTTTCCACGAAGCCCGTAATCAACTCTTCGCTCATTGACCCGGTACGGCGGCATTCGTCCACGACGAGTATGTGTTGGGCTGTGCCGATCGCGGCCAGAATCGCTTCGATATCGAGTGGTTTCAGCCATCGCAGATCGATCAATCGAACGAACCTGCCATCATCGGCGGTGAGTCTCTTTATCGCCCGCCGCGACAAGTACGCGCCGTTGGCGTATGAGACGATGGCAAGATCGGGAGCACGCCCGTTCTTTTTTGTGTACCCCCTGGAAGGTTTCGAATCCTCCACCCCCAGCTCGCCAAAACGGACGTCGCCTTCGATCTCGTCGTATACGAACGACATGCCGCCATCGCCGTCCGTAATGAGATCTTTCATGTTATACAGTGCGATGGGTTCCAGAAAAATCACCACCCGACCCCGCTCTCGAGCGAGGCGGTAGCAACAGCGCAACATGCGTACCGCATCATCACCCCGTGACGGGCAGGCCAACACTATGCCGGGAATATCGCGAAAAACACCAAGCGCATTGTCGTTGTGAAAGTGCCCGCCAAAGCCACGTTGATAAGCAAGGCCCGCGATACGGATCACCATCGGATTAGCCGCCTTACCATCGGAAAAAAACGAGAGCGTGGCCGCTTCACCGCGAATCTGATCTTCCGCATTGTGAACGTAAGCAAGGAACTGAATCTCTGGCAGGGGTATGAAGCCGTTGTGGGCAAGCCCGATGGCAAGCCCTAATATCGATTGCTCATCGAGCGGAGTATCGAAGACGCGTCGATTGCCAAACTGGGTTTGCAGGCGGGCGGTAGCACCGTAAACACCACCCTTCCTGCCGACGTCTTCGCCAAAAACTACCGCTCGTGGGTCTGCGGCAAGTATTCCCATCAGCGTCAACGAAATCAGCCGCGACATGTGTTGAGGTGTCTCGCAGGCTCTAGCGTCTATGGCCGACGACGGCACGAAGGACCCGTCAAGTTTCAGCGTTTCGTTGCGCGAAGAGGGCTCGGGCACGATTGAGCGCATGATGGCTTTGGCGGATGTGAGCTTGGGGCGCTCGCAAGCTTGATCGGTGACTCGCTGCACCCGCTCGGCAATCTGTAGATCCAGATCCAGAATCGCCTGGGCAGTCATCGCCTGCTCATCGATCAACGTGCGCGCTGTTTTCAACAGCGGGTCGTGAGCTTCGTCGATCTTGATGTCTCCAGGCGGGCGATAAGCGCTTTCGATGTCAGACCCGGCATGCCCCATGAGCCTGATCATGTTGAGGTGGAGGAAAACGGGTGTTCGCCTATCCCTGGTCAAGTGCTCGGCTTGTCTTGCCGCTCGTATGACATCCAGAATCTCAGTGCCGTCGGCCGCGATGTAGTGTAATCCCTGTTTGCCTTCGTAGCTGCCAGCCACCCAACCCTTGGGCGTCGGCACAGAGATACCGATACCGTTGTCTTCACAGATTAACAAGATTGGCAACGGAATGCCTCTGTGCGCCGTCAACGCGGCCGTGTTGAGCGCACCCACCGCGGTCGAGTGGTTGACGCTGGCATCTCCAAAACTCGCAATCACGACCGAATCATGAGGCACTACCGAAAAATCGACCTTCAACATACGAGCCAACGAAACCGCAAAGCTAGTGCCTACGGCTTTCGGCAGGTGAGAAGCAATCGTGCTGGTCTGAGGAGGCACGAACATCTCATGAGATCCAAGCACTTTGTGGCGCCCGCCCGAAACGGGATCATCAGCGCTTGCGACAAACGACAAAGCCATATCCCACAACGGCGTCGCACCGGGCTTGCGACGCACTCGCTCGATCAGAAAAGCCGCCGATCGATAGTGCAGAAAAGCCATATCGGTCGACCGGTATACGTGCGCAACCCCTGCGTTGCCTTCATGACCGGCGGAACCAATGGAGTAGAACCCTCGCTTCTCCTGAGATAACCTGCGCGCGGCGTAATCCAGATGTCGACTCATGAGTTGACTTTCAAATATATGAACCAGATCGGCGCAGGTCAGACCAACCGCGCTAAGCGTCAGGTTGTGGTTCGATGCCGGTAACTCACCCCGCTGAACCCGCTCACGAAATGCCAGGGCAAGCCGTTCATGGGGAGGCAGATTCAGCCTGGCATTCATATCGGACACAAGCCTTGTCGCAACAACGGCTATGGGTTGTCAGCCATGAACTTCAGCACCGCAGAGGCGAGCGCGTCAGGCGCCTGCTCCTGGAGGAAGTGACCCACGCCTTCGATGGTTACATGCGCCTGTCCCTT
>JACZXA010000165.1 GCA_022571865.1 Pseudomonadota bacterium
CGACATCCTCAAAGCTCACCTGGGAGATGCCGCTCTCCAGCGTTTGACAGTTTCCGTGTTTGAGTACTTCCTCCGCTGCGAGCTTATCGCGCGTGGAGCAACCGTTGATACCCACTGCAGCGAGCAGCGTCAACGTCATTACCGCGGTTTTATTCATCACTGCTACTCGACTTGGTTTGGTTTTGTGAAGGATATTCCACGCCCGTTGATAGCTATGGCTGTCGGCGTCGAGAGATTAGTGCGGAACCCCGAAACAAAGTCGAGACCGGACATATCGCCATTGATGTTCAGCAGGTCGGGTGAATCCAATGTGCGATAGGCGCCACACGCCTCTGCAGTATCGCAGAGGAAATCGTCGTCGTTGGAATCGGTTCCCGCAAACAGCTGGTATTGACCCGTTGGAACATTCTCTATCACGAAATCGTAAACCCCGTTGGTCGCCGTCAACACGGTTGCAGGTAGCGCGGAGGAACCGTCTTCATTTACCAGAATGATGTAATGCTGGCCCGCGTCGGCTGTCAAATCGAGGCTGGAGACCTGCATGATGATGCTGATGGTTATTTCGTTTGCGTCAAAATCGATGATAGAGATGCTGGCGCTGTAAGTTCCTTCGACCGTGATGCCTGAACGATCGACCCGGACCTCGTAACTGCCCAAGCCGTTGTCATCGACGGAGTTTGCTTGAACGCTGAGCCAAGGTTCGCTCGCAGTGATAGGTTGCACCCTGACCGTGCCGGTCCCCACGTTCTGCAGCGTGAAATCCAACGATGTACCGAAAACCCCGAAGTTCAGCGTGCTCACGGATGCGCTCATCACCGGACCGGGATCACTTCCCTGGCCGGTGGCGAGTGCGAGCGCCGTCACGACCGCTTTATGCGCGTTGATCAGACCATGCCCGTAAGACTCATCGAACCCAGCGCTGCCCAGATCGTCGGTGAGATCTCCAGCGAGCAGTGCCATATCGAATTCCGCTGGTGTGAGGTTGGGATGAACGGCCTTCATCAGTGCGATCACACCGGCGACATGGGGGGCAGACATGGATGTGCCGCTCAACGCGGCGTAGGCGAATTGCACCGGACCCGCAGTGCCATCATCACCCATCGTGCTCACCACGCCGTCACCGATTCCGTCGCCATTGAGATCCGTCGCGTTGTAGCCGCCGGGGGCGGCAACATCGATGGTCGGCCCCGTGTTCGAATAGGGTGCGAGGCTGTTGCTGATGGTGGTGGCGCTGACCGAGATCACGCCCTCATACGCTGCCGGATAACTCGGTAACGTGGAAGATTCGTTACCGGCGCTTGCGACGATAAAAATACCCAGGGCGCGAACCTGGTTCACGACCGCCTGCTCGCTTTGGGAAGAAAAGGAGCTGCCGAGGCTCATATTGATCACATCGGCCCGTTGCGCGGGAACCGTGCCTGAGTCATTGGACAACCCGGCCGCGAAGCGCAGCGCCTGCAAAACATCGTAAGATGTGCCTCCGTCGACACCGAGTGCCCGCACCGGCATGATTCGTGAGTTCCAGGCGATGCCTGCAACCCCGGTGGGGTTCGGGTCTGCACTGTCGGGGTCGTTGCTTTCTGCCGCGATCGTACCGGCCACATGGGTTCCGTGAAAACTGCTCGAACCACCGTAGGCGAGATCGCCGGGATCGTTCGGGTCGGAATCGATACCGTCTCCGTCGTTGGCACGTTGGGTGTTGCTGACGAAGTCGTATCCGGGCACGAGTTGATCGTCAAGATCGGGATGATTCACCAGCACGCCGGTGTCGATGACCGCCACGATGACATCGGTGTCACCCCTCGTCAGGTCCCAGGCAAGCGGGAGATTGATGGAGGGGTAGTGCCATTGATACCCGTACAAAGGATCCGTCGGCACTTTGTGCGCGCGTCTGATTAGATTTGGCTCGGCCGAAATTACCGCGCTGTCGCTGGCGATACCTTTGATCATGAGCAGCGTCTGGTACTTCCTTGCGAGCCGCAAAGACAGGCGACCGTGGCCTGGCAGAGTGAGATTCGACCTGCGACGCAACGCCTGCGCGGCTCGCAGGAGCGAGCGATTGGGCGTATCCGTCGCCAGCAGTGCAAACCTACCGCTAAGGCTTGCCCTGCGAACTACCGGCTGCAGCGCGTAACGGGAGCTGAGTTCCTGGTCATTCGACTGCACGATGATTTCGCCCGGCACGAATGGGTCACTTATCCGGCTCGGTGCGCGGCCCATCGAGACCACGTCCTGGCCGATGTTGAGCACGTAGTTGCTCGCACCCGATACCGGTACCACTTCCACGAAAAAATTGCCTGCGCTCAATGCGTTGAGACTTTCGCTCGAACCACTGCCGGCTGAGGCATCGATGAGGTTCGGCACAGGTAAGGAGTCGTCCCACAAGCGAAGGTCCAGATCCGCACTCGCCCCGGCAAAAGTGAGCGTGATCAGTTCGCTGCCGGTAAGGCTGACATAATAGAAATCCCCCGGGTCTCCGCTCGCAAAAAGATTGCCTGAGCTCGAACCGGAGCCTGCGATGTTGGCGAACCCTCCGAGCGTCACTGGGTTTGGAACCGGCTGGGCATTGGCGAAATCGTTGTTCGACACCGGTGTGGTGAAACGGTCGTTCACGTCGCTGTCGATGGCGCTCGAGGCCAGGATCTGGATCGTACCCGAGATCCGAGCGGTGGCGGCCGGGCGAGTTACCGTGAGATTGGTTGAGGTTGTCGTTGTCGCGCCATCGTCATCGGTAACCGTGAGGCGAATCGTAAAACTTCCGTCAATCGGGTAGGTGTGCTGAGCCGTTGCACCGATTCCCGTGGTCTGATTCGAATCCCCGAATTCCCAGAAGTAAGTGCCGATCACGCCGTCCGAATCGGTGGAAGCGCTGCCGTCGAAGGCCACCGTCAAGGGAGCATTGCCGAAACCGGGAGACAGGCTGAAGCTGGCCGTTGGTGGCATGTTGGTCACCGGAGGAGGTGATGAACCGCCGCCGCCACCTCCGCAGGCGGTAAGCAGGCACACCAGACCCAGCGTCAACGTTTGCCGGACGGGATTTTTCAGATTTGTTGCCAACAGCCACCGCATTGGAGAATCCGGCAAACACCAGAAAGGGATTGTGGCACAGCGGCGAGCCGTGTGGTCAGGGGGTAGTGATTGCTTGGGCTGCGGAAGATAAAACTACGGGGTTAGTGGCTAACCCCGTAGTCGGCGTAAAAAGGCGTGTCGGCGGTGGGTACCGCCGAAGACAACTTCTCTTCTGGGGGAAGGACACTTGAAAGGGAGGATTGCATGAAGTTGTACGCACGCCTAAACTGTTGTTGTAGACATTATGTACAGTACAAGTATGAAGTCAACGCTTTTTTTGGCTATTTGTACAGGTTTTGTCTAGCCTGGAGTCCACAACAACTGGTCCGCCTCGACCAACACCTCCAGGGCAAGTTCCAACTGTGCTCGAGCTTGGGTGGTGGCTGAATGTACTCGCTGGTACAACGCGGATTCGACGGCTTCCTCCGCATACTCGAGGCTGTAATCGGCAAACGCGTTCAGACTGCTGATGAGTGTGACCAGATGCTGTGGGCAATTGGACTGATCATCCGAACTGGCGGCGATGGCGATCAGTTCCTCATCGCTGAAACGGCGTGCCGCGCTGCGGGCTGCCCGTAGCGGCATACCCGCTGTAGTGGCACAGGCGTGTTCGATTTCCTGCCACGAGGTTGGCCAGTTCAGAGTCGGGACACCCAACTCCTGAGTGGCGGCGATGTGTTTCGCGGTGGCAAACTGGTAGATTGCGACGATTCGACTTTTTGGTTGGAATTTAGCAATGTTTTCAATATGTTGAGCTGATAATACCGGGAGCTGAACCACGATGACATCCAGCGTGTCGGCCCCGCTTTGATCGCTCATGAACGCGTCCATGTTTGCCCAGCGTGCCCGCACATCGATTCTGGAGGTGTGATCCTGCTGCTGCTCCAGTACCAGCAGGTTAGGCCCGATCAGACCCGCTGTGGCTGGCCTCATGGCCAGATTTCGCTGGGTAACGAGACGTTCGTCGAGTTGCTCATCGGTCAACGACGCCAGCGAACTGATCGGGTGGCCTTTATCTATCAGACGTTTGATTTTCTTGAGACGCTCAACCTGTTCGAGGTTGTAGAAACGCGTCTTGCCCGCGCGGTGGGCAGGCTGGAGCCCGTAACGCCGCTCCCAGGCGCGCAGCCGTTCCACGGAGAGATCCGTCATGTTGGCAACGGTGCCGATACGGTACAGATCGTCTTCCGGATCCATGATTTGACCAGTACAAAAACTATACGGACCCGGAATTGTACGCACCTTCGCGCACATGTCCACCACAGCATGCCGACCCCGGAACCGAGTTCACACGCCTTAGCCGTCGTCCGGGCAGGAACCGTGCTCGACTTGAATGGTGGAGTGGTGGATGCCGAACGTCTCGCTCAAAACGGCTTTCATCGACGTGACTACGGCACCCAACTCCGTTTGCTCATCGACGTTCGCGTGTAACGTCAGCAGCGGTTTTTCCGCGGTCAACGCCCAGGCATGTACATGGTGCACTTCGATGACGCCGGGGACCTCGGTCGAAAGCGTGTTGCGGATCTGTTCGAGATCCAGCTCGTCGGGCACGCCTTCGAGGAGGATGTGGGTCGAGTCTCTCACTACCCGCCAGGCACCTCGGCTGAGAATGGCGACAATCACCAGTGCAAGCAGTGGATCGGCATACAACCAACCCGTGAAGTACACGGTCAGCGCGGCGGTAATCGCTGCTGCTGAGCCGAGCAGGTCGCCCAGCACATGCAATGCGGCGCTGCGCACGTTGGCGTTGTCCCCGGTGCCATGCAGCCAGCGAAAAGCAACCAGGTTGATTGCGAAGCCGACGGAGGCAACCGCAAACGCGGGTATGGGCAACATCTGTTCCGGTGCTTGCAGGCGAGTCAACGACTCGTACAAGATCCAGACGCATAACGCCATGAGTGACAAACCGTTGACGAACGCGGCGAGTACCTGGAAGCGGTGGTAGCCATAAGACAATTTGTGATCATCCTCGCGCCGGGACAGACGCATGGCATACCAGGAAAACCCGAGCGCGGAGGCATCGAGGAACATGTGACCGGCATCGGCGAGCAGAGTGAGGGAGTTAGCGAGCACCCCCCCGGCGATTTCCACGAACATGAATCCCGCGATCAAGACAAAGGCGCGCCCGAGCATCTTTTCGCTGTGGTCGGCTCCGTGAGTGTGGGAGTGGGAATGCGCCAAGGCGTTGCAAACCTGCATCGAGCAAATAAAACTGGTTCATTATAGCCGCATCACGGCCGCATCACGGCCGCATCCCTCAGCGACTCCAGCTACTGTTGGCTGATCGCCTGTTCCTCATCAACCTCGGCGCTACCCTGCCAGGTCACTTCGGCGTGATCTTTACGCCCGATATAGAGGGTTTCCTCAGCCATGAGTGTCACCTTGGCATGATCGGATGCGCGCACTTCAACTACCGCGCTTTGCAGGCGGTCGGCATCCACATCACCGTGATCTTTGGCCCTGATCGTTGTCGAGTCGGACTTGCCAGCGAGCCAGGCTTCGCCGTGATCCTCGACCCGCACATCCATATCCAGTGAGTTGACATCGTGTGCGTAGAGGTCGGCGTGATCGATGACGACCAGATGTACCGAGTCGCTGTCCAGGGTTTCGATGTTGATATTGGCATGTTCGCTGGCCCGCATTTCCAGCCGGCGTGCGTTGATCGAGCTGAAATTGGTTTCCGCATGATCACGGGATTCAACGTCGAGCGAGCGGACGGTGAAAGGTCCCACGTTGATCTCGCCATGCCCGCGATGTTTTATCGAAGTCAGATTTTCCATTTCGAGATAGAAAACGACCTCGCGGCCACGTTCCTGGACACCCCACCATTGAAATTCGTCATTAACCTGATTAACGATCAACACCCCATCACGCTCATAGACTTCCATATGTCGCAGCGCCCGTTCGTGACCTTCCAGGCGCAGATCGTTGTTGCTCCCCTGCACGATGTAGAGCGTTCCACGGGCATCGAACTCGACACTGTCTACGTTCGTGAGTTGGTGGCTTTCCTCGTGCCAGTTCCCCCACCAGGCGCCGCTGTCTACGTTTGCGACGACAACGCAGCCGGTAAGCGCGGTGGCTGCAAGTGCGACGATACTGATTCTCAACATTGGTAATTCACTCCTGACCGAATTCGGATAGGTGTCAGGAGTCGCCGCCGGGATCATTCGTGAACAAGCTTCCGGAGAAAGCGCCCGCACCTATTTCAGCACTTGTCGCAATGGGTTCGAGAAAAGTTCTGTCTTTGTACATGAGGAGTTATTGCAGACGCTGTTTGATCTCAGCGACAGCGGCGATGCCGGCCTCCTCGCTTTCGGCCACGGGCATGATGTTGAAAAGCCGACACCCGGCGTCCCGATATGGCGCCAGATACTCGGCAACCTCCGCGGCGGTACCGAATGGGCTGTACTTCTCGAAGCGCTCAAATGGCACTTGATAGAAATTCTGCATGGCCTTGGAGAGTCGCGCGCGTGCGTGATCGCGATTTTTGTCGATACCAGCCCAGATCTGAATGCCATGCATGTGAGGTGTGGGACGAAGATGTGCTGAGGCTTGCGTATCAACTTGTTTTATCACTTCGGCGTAACGCGTGGCCGTACTCCAGATTCCGAGCCAACCATCGCCGTAACGAGCCGCCCGTGCTAACGACGCATCCGCACGACCGCCAATGACGATAGGGATCTGGGGTTGTGGATGCGGTTTGATCCAGGCGCGTTTGAAAGAGAAAAACTCTCCATCGAAATCCATCGGCTCGCCGCTGAACAGGCCTGTGAGTACGGCGAGGCACTCGTCCGTACGCCGCCCGCGAGTCGCCGGATCGACGCCACACATGGCGATTTCGTTACGATCTTCGCCACCGACGCCCACCCCGAGAATCAGTTGTCCTGGCGCGGATTCAGCGAGGGTGGCGAGTTGCCGACTGACTACCACCGGGTGGCGCAAAGCGAGCAGGTAGACGCCAACGCACACCTTGAGGGAAGGATGTAATGCGGTCAGCGTCGCTGCGTTGATCAGCCCATCCATGCCGGTGCCAACGTGAAAGCTCACGTGGTCGGCCACGAACACGTGATCGATACCCTCGCCGACGATTCGAGACACGTACCGGGCACGCTCCTTATGGGGTGAGCTTAAGAGCTTTGGTGTGGCGAGTGTGCCGATGAGCATCAAAGTAGCGTCTTTGGATCTATGCCGAGCATGATCTTGCCGACGACCTCAAAGGTAGGCTGGGCAACCATGATGTGCTGGGTGGCGACATGCACATCGCGAAAACAGCGTTGCAGATCGTTGGTTTTGTAAATCGAGCTGCCTCCGGCGCTGTGATACAACAAATCCACCGCAACAGCCGCAGACCATGCGTTGTTGCTCGCGGCCAACCGCAGGTTGGCTTTTGTGTCGGTGCTGAGCTTGCCGTTGGATTCCGCCTCGTCCCATGCCGCATCGATCGCCTGAAAGGTGTACGCGCGTGCGGATTTGACACTGGCTTGAGCGCGAGCCAGATCTTTTTGCACACCGTCGCGCTGGGCGAGCGAGCGCTTGCTGCCCGTCGGCACCTTGGCGGTAGCAAGAGCAACAAACGTTTCGATGGCGTGCTGAGCTATCCCTAAAGCCACGGCCGACACCCCGAGAGCCAACAATCCGAGTGTCGGAAATCGGTACAACGGCGCATCGACTCGAGCAGGGTTGCCGAGTACCGCCCAGCGGCCTTCGGGGACGAATACCTCGGTCACCTCGATGTCGTGGCTGCCTGTGCCGCACAGGCCCGACGTGTACCAGGTGTCGTGAATCGTGACCTCCCCGGCAGGAAAAAAAACCAGCAGCATCTCCGGACCGAAGCGATTTTTGCGCGGTTCGCCGTTTTCCATCACATAACACCCGCCGCAGATCCAGTCGGAGATCTCACAACCCGATCCGAACGGCCAACGGCCCGTGACCTTGAGCCCACCATCGACGGGTTCCGCTCGCCCCATGGGCGCTGTGACCCCCGTGGTGATCCCGTTCGGATTCGCGGCGTATATGATTCGCGAGTATTGTTCGGGTAGCGAGGCGGACATCATGCCGGTGGTCGCACCGATCATTTGACACCAACCCACGGAGCCATCCGCGCGGGAGGTTTCTTCCAGCGTTTCGAAAAGTATGCGGGGATGGACTTGCAGACCGCCGTATCGGGTCGGCACCAGGAGACGAAAAAGCCCGGCTTCGGCCATGCGCCTGGCGAGATCTTCAGGGATGCGCCGATCTGCTTCGATCTGCGCCGCACGCTCGCGAATCTCCTCGGCAAAGGAGGCTGCTACTGCAACCGGGTTCACGATTTCGCGAGGCTCAGGGTCATGTGGTAGGCCGCTTCTTTGCCTGAATAGTAACCCGGCAGGTGGGCCACGACTCGGTAGCCGAACTTTTCGTAGAATTCGTGGGCGGCGGTGTTCCCTGCGCGAACCTGCAGTTCAATGTCGAAGCAGCCCGCCACCCGCGCTGTTTCGTGCAGCCAACCGAGAAGCCGAGCACCGATGCCGGAGCGGCGTAAATTCGGGCGCACCGCGAGCAGGCTCAAAATAGCTTGGTCCTGGCCGAAATCCATTGCCGCGAAACCACCGATGAGTCGTTCGCCGGCCAGTACCACATCGGCGATCAGCACGACGGTTTCAGCGGCTAGAATTTTTTCGCGAATCAGCAACGGGCGCCAGCGCCATCCCAATCCATGTTCTATGTAGTCACGCGACATGTGTGCGAGGACAGAGGCGTCTCTGGTTCTCGCCAGCCTGATTTCGCAGGTGGTCAGTTGAGCCATGGTCGGATTATTGCGAATTGCACGCGTTGATGAAACCCGCACAAGGTGAGGCGTCGATTTTGGCGAAGTTGCCCAGTTCGCCCTGGATGAACATTGCACCGTTGGCGTCTCGAACGAACACGACCGTGGTCACGGGATCGTTTTCGCGGCGGAAGCGATCGTCGCCGAGGGGTATGAGGGTCACCTGGCGACGGCCACGGGTATACAGAAGTTCGTCCGCCCGAAGCGAGATCTCGATGGTATCAAGCTCACCGGACTGCCAGCGGCTAACGCCAAACCGAGCGGCGGCGGGATAATAGACACCGGTGTAGGAAGCGAGCGTTTCGCTGGAAACCCATACGGCTGGGTGTGGAATCGGTTTGTCGAGATCAAGGGTCAGCTCCGATTCGATACGCCGCTGCAGAGATCTCAATAAGCGTGGGTTGTCTGTATTGATGACGATCAGATACCCGCGGCCGCTATCCGGCAGCAGGCCGTAGCGGGATCGATAGCCGTCTGCGTCTCCTCCGTGACCGTAAAATACGTGGCTTTTGCTCACCCAGGCATACATCCCGGCGGCGTAGGCGACCTCGAGACCAGCCGCTACACCGAGCGAGGTTTGTGGACGATAGAGGCTCAGCAGGGTTTGTTGATCGAGTACCTGGTTGTCGTCCAACACGCCGTCGTTCAAGAGGGCGGAAAGGAATCTGCTCATCTCGCGGACCGATGCGTTCAGCGCACCGAAAGCGCGGAAGGTCATTTGCCAGTAAGGTATCTCGGTGCGCCCGTCCGCCTTGAATCCACCCGGTAAATTTGCAAGCGGCAGAAAGCTCGCGTTCGGCATCGATAGTGGCCCGAGCACTTGCTGGTCCATAAATTCTTCGAAGGCCACACCGCTGACGTGTTCGATGACAACCGATGTCAGGCCTGGGGTGAGATTGCTGTAGTTGTGTTGCAGACCGGGCGGCCAGTGAGTTACCCGAGAGGCCGGATTGAGGGCGAGTGCCTGGGAAAGCGTAAACGGTTGGTTTTGATTGAACTCTGCACCGGACAAATCGCTGAATCCTGCGGTGAGTTCTACCAGGTGTTTCAACAAGATGGGATGACTTTCAGACCAGTGGTTTTGGTAAACCCCGCGCGGGAGGTGCAATCGTACCTCATCGTCTAGTTCAACTTGATGAAGAGCAACGAGGCGCAACAAGGCAAGAGCGGTGAACGTCTTGGAAATAGAGCCCCAACGGAATGGCGTGGTGGTCGTCACATTTTTGCCCCACACTTTTACAACTGCGGGTTGATTGCCATCCATGATCACCAAACCCATGGCAGGAACCCGGGCTTCGTCGCCCATTGCCGCGACTTCGGTCAGAAGCTCGATCCATCTGTTGGAATCCGGCCACACCGAGCACGAAGTGCAGATCAGAATTGTCGCAACGAGTACTCGAATATTCACAGAAGCTTCATCGTTGTGAGCTCTTTTTCGAGAATTTCGGCTGAGCGAAAGTGGTGGGTTACCAGGCCCAATGTTTGCGCCCCGGCAATATGTTTGGCGGCATCGTCAATGAACAGTGTTTCGGCGGGTTCCGAGTTCATGAGATTGAGGGCAATCTGGTAGAGGCGCGGGTCTGGCTTCATCACGCCGAGATCGGAGGAATAAAGCCGCGGACGGAATAGTTCCAGAACCTCCGGGTAGGCGGCTTCAAGCCCGTCTTTGACCAGATCGGAGTTGTTTGTCATAAGCGCGATTGCCG
>JACZXA010000166.1 GCA_022571865.1 Pseudomonadota bacterium
GCAGCAAAACACCGGGCCTCGCAGGCGGGCGTGCTCCCTCCGGGTGCTCGGCAGTTTGCAAGGCAAACTGCGCGTGCTGTCAATGCACGCCCCCGTCCCTTTGTGGCGGGACGCGCGCACTTCGGTCCGCGCCACACAGTGTTTTCAGCTACTCTGGCAGTTTGCTTCGCAAACTGCTTAGCAATTCGCTTGCGAATTGCCCTCTGGCAGTTTGCTTCGCAAACTGACGACCCCGACCTCGCTACGCTTCTTCATGAATAATCCAGGCTAGTAGAAGCCTTTGGAATCCCGACGTAGACATGCCCTCCCGTGATGGAGAACTCTGTATTCAACAGGGGTCCTAAACGATTGCTTCGAGAAACTGGCCAGGCGCAGGAGTAGAGTCGTTGACCTGCGATACGCGTTGCCTCATTTATCCCGGCAGGCTTCGAGACCGTAAATGGCACAGCTGGCTTGTAACACCGGCAGCTCGTCCTCAGTCTTGTTACGCCAAACCGTACGCCACCGGCCGACCACCCGTTCCGGATAATTCAGTCGACCGCTGCTGCCGTTATAGCGAGCGAGTGCGTCCACCAGATCTCCTTCGGCGATTGTGAGATAGTGGGCGAGAATGGCAGTGCCGTAGCGGATATTGGTGTCTATCTCGGTGAGGATGTCCTGGGGCCGTCCGATCTCCAGACGCCAGAAGGGCATCACCTGCATCAGACCCTGGGCGCCGACCCGCGAGATGGCAAATCGGTCGAAGGCGCTCTCGACATGCATGACTGCGAGAATCAGATCCGGATCGAGCTGCTGGTAGTGGGCTTCCCGGTAAACGAGCTTCAGAATTTCCAAACGCTCCCTGGGATCCCCAATGAAGCGCGCCAGCCGCTGATCGGATGCGTGCAGCCAGACTTCCATGTCGAACCGATCGGACTCCTCGTAACGTTCCGCCATGGTTGCGGCGAGCTTCTCGAGTAGCGTGGGGTCGATGTCTGTGGTTTGCGCGGCAACGAAGCCGGTGACCGCATACAAGGTCAACCCGGACATCAGTGAACGTAACAACACCTGTTCAACCCCTAATACGATCCACTACATCGGCTACTGCGACGAGGATGGTTTCATGGTTCGTGCGGGTAAGGTACTCGACGTTACCTTCCTTCAGGCCGCGATCGCCAACGGTGATTCGATGGGGAATGCCGATGAGGTCCGCATCGGCGAACTTCACACCCGGTCGCTCGTCGCGGTCGTCCATCAGTACCTCCATGTTCTCATCGATGCACGTTTGATACAGCACATCGGCTGTGTTGCGAACCGCTTCGGACTTTCCATAGTTCAAAGCGATGATGTGCACACCGAAGGGTGCGACGGGTGCCGGCCAAATAATGCCGACTTCATCATGGTTTTGCTCAATGATTGCGGCAACCAGGCGGGTGACACCGATGCCGTAACACCCCATGATCGGCGCGATGCTCCTGCCGTTTCGATCGAGTACGGTTGCCTTCATCGGTACACTGTAAATGTCGCCGAGCTGAAAGATGTGCCCCACCTCGATGCCCTTCAGAAACTTCAGCTCTCCCTGATTGTCCGGGGCTTTGTCACCCTCGACGACGTTGCGGAAATCGGCGGCAGTAATAGAAGTTTCCGGCACATCGCGACCCCAATTGCCTCCCTGGTAGTGAAATCCTTCCTCGTTTGCACCAGCCACCCAATCGGCGACTGCCAATGCGCTTTCGTCTACAAATAGTGGCAGGTTGAGTCCGATGGGACCGATGGAACCCGGTTTAGAACCGGTGGCAGACTCGATATCCGCTTCGGCTGCAAAGCATAAGGGGACGGTTACGCCGGCTAACTTTCCAGCCTTTGTTTCGTTTAGTTGATGATCGCCGCGCAGAACGAGGGCAATCAGAGAGTCCTCGCCATGGACGATGAGGGTTTTCAAACAGCGGTGCGCTGCAACATCCAGGAATGCAGCCACGGCTTCGATGGACGTCTGACCGGGGGTTGCGACTTTTTTCAGTGTTCGGGTTGGATCCGGGCGAGGCTCCGCAGGCGCGGCGATCGCCTTCTCGAGGTTTGCCGCGTAGTCACCCTCGCTCGCATAGACGATCGTATCCTCGCCGGATGAGGCCAGTACCTGGAACTCGTGAGAGTTGGACCCACCTATGTTGCCCGGGTCAGCTTCTACCGCGCGAAAATCGAGCCTCATGCGGGTGAAAATGCGCGAGTAGCAGTCATACATTTCCTGGTAGGTCTTATCGAAAGACGTTTGGTCGATGTCGAACGAATAGCCGTCCTTCATGATGAATTCACGGGAGCGCATGACCCCGAATCTGGGTCGAATCTCATCGCGGAACTTCGTTTGAATCTGAAAGAAGTTGCAGGGGAGCTGCTTATAACTGTGAATTTCGCGCCGAAATAGATCCGTTATCACCTCTTCATGAGTCGGGCTCAGGCAGAAATCCCGCCCGTGGCGGTCGCTCATGCGCATCATCTCAGGCCCCATTTTTTCCCAACGACCCGACTCCTGCCACAGCTCCGCAGGTTGTACGATCGGCATCAGCACCTCTTGTGCGCCGCTTTTCGTCAACTCCTCGCGCAGAATGGTTTCCAGTTTGCGAATTACCCTGAGTCCCAAGGGCAGCCAGGTGTACAAACCCGACGCTATCTGCCGGATGATCCCCGCACGCAGCATGAGCTTGTGGCTCTGCACCTCCGCGTCTGCGGGATCTTCTTTGATGGTGGGAATCAGAAATTGACTCTGACGCATGGATGAATCCTGGGTAAAGGGGGTCGGGTTAATTCACAAGTCTTGAAGAATAGCCGATAACAAACAAGTAATGAAAATGAGACCAGATAAGGACATTGGATAGTAAAAAGGGTCGCAAGCGACCCTTTTTTTACCTTCCTGGCAGGCAGAGGCGTCAGCCGACCATTTCCTTGAGCCGTTTGAGTGCGGTAACCCGTACTCGAATAGATGCCGGCTTCGGGCCAATAATGATTTCCTCGCCGGTAGCGGGATTGCGACCTAAACGCTTTTTTGTTGCCGGGCGTTTGACGGATCGAATCTTGAGCAAACCCGGTAAGGTAAATTCCCCCGCGCCAAGCTTCCTGATATGACGTTCGATCAGCGTTTCCAGCTCATCGAGTACACAAGCCACCTGTTTGCGCGACAGTGTGGTTTTTTCGGCGAGTTCGTTCAAGATGGCAGTTTTAGACATCTTGGTTTTCACCGCGTTGGTTTTTGGCTGTGCCGGTGTTCTTTTAGCCTTGGCTGAGGCTTTCTTGCGTGCCATTCACTTATTCCTCAAGTGGTTAGTTTTAGTTTATTTAGAGACGACGATTCCAATCGAGCATTGTCGAGGAGCCAGCCAAACACGACCAACGAAGCTTGAAAAAACTACTAGGGTTCGGACGTTCAGCTAATGAATTGGTTGCGACTTGGCGTTGTTCAGACACATGAGCCGCAACGGCGCTTTATAGCGTATACGCTCGGGCCAGGCAACAAATTGCCGCAAAAGCACTGTATTTTTGCGGGCTTTTCGAAGATCATGCGCCGCTCGCGAAACGCAAGTAGCAAAGTTCGTTCTGTCTGCTAGGTTTTTAGAAGTGTTTCCCCCTCGCTCGAGCGAGACCCAACTGTTTAGAGAGCGTTTATTAGAGTCGATGCCAATTTACGAATATGTATGCGATAGCTGCGAACACGAGTTCGAAACAATTCAGAAGATCAGCGAGGATCCGTTGCAGACGTGTCCCGAATGCGAACGCGACGCGCTGAGAAAGAAAATTTCGGCTGGCGCGTTCAGGCTGAAAGGTAGCGGCTGGTACGAAACCGATTTCAAGTCGGGGGACAAACGTAATGTCTTTACTGACGATAAAAAATCGTCTGAAGCAAGTTCGGAGAGTAAGAAACCCGACAAGAGTAAAACCGACTCGGGGAGCAAGAGCACTAGTTCTACGAGTGAGAGCAAGCCCAGCAAGTCAGCATCGTCCGACTGAGTTCAAGACGATCGAGCGGATAACATAGGTATGGCTACGCGGAGTCATTGTTGTGGGGAGCTGGATGCGACTCATGTAGGGGTCGCGGTCGAGATCTGCGGCTGGGTGCACCGTCGGCGTGATCATGGCGGGGTGATTTTCCTCGATATGCGCGACCGCACCGGGATCATTCAGGTGGTATACGATCCCGACACCGAAGACAGCTTCAACATGGCCGATAAGGTACGCAACGAGTTCGTTCTGCGGGTAACGGGCAAGGTTCGGCCTCGCCCGGAAGGTTCCATCAATCCTGAGATGGCAACCGGAGAGGTCGAAGTGTTGGGCGCCACACTCGAGATTCTCAATCCGGCCCTGACCCCACCCTTTCAACTCGACGAGTACTCTGACGCCGGCGAAGACATCAGATTGAAGTACCGTTACATTGATCTACGCCGTCCCGAGATGCAGGCGCGGCTCAAGATGCGCGCGCAGATCACGAGCGTTGTCCGCTCGTTTCTCGAAGAGGCGGGTCATTGGGAGATAGAAACTCCGACCCTCACCCGGGCAACACCCGAGGGTGCTCGCGACTACCTGGTACCAAGCCGCACGCATCCGGGTGAATTTTTCGCACTTCCGCAATCACCGCAGCTATTCAAGCAGTTACTCATGGTGTCGGGCATCGACAAGTATTATCAGATTGCCCGTTGTTATCGAGACGAGGATTTGCGAGCCGATCGACAGCCGGAGTTTACCCAGATCGACATCGAGGCATCATTCGTTTCCGAGCAGGACGTGATGGATCTTTGCGAGGATATGCTCAAGACGGTATTCAAAAAGGTACTCGATGTGGCGCTTTCGGACTTCCCCGTGCTGACCTGGGAAGACGCAATGCGCCGTTATGGCAGTGACAAGCCGGATCTGCGAAACCCGTTGGAGCTCATTGACATAGCGGATCTCATGGTTGATGTGAAGTTTAAGGTGTTCAATGGTCCGGCTAACGATCCCAAAGGCCGGGTCGTCGCTTTACGAGCGCCAGGTGGTAGCAGCTTGTCGCGCAAGGTGATCGACGACTATGCCGACTTTGTTGGCCGATACGGAGCAAAAGGTCTTGCCTATATAAAGGTGAACGATCTGGCTGCGGGCCTTGCAGGGTTGCAATCACCGATCTTGAAATTCCTGGATGAGGCGGTGGTTTCCGACGTGCTTGCTCGCGTGGGAGCCGAAGATGGTGATTTGGTTTTTTTCGGGGCAGATGCGCGTTCTGTCGTGAATGGTGCCATGGGTGCGTTGCGCGTTGAGTTGGGCAAAACCCTCGGTCTCGTGGAAGATCGTTGGGCGCCCTGTTGGATTGTCGAGTTTCCGATGTTCGTCGAGGCTCGCGATGGCTCCATTACTCCCGAACACCATCCGTTCACTCAGCCAACCTGCACAGTGGATGAACTTCTCAGGAATCCGCTCGACGTTAAAGCGGCGGCTTATGATGTCGTTTTGAACGGCTACGAGCTTGGTGGTGGTTCTCTTCGAATTCACGATGAAACCATACAGAATGCAGTGTTCAAAGCACTCAATATGGACCAGGAAGCTCAGATCAAGTTCGGCTTCCTGCTGGATGCGTTGAAATTTGGTTGTCCGCCTCATGGTGGCATTGCGCTCGGGATGGACCGGCTGGTCATGCTCATGACCGGCACGAACGCTATCCGCGATGTCATGGCGTTCCCCAAAACGCAATCTGCCGCGTGCCTCATGACGGATGCGCCAAGCTCGGTCGATGAGCACCAGTTGCGCGAACTGCACATCAGGATACGATCAAGTTCCTAGCCTGGATTATTCATGAACAAGCTACTGCGGTCGCCGATAGCAGCAAGACACCGGGCCTCGCAGGCGGGCGTGCTCCCTCCGGGTGCTCGGCAGTTTGCAAAGCAAACTGCGCGTGCTGTCGATGCACGCGCCCGTCCCAATGGGACGGGACCCGCTCCACTCCAGTCCGCGCACCCAGCCTGCGAGGCCCGGCGTCTTACTACTCTGGCAGTTTGCTTCGCAAACTGCTTAGCAATTCGCTTGCGAATTGCCCTCGACCCAACCTCGTTACGCTTCTTCATGAATAATCCAGGCTAGAGGGTGGTATGGCTGGACACAGTAAATGGGCCAACATCAAACACCGCAAAGCGGCTCAGGATAAAAAACGCGGCAAGCTCTATACGAAGCTCATTCGGGAGATCACGGTAGCTGCGCGGCTTGGTGGGGGAGACCCCGATGACAACCCTCGACTGCGGGCGGCTTATGACAGCGCGCTTGGGGCAAACATGCCCAAAGACACCGTCGAACGCGCTATTGCCCGGGGCGCCGGGGGCGAGGAGGGCGGCAACGTTGATGAGTTGGTATATGAGGGGTACGCCTCGGGCGGTGTCGCCATTCTGGTGGAGGTCATGACCGATAATCGCAACCGCACAGTGGCGGAAGTCCGCCACGCATTCACCAAACACGGCGGCAATCTCGGCACCGATGGGTCGGTAGCCTACCTCTTCAACCGCCAGGGGATCATCAGTTTCGCTCCGGGTGCGGATGAAGAGAAAATCATGGACGTGGTGCTCGAGGCAGGTGCCGAGGATATTGAATCGGAGGAAGATGGCGCGGTTACGGTAGTAACCCCGTGGGAGCAGCTTGGCAAGGTTGTGGATGCACTCAAGGCCGACTCGTTGGAACCCGACCATAGTGAAGTAACCATGGTGCCTTCCACCTACAGCGTGTGTGACGAAGAGCTTGCCGAGAAGGTCATCCGCTTGATCGATGCGCTCGAAGAACTCGACGATGTCCAGAATGTCTTTAGCAACGGGGGTTTCCCCGACAGCGTGCTGGAGGACTAACCTGGATGATTCATGAAGAAGCGTAGCGAGGTTGGGTCGCGCAGTTCTGCGGAGCAAACTGCCAGAGTAGTTGAAAACATTGTGTGGCGCGGACCGAAGGACGCGCGTCCCGTCACAAAGGGACGGGCGCGTGCATTGACAGCACGTCGAGTACCCGTAGGGAGCACGCACGGTGTTTTCGCTAGTATCGGCGGCCGCAGTAGCTTGTTCATGAATCATCCAGGTTAACCTCCTGCCTCCATACAGGAACTGCCCATGACCGTTCGGGTTATCGGTATTGACCCAGGGACCCGTATCACGGGTTTTGGCCTACTGGAAGCCGATCACGGTCGGCTGCGATATATCGATAGCGGGTGCATCAAAACAGGCAACGGGACCATGCCGGAACGCCTTGCGGTGATCTACGAAAGCGTTTATGAACTCATCGGCGAGCATGCGCCGGAAATCCTTGCGATCGAGGATGTGTTCGTCGCCCGTAATCCGGCTTCCGCCCTGAAGCTCGGCCAGGCACGAGGCGTTGCGATCGCCGCCGGAGTGGCCCACGGCCTTAGCGTGTATGAATATGCGGCTCGACGCGTCAAGCAGGCGGTCGTCGGGAGTGGGCGGGCGAGCAAGGAGCAGATTCAGCACATGGTGCGTGTCATCCTGAAGTTGTCTGGTACACCGGCGCCGGATGCGGCAGATGCGCTTGCGATTGCGATTTGTCACGTCAATACTTCGGTTCTGAGATGACTGTTCGAAGCAATCCCCGTGGGCCCGAGTACCAGGCTCGCGACCACGGACAGTCTCGCTGAACATGGCAATTTCATCTTGAAGGAGCACGAGATTAGCCTGCAGTACTCACCATGATCGGACGGATCAAGGGCCAGCTTGTTGAAGTGGTTGAGAATGTTGTTCTCCTGGATGCTTCGGGCGTGGCGTACGAAATTGAGCTGACCAGCACAGCGCTTGCGCGTCTGCCCGCGCGCGATCACGAATTGATCCTGTATACCCACCTGGTGGTGCGTGAAGATGCGCAACTGTTGTATGGCTTTGCCTCACGCGACGAACGCAATCTGTTTCGGGTCCTCATTCGTATCAACGGCGTCGGACCGAAACTTGCCGTGAAACTGATCTCGAGCATCGATCTGCACGATCTTGCGGTAGCGGTGCATAACAACGATGTCGCGATGTTGATGCGGATTCCTGGAGTGGGGCGTAAAACGGCGGAACGGCTGCTGATTGAGCTCAAGGACAAGCTTGGCGACCTGGTGACAGGCGATGTGATCACGCTGGATCGCGGCGACGATCAGGCGGCGATCGAAGCCGAAAGCGCGTTGATTTCCCTTGGGTATAAGACCACCGAAGCCGCGCGAGTCATCAACAGCGTGCGTGGCGAAGGAGGGAACGCGCAGGAATTGCTGCGCGCCGCGTTGCAGAGATTAGGCAAAGTTGTCGAGGTTGCGTCTTGAGTATCGAGCGGGACCGGCTGACGGATCCGGTGGGCGACGCGGGTGAAGTCAAACTGGATCTGGCGCTACGTCCGACTCGTCTCGATGAATACATCGGGCAGCCGGCGATGAAGACCCAGATGGAGATTTTCATCGAAGCCGCCAGAAAGCGAGGGGAACCGCTGGATCACACGCTGATCTTCGGTCCACCCGGCCTCGGCAAGACGACGCTCGCTCATATCATTGCCAATGAGATGGGCGTTGCCATCAAATCGACCTCGGGACCTGTATTAGAGCGCGCCGGTGACCTCGCTGCGATGTTGACGAACCTCGATCCGGGCGACGTATTATTCATCGACGAAATTCATCGCTTGAGCCCGGTCGTCGAGGAAATTCTCTATCCGGCGCTGGAAGATTTTCAGATAGACATTCTTATCGGCGAAGGGCCGGCCGCGCGCTCACTGAAGCTCGACCTGCCCCGTTTCACCCTGGTGGGTGCAACCACGCGCGCCGGACTGTTGACGTCTCCGCTGCGGGACCGATTCGGCATCGTGCAACGATTGGAGTTTTATACGGTCGAAGAGCTGTGTGAGATCGTGAATCGCTCCGCGGCCAAGCTCAATCTGAAGGTGGAAGTAGCAGGGGCCGAAGAAGTGGCACGACGTTCCCGGGGTACACCCAGAATTGCCAATCGGCTGTTACGCCGGGTGCGCGACTACGCTGAGGTCAGGGCCGATGGGGTGATTTCCTGGCAGGTGGCCGACGATGCCCTCGCCATGCTCAATGTGGACAATGAAGGCTTCGACAATATGGATCGGCGTTTGCTTGAAACCATCATCGACAAATTTTCCGGTGGTCCGGTGGGCCTCGATTCGCTTGCAGCCGCGATCAGCGAAGAACGGGACACCATCGAAGATGTGTTGGAGCCTTTTCTCATTCAACAGGGTTTTCTCATGCGTTCGCCGCGCGGCCGGGTTGCAACGGCAAAGGCGTATCTGCATTTTAATCTGGTGATACCGGAAGGGTTGCCTGGCAGCCCGTCGGACGAGACCCAGAAGCAGCTCAGTTTGGACTAGATTTCAGGTTAACAACCAGCCTAAGGAGCCATCCTTGCCGGAACAGATTTCTATTTTTGAGATTGTCGTCAATTCGAGCTTCCCGGTATTAACGGTCCTGGTTATTCTGACGTTGGCTTCGTTGACCTCCTGGGTGATGATTTTTCAACGATGGTTCGCCCTGCGTGGGGCAATTATCGACATGAATGAGTTCGAAGATCATTTCTGGTCGGGTATCGATTTGCGCCAGTTGTATTCGGAACTTGACGGTCAGGATGATCTCACCGGTATCGAAAAGGTTTTCGTCGCGGGTTTCAAAGAATACGGTCGTTTGTCCGAGCAGTCGGGCGCCGATACCGATTCCATCATGCAAGGTGCTCAGCGTGCGATGCGCGTGGCACTTACCCGGGAGGAGGAAAGCCTCGAAACCCACCTGGTCTTCCTCGCGACGGTCGGATCCACCAGCCCGTATGTGGGTTTGTTTGGAACCGTGTGGGGCATCATGAATTCGTTTCGCGGTCTCGCTAACATGACCCAGGCCACTCTCGCGACGGTGGCGCCCGGTATTTCTGAGGCGTTGATCGCAACGGCGATGGGTTTGTTCGCAGCCATTCCCGCGGTGATCGGCTACAACCGTTTTTCTGCACGGGTCGAAGTGCTCATGAAACGTTACCACGCGTTCAGCGACGAGCTCACCGGTATTCTTTATCGAGCGGCTCATTCACGTGGTTGAAGCGTGCGGTGCATGGACGCAGTGCTGCGTAGGCGCCTTTGCCGAAGGTAAATGCGAGGTCTGGGTAATAAAGCGACCCAGGAAAATTCGCGGGATGCGAATTTTCGGGCTAGCTAGTTCCTGTCCAGAATACGGTGATTTTCGGGTTGATTGTAATGCGTCAGAGTGATCTTGGCTCTGAGATGTGTGTGTTGATGCCTCGTTTTGACTGTTTGGGTGCGTTTGCAGACCTGTTTTTAGTGATATTGACCAGGGTGACGAAGCAACCTCCGGAAACGAGTCCGTATGAGGGAGATTGAGAGAAGTATCGTTAGCCGGATGGCTCGAGGCGTCGTGTCAGGACCAAGAGATTGTGCGTGAACACGGCGCTTTGTACATACGCCTTGAAATGATCGAGCCCCTTCCAGTTGCAACGACCGAGACCAAAGCAGCGCTTCAGATAGGAGATGATCGCCTCGATTCCAGCCCGGAAGTTGCGTAGCTTTCGAT
>JACZXA010000167.1 GCA_022571865.1 Pseudomonadota bacterium
GGGGGGGGCAGGGGCGGGCGTGTTGGAGCCGCCTCCACCCCCGCCGCCGCATCCGAAAAGTACTAGGACCAACGTTGAGATGAGTGTGATGTGAACGCGCATGAGTGGCGACCCATTGGTTTTTAGATGCACGATTTCGAAATATGGTTAGAGTCCCCCTGCTTAATCCTTAATCGTGCAGCCGGTTGCAAAAGTTCTGCGTACTGTGCTGGCAAACATTGTATACCGCTTCCCGATGAATATTGTCCCCTATAGTGAGTTCCTGCAAGTGGGCAAAAAGTTCAACAACCATCGTTTTTTCTTCATGGCTCGAGGATAAATGCGCCCTATGATTGGCATACCGGAGGCAATGGGCCCACCATGAAGTGAATGTCGCGAGGCGCAATCGAAGATTGCGCTGGTGATGGACAACATGAATACACACACAGGCGCGTCCTTGTATAAGACGTTTCCGCCCAGCAAAGCGCGTTCGATTCTGAATAGACTGGAAATATATCAACGCCTCAATCTTCGTGAACGCCGCACACATGTTTAACCCCGTTCTAATGGGTACGGTCGGCGATGCCGAGCTCTTTGACCTTTGGTTGCGTGGTTGCAATGAACCTGAATCGCTGTCTGACACAGAGGCAACGCGTTATCACCTGCTACTTCGGGCTTTTTCAAATAGCTTCGGTGCACTTTACAGTGCGCATCAAGACGGGACGTTTCCTGAGGCTAATTGGCAGGGTTACGAACGCAACTTCGGAGAGTTCTTGACACAGTCATCCACGATCGAGCAACACCGCGCCCGTGATCATTGCCGCGACCAAAACCAGAACGGCGACCGGTGTGATCAGTCTTGCTGGACGTTGGAGCCACGCACGCTTGCGTCGAGAAACTGGCTCTGGAGCGGTATTGAGCAACTTTGCAACCGCGTCGGTAATCTTTTGTGTGTATGCGCCTGACGATAGCTTGTGGTGAAAGATTGCTTGACGGTCACTCAGGCTGAGAGTCAAACCCGGCGGAAGGTCTGTTGGCTCGAGGTGCACTGCGAGCAGCGGCCGATTGCGGCTCAACGCATAGTTCAACTCCTTCAAGCAATTGTCGGAGTTGATTGAGTGATTCGTCACGAAGAAATAGGAACAAGCTGGAGCGATCGATGGCGTGTGCGAGCTCGTCTCGCCAAGCAAAGCCGGGGCTGAGGCCCTCGTCGTACCACACGTTGAACCCATTTTCTCGTAACTGCACCAACTCCGCGTGTACGTCGGAGGAATCCTCGTGCGAGTAGCTCACGAAGATGTAGGGCTCGTCACCTTGGTAAGGTGCGATGGGCTCGCTCGGCATGCGTGCTCCTGAGCTCAATCAGTCATCAAGCATAGACCTCTCGGTGATGCGAATCGAATATTTGGACAAGCCGCGAATCGCAAATCCTGCCGCGTGCAGTGCTGCTCGCTGCCGGGGTGCTTGCTGGCTACCCCGCCTAACTTAACCCCTTTAGTCAGCCTCGCTACTTATCGGAATTTCTTTGTTTGCAAGCAGCACGAGCCTTCGCCCGGAAGATGTAACTCAGTGGCTGAAAGGTGGTGATCAATCTTGAACATTTTTGCGCCAAAGGGACAAACATGACTGACGTCGATCCACTACACAGCAAAGCAGGAACAGGCTGCGTGCCTCATAGCCTCTGGAATCAGGGTGGGAGAGGTTGCGAAGGAACTTGGGGTGGCTCGCGGTACCATCGCGAATTGGCGGCGAGGTAGTGTTTTCAGAGTACGAGTCAATCAACTCCATGATGACCTTCGTGATGCCGCAAAACGAAAACTCTATTCCATGGGTGAGAAGGCTACCCAGAAGCTGGGGCAGATCATCGAAAATGGCGACGATAGGGTGGCCTTGGAGGCGATTAAGCTGCTACTGACCGTGACGCGACTATACGAAATCACCGGAATAATCGGTCCGATTACGAACGAGGACCTGATACACCAGGACAAAAAGGACGTAGAGCTAAAAACCTTATTAAGAGCGTAGGAAGCATCAACCACGCTTTGTGCAATTTGGTTGCACGTTGTGAAATCCAATCCTGGATGGTGACAAAAATGACAACAACCCAGGGATTGCCACAATTGTCACGACTCCTACGCAGCGCTTTTGACCAATGGATAAAAGAATACGCCCGTTGCTTTACGGTATTCTTCCCGTTAGCGGACATAAAAGATCGTTCCAAAAATTACCGCTTCGTGCCCTTTTCGGCCGTCATCAGATTCCCCGGTCCATACTTACAGGTGTTTTCTCAAGTAGTTTCGAGTTGAGATCGCCACTAATCCAGGGCAAGCACGGCCCATCACTCACATTGATTAACGATCTATCCGCTAGGAATCCGGTATCGAGCTCAACATTCTCTGACGTTGCTCAGTAGATGCGATCATTGTGCCTTCAATCGACACGCAACCCGGGCTGGATAGCACAGCCAATTTGGTCCGCTACCGGCGACACAAGCCTGAGGAAACGTCTCTCTATCTCATCATCGAACAGCACCTGCCTCAGTTCTTGGGTCAAATCGCCGAGCACGGCACCCATCTGCCTCGCTTCGTCACCCAGGAGTTCGACGACTACCTCACCTGTGGTCGGCTGCTTGACTCGTGCACTGGCTCTCTTGATCCTCCGCCCGCGACTATAAAAAAGACGTGCTTACGAATCAACAAGGTTAGAATTATGAATTGGGTCTCGAAAGTGATGATGCTTTTTTGGGGATTGCTGCTCTCCGGGCTATGTGCCTCAGGTGCGCAGCTCAAAGATCCATCGACTCGTCTCCTGCTGCAGACCGCCGCGCCGCTTCGCGTCGTGGAACCCGATGATAGACCCAATGTTCTGTTCATCATCGTGGAACCCACGCAGGTGGACCGGGTCGCTGAGCTCTCTCGAAGACTTGCACAGGGCTGGCATAAGGCACTGCCACCTCGGCTCGCCGAATAGATCTGGAATAGAGTAAGGAGAATGACATGATAATGAAGCGACTGAACGTAATTGTTAGACCACTTGTTACGGTGGTAGTCTTCATCGTGCTTCTGGCAGGTTGTTCGAAAACGGAGAATCCGGAAATCGAGCCATCAACACCTGGGCAAACGATCCAGGAGCAGCAGCAGGAATCAAACTCGCCTCAGAAACGCAATTTGGAAAGGAATGCCTACTTCGGTGACCTTCACGTACACACCACCTATTCCTTCGATGCGTTTGCATTTGGCACGCTGGCAACGCCTTATGACGCCTATCGTTACGCGAAGGGAGAGGCGATCAAACATCCCGGCGGGTTTGACGTGCAGCTCGACCGCCCGCTTGATTTCTATGCGGTCACCGACCATGCGATGTTTCTCGGTGTTGCCAAAGAGGCCGCCGATACAAAGACGGCAATGTCAAGGTTCAAGGTTTCTGAGCCGCTTCATAACCTGAATCTGCCGGGCAATATGGGACCCGAGAGTATCCCGGCTCGGGCGCAGGCTTTCCGCCCCTTCGGGCGTAAGCTCGGCGCAGCCCTTCAAGCCGGGCAGATTGATCAGAAAATAGTGACTGACATTATGCACACGGCCTGGGCTGATGAAGTCAAAGCAGCAGACGCTCATTACCAGCCAGGTAAATTTACGACATTTGCAGCCTACGAATTTACAACCAGCAGGAATCAGGGAAGTCTCCATCGGAATGTCATTTTTCGTAGCACCGATAATATTCCTGACCTGCCCTTCTCCCGACTTGATTCCGCAAACCCTGAAAAACTCTGGGACTGGATGGATGAAAAACGTGCCGAGGGAATTGAAATTCTTGCTATCCCGCACAATTCCAATGGATCCAATGGACAGATGTTCGAACTCACAGACTGGGCCGGGGACCCGATGGATGAAGCCTATGTGGCGCGTCGCGCCCGCAATGAGCCGATAGCGGAAATCACGCAGACCAAGGGTACCTCGGATACACACCCTGCCCTTTCAAACCGTGATGAATGGGCTGATTTTGAGATCATGGCTTTCAGCGGTGGGACCTTGAATCCTTCCATGCCGGCGGGCAGCTATGTGCGGGATGCCCTGAAGCGCGGGCTTTCCCTTGAGGCTATGGGTGCTGGCAATCCTTACAAGTTTGGCGTCATCGGATCATCGGATACCCACACCGGAGCAGGCTCCTATGATGAGACAAATTTCTTTTCAAAGGTTGGCGTTCTGGACGCTGATGGTCCGCGTAGAGGATCAGTTCCCCTGTCGGAAGAATTGGACGAAAGTTATGCTGCCATTGCATCTATCTATGAGGACAGTAAGGGACGAAAGTTTGTAGATGGTAAATTCCCCACCTGGGGAGCTTCCGGGCTGGCAGGTGTCTGGGCAGAGGAAAACACCCGCGAATCCATCTATAACGCCTTCCGTCGCAAGGAGACGTTTGCAACGACAGGTCCGCGTATGCGGGTACGCTTCTTTGCCGGTTTTGACTTGACCCGGGACATGCTGGACAGGCCGGACGGCATCTTGCGCGCCTATGCTTCGGGCGTGACTATGGGGTCAGACCTCATTGCAAAAGGCGAGGGTGCTCCGGTCTTCATGGTTTGGGCAATGCAGGATGCGCTGTCAGCACCTCTGCAAAGGCTGCAGATCATTAAAGGTTGGCTGGATGAGGGTGAATCTAAAGAAGAAGTATTCGATGTCGCCTGTTCCGATGGCCTGGCGCCCGACCCGAAGAGCCACCGTTGCCCTGATAACGGAGCGCAGGTGGACGCTGACACGTGCGCCTTTACGGCAGATGTGGGAGCGGCGGAACTCAAAAGTCTTTGGCAAGACCCGACCTTCGATCCCATGCAATCAGCGTTCTATTACGTGCGGGTATTGGAAAACCCTACCTGCCGCTGGTCCACATGGGATGCCATTCGAGCCGGAACTGAACCGCGAGATAATTTGAAGAAGACCATTCAGGAACGTGCATGGTCTTCGCCCATCTGGTATGTGCCAGAGAAAGACCACAATGTAGACTGATGTCGGTTTTAACAATGTCGCACTGGCACCGGTCGAAGCCTGTATCGCACTCTCAATTACCCTGATTGCAGCCGAGGCGATCTACCAAACTGTCAGCAGAAGGAACTATCCATGAGTAGTGAAACAAAATTACCGGCACAGAATGTACTAAAAGGAGCAGAAGGCTTTCGCGAAGTAAAGCAGGGAATCTATATCTTACCTGCCCAGGGAATGCGCTGGCGCTCGATACGAAACACTAGATGCCAGACAATAAGAACGCCTGTAGATCAGACTGGGCACTAGGTCTCTCTGACAAACTGCCAGGTAAAAACTAGCTCAGCGTAGAATCGACGATAGGTCAGCTCCTGGGCAAAAGCGACTAGCAAAACAAGAACCTGAACGTCCACTTTCACGTTCATCCAAGTTCTCTAAGCGGACCCTCGGATTTGTTATATATTAGACGGCTTAGTGCCCAAGCGGACACTTGGGATTTACCAGAAAACCCTCAATTTCAGCCTCAATATGGCGACTAATGAAGCTATATGGGTGCTTATGCTAGACTCTTTGTCCAGAGAAAGAAGCAAATGTTGGTAGCACAGAGGATTGAAAATCCTCGTCTCGGTTCGATTCCGCCTCTGGGCACCATATCTCAAAGGTCCATCCCAAACAGATTTCACGGCCTTAAGTTGTGAGCGTTCCTTTTCTTCACTGCTCAGTAAAAAGACACCCCAGTTCTGCCCGTACCTTGGTAAAATGAAGCAAGAAACTAATTCAATTATATCTGTTTACGCGTTGCCTACATAATGACATTCATTATTTCCTGGGTGAGAATCCGGGTAGCATTCCAATGAGAACCTTCTGTGACAAAAGAACGAATTCTTCTCCTCGTACTGAGCGTGACCTATGTTGTTTTTCTGGCCTGGTATGACGGCTGGTGGATGTCGCCACTCACACAGTCTGAGGTCGACGCCTATCTAGTGAACTTAAGTGACGATAGCGATTTTGGTGAAGTGAAAGAACAAATACGTCAGCTCGGCATTACCGATGATGGCGCAGAAATGTTCATGATGAATCTCAATACCTATAAAGGTGGCGCTGGTGAAGACCCCACGGCGAATGAAGACTATCAAACCTATGGACGAGGGACCTTGCCACTTCTATTGTCCCGCGCCTCGCATCCAATTTATTATTTAGAAGGTATCCAGACCCTGATGAGTCCACGTTATGAAGAACACTGGCAGGAGGTTATTTTGGTTCGATACCGATCGCGGCGAGATTTTATCTCGATGATCACATCAGATGCCTACCAGGAACTTTTGCCCCATCGGACAGCCGGAATCAAATACGATGAGTTTTTTCCAACACGAGCAGTGTTTAACATTGGCTCACTCCGATTTGTCATCTTCTTCGCGCTGGCCGGTATCTATGTACTGGCTACGCTTGTGATGAGACGGCTAACTAATCGTTAGTTGTCTTACCAACGACATCCTTGAGTCGGGCAACCCCAGAATCAGATACCATCAACACGGCTATACCACCGTCACGTAATCGACCTTCAAGGTCACAAGGCAAATCGAGAAACGAGGTAGCAAGGTTACTGAGAGTTGATCCAAGTACACTTTATCGTCATCTGAATAAGAGGGCCGCATGAATCTCGAACACCCGCTTGGGTGGAGTTGGCACAGCCTGGTGGTGGCGTTTAGTTCGTGTAGGAGTACCTGACCCTATCAATCGAGACTACCGACCCGAGCGGACAAAACGGGAACGCCGCACAGAAAAAGGAGTCTCTTCAGCCAATCTGTGTAGACGAACCCCAAAACCCAGGATGTGCGATAGCAGGACGGGTACCAGGACAGCGTCGATATCCTTCTCCAAAGCATTGGTAATTGAGCGGGCTAATCCGGGATCAAGCTCCCTGTAGGATCAAACAGATCAATCACAGGGAGAAAGAACATGACTCATTACGTGGCTTTGGATGTTTCGTTGAGATCCGTTGCAATTTGTATCGTTGATGACAACGGGGATATCACACTAGAAAAGTCCGTCAATGCTGAAGTCGAAGACATCGTCCAAATCCTTCGGTCGTTTGATGGTGAGATCGCGTCCGTCGGCCTCGAAGCCGGAGTCCTAACGCAATATCTGATGTATGGTCTGCAAGCGGTAGGCTACGAAGTCGTTTGCATGGAATCTCGCCAGGTCAAAGCGGCTTTGTCGGCAATGCGTAACAAGACCGACAAGAATGACGCGCGTGGAATCGCACAAATCCTAAGAACCGGCTGGTTCAGCCGGGTGCATGTGAAGAGCATGGGAAGTCACCACATTCGCGCTTTGCTCTCTTGTCGTCGAGCGGTACTCAACAAGTGTGTTGATCTAGAGAACGAAGTGCGCGGGCTGCTGAAGATCTTCGGTATCCGATTACCCAGTCACCTTGAACACAGCGTATTCGAGGAGGCCGTACGCGAATCCATCGAAGTAGACACAGCACTCGCGCATGCATTGATTCCCCTGCTCGAGGCTAGGGGTGTTCTCTATCAGACTTTCCTCGTTCTCGATCGGCGTGTGAAGACAATGGCCCGTACGGATGCGTTGTGTCAGCTGCTGCCAGAACGATCAATCCTCGGGGGTGGATCGCGGTGTGGGATGGCTTAGAATCGACGACGTCCAGATTTGCTGGGGTTCCAAGCTGTACACTTTGCCAAAAAAAGCGTCCAGAAGCACGATCCCTTTCGACTTTCCCAAAGGCTGCGTTTTCAAGAACAAAAAATACAATGCAACCGCGACGATGAACAGCAAGTACTGCACTGACCTGGGGGTCGTGATCCAAATCGACAAGGACACCAGGTCAAGCGCCACGGTGACCTTAGTTCGATGTCAAAAGCGATTCCTGGACCAATAAAGGAACGGCGGGTTTCGACTACATGCTTATCGGCAGGTGGCAGTAGCTAAGCTACAAGTTAAATTTACAGCCCATTTCTCGCCGCAGGCAACGCTATAAATTAACTTTGCGAGTACGCCTTCTGGATTCCAGGTGTATCACCAGCCCGAGTGTGACAGCACCTGCGAGAAAGGTCGCGAAAACCGGTCCGAGATGCCCGGCAACATGCCAGAAATAGAGTGTGTAACCCTGAATAACCAGGTAGGTGATTGCGTAACCACGCAACATGCGCAAACCGTACAGGCTGCCGAGTTTGAGTATCGCCAGGTTGAAACCGGCCCAGAGTACGTTAAATAAAAACAATTCTATGGCGGTTTCAAGATAATGCTCGAAAATGCCCCCGAAGTTACCGAACAGTGACATTAACCACAGCGCCATTTCACAGAAGAACACACTGCAAGAAAGCCAGACTTTGAAAAAGCCATCGTAAACGCGCAGTAAATATTGTTCAGCGTTGCGGTGCAGCAGGCTGATTGCAATCATCAGCAGCCCAGCCATCAGAAAGCGGCTGGGGTAATTCATGCCAAACCAGTACATGCCCCAATCGGAGGCGTAACCCGTAACGCCACCGAACCAGGTGAAAAATACGATTGCGCAAAGGATAAGTATCAACACATTGCGCAGCAGGTACGCCAGCGGTAATAAAATAAGCAAATCTATCAACAACAAAAGCGGCCAGTTTCCTGAACCGGTGCTGTAGATAATACCCAGGGTAAACGACAGCCCGACGATCATTAGGCCGGCCAGTAATTCAACCGACCGTTTCGTCCAGGTGAGTTTTCTCATTGCAAGTCGCCAGCTGGTGAAAAAGCACCCGGCAATAGATACGCCCAATAAAATCGCAAGTTTCACCAAGGTGAATTCGAAAATTTCTGCACCGAGAAATAAAACACCCGCAGCAACTGCGATTGAACCAAATATCGAGAACCAGCGGCCAAGAGAAGAATAATCCCATCGTCCCACCGGGTAGAGCGCCAGCAGTTCGGCGTAGATTTCGCTACTTATCAGCTGCTCGCGGCGCAGCGTTCCGAGCTCGGCCCGAATGATGTGTTTCATGCGTTTGGGATTCATACGCCGGCCTCCGCTTTTACCTTTTTCGCCCGACGTTCGAGCACAATACCAACAGCCAAGGCGAAGCCGCCGGAGAGAAGAAAAAATGCGCCTTTGGACAGTTCGTCCCAGAAATTTTCGAACATACGTGTGTACATATCAATCGACAGAAACACGATACCAAAGCCGATAAAACGACCATCGTGGAATTTTCCACCGGCTACAATTTGCGCAACACAAGCTGCGCTGAATAGCAATACCAGTTCCAGTTGGCCGCCCGGCAGGGAGAGAAACCAGAGACTCAGATTGGCGTAGAACAGACCGAAAATAATATAGATAAAACCAAAGCCAACTTCGCGACGATTGAGGTCTTTTTCGAGGGTTTTTTCATGCCACATGCCAAACGTTATTGAAATCAATGCGGCGATAACAGTGATACGTTCGTCCCGTATACCCAGGAAGTAACTACCGTGGCCACCGTAACTGTGCATATTGCCAAGACCATGAAATAGGAGTAATACCCCGAGCGCCAGCGGCCAGCGCAAACCGTGGCGATAGGCCGTAAAAATAGCCACCGCACCGGTAGCGAACATCATGTACGGCACCAGATTATTGTAAGCTGGGATATCAAACAGCGGGATCAACATCACCAGAGATGCAAAACCCGCCAGTAACCCCACGGTGACCAGCACCGCACCACTGGTCGGGTAATGCTGCTCGGGATCTGTGGCCATTTTCACCCCCCTGGTCCATGTAAAACAGGCAATCCCAGCGGTCAAAATCGGCGCTATATATAGCGCGAGCTCACCCATAGCGATGCCGATGGCGCCCAGAACAGACATTCCCAGCATAAACACCGCAAGAAATCCCAACCAACGCAACAGAATTCTGCCCCGCGTAACTTCGGCCGAGTAACGGGATTTCAAAACCGCCAATAACTCGTCGTCGATCAATCCACGATGCCCCCAGTCCGAAATCTGATCGGTGAGCTTCTCCGCTACAATTTTTCTCATCGAGACAATCCCATCAATTGTTGGGTTAAGTTGAACCTGTCTAAGTTTAGCGGACACCCCCAATAAGAGGCAATTTTGAAATACTGAACTACAATCGCCAACTCAGGCAAACGTTTGTGAACGACACGACAGCGGCGTAATTCGAATATATAAAGTGGCAATTAACCACATCGCCAATCTCAATGTGGGAACCTCGTGCAAATTATTGAGGGTATACGGTCATGCGCGATAAAGCTGTGGTGAGAAGCTGGGGATTAATTGGGGTTGGCGTCGCATTGATATTGATGCTCGTTGGATGTGCTGTTGCCGATGAATTTGACGATGCATTTGCAGCCTTCCAACGCGGGGATTATGAAATGGCCCACGGCCTGTTCAGACCACTCGCCGAGCAGGGGGACGCCAGGGCCCAAAATGGGCTCGGGGAAATGTACTACAGGGGACAGGGAGTGCCCCAGAGCTACGACAAAGCGGAGCGCTGGTATCGCAAGGCCGCCGAACACGGCATCACCAGCGCCCAGAACAATCTCGG
>JACZXA010000168.1 GCA_022571865.1 Pseudomonadota bacterium
ATGCTCAGAATCCAGCCAACCCCCTGGGCAGCATGCTGCGAGTCGACGTGCATCCGGCTAATCCCGGCGATCCCTACGACGTGCCGATCGACAATCCGTTCATCGGTGAGCCCGGTTTCATGCCGGAAACTTATGCCTATGGTCTGCGCAACCCGTTTCGTTATTCGTTCGATCGCCAGACCGGGGATCTGTGGCTGGGGGATGTGGGGCAAGGCGAAATCGAAGAGATCGATATCATTACCGCGGGCGGCAACTATGGCTGGCGTTTTTATGAAGGCACTCGGGAATATGACAACTCGGGCAGCACGCCGCCGAATCCGACGTTCATCCCGCCGATATTCGAATACAGTCACGCAAGCGGCGGTGTTGCCGTAATCGGGGGTTATGTCTATCGGGGCAACCGGTTGCCTGGCTTGCAGGGCCGCTATCTTTATACGGACTTTGGTAGTGGTGCGCTTTGGGCACTCGACTGGGACGGTACGAACGTTCTGGGTAACGACCAGATCGCTCAGGCCAACACGCCCACCTCATTTGGTGAGGACAATCAGGGCGAAGTGTTTGTCGTGTCGAGCGGTGGCACGATCTCTCAGCTGGAAGAAGCAACGGGTGGCGGTAACCTTCCCGACCTGCTGTCGGAAACGGGTCTGTTTACCGATTTCGCTCAACTCACTCCGGCTTCGGGATTGATCGAGTACGACCTCAATCATCCCTTTTGGTCGGATGCCACCAGCAAACGACGTTGGCTTGCGGTGCCAGATTCGAGCCAGATTGGCTTCACTGCCACCGATGCGTGGAACTTTCCCGAAGGTTCGTTTGTCGTCAAACACTTCGATATCGAGCTTACCGAAGGCGATGAAACCAGCCGACGGAAGTTGGAGACGAGGATTCTCATCCATACTCAAAACGGTTGGCAGGGGTTCACTTACCGGTGGAATGTCGGTGAGACCGATGCCATCCTGTTGACCGGTCGCGAAACGGAGACGATTACGGTCAATCTGGCTGATGGTGGCATTCGGGATCAGCTATACACCTATCCCAGCCGAACGGACTGTCTGGGTTGCCATACCCAGGCGGCGGGCTACACGCTCGGTTTGAAAACCCGCCAGCTCAACCGGAAGTTCGACTACCCCGACGTCACTGACAATCAGCTGCGAAGCCTGAACAACATCGGCCTGTTTAGCACCGATATCGGTGCTGCGGCAGATTATCAGGCGTTTGCGGAACTCACCGATTCATCGATTGATATAGCGACACGTGCCCGCACCTATCTAGACGTCAACTGCGCCCTGTGTCACCAGCCAGGCGGACCCACGCCCCTCGACCTGGATTTACGATTCGATATCGCCATTGGATCGTTGAACGCAACAGGCCGGGCGCCGGCGGTTGGAGGCCTCGGTATTGTAAATGCTGAAATCATCGCCTCGGGTGAAAAAGAACGAAGCGTTTTATGGCAACGAATGCGATTGTTGGGCAACGATCGCATGCCGCCGTTGGCAAGTGATCTGGTTGATACTCGGGCTGTGGACGTCGTAGGTGAGTGGATCGATAGCCTCTGATTTCACAGGAATCTTATGCTGGGAACGTAAAAGGGCCATTAAAATACCTTTTCGGTTCGACTCCGCGCCTCTCAGTTGATAAAAAGAGGCTTGTAACTGGGAGGGAATGACGATCATGAGTGAACTACCGAAATCCGTGGTGATAACCGACGACACCATGCGCGAGGGATTGCAGATCGAAAGCGCCGATATTGCGGTCTCTGAGAAGCTGCGTCTTCTGGATGCGCTGGGTGAGACCGGGGCGAAAGTGATCTCGATCGGTTCGTTTGCGCACCCTAAGTGGACGCCGCAAATGGCGTGCATCGATGAGATTGCCGAACGGTTCGTGCCTAAACCGGGTATCCGATATACGGCGGCGGTTTTCAACCGCAAGGGCTTTGAACGAGCCGACAAGTACTATCCCAAGATCGATGTGCGCACGAAACGGTACAGTACCCACGTGGAACTCTGCGATACGTTCGCACGGCGAAACTACAACCGTACCCAGGCGCAGCAGATCGCGGGGATGGATGCAACGATCGCCGCCGCCCGGGAAGCCGGAATGGAGTACGGCTCGGTCGCGCTTGGTAACCCTTTCGGATCGAACTTCGAGGGTCCGTTCACCCTCGAGCAGCGCATGGAGTTGCTCGAGTTGATGATGGATCGGTGGCACAACGCCGGGTTTACGGTCAAACGCTGTTCGTTTCTCGAAGCCATGGGCTGGAACCTGCCTCACCAGGTGAGGGAGACGTTGCTCGAGATACGCGAACGCTGGCCGGAGATCACGGACTTTCACTGTCATCTCCATAACACCCGAGGGGTGACGATCGCGAGCTATTACGAAGCGCTTACTTTGGGTGTTGCAGAATTCGATACGTCCCTTGGGGGCATGGGGGGTTGCCCTTATTGTGGTAATGGCCGCGCGGCGGGACATGTTCCGACCGAAGATTTCGTGGATTTGTGCCATGAGATGGGGATCGAGACGGGGTATAACCTCGACAAACTCCTCGATGCCGCGGCAATCGCCGAGGAAGTGGTCGGGCATCCCCTGTGGGGACATGTTTCCAAGTCCGGACCACGACCTCATGGTGATCGCATCTATCCCGCGGACATGCCGTTCGTCGAAACCCTCGAAGAAGCCGCTCACTACCGCAATGGACCTGAGGTGTATGCAGACCAGCTGTCACCCTGGAGAGAAGGGGATGCGCTCACACGTGGGCCCGCGCCACCGGTGGCGGCCAAGTGAGATGGGCATTACCGATATTTACCACAATGAGATTCCCGGAGAGCACGCTTAATGCCGATATTAGAATCGAAACTCGATGTCCGAACAGAGGAGTTTCAGAAAAACCGCACCGACATGCTGGAGATGCTCGCCACCCTCGATGAGCTCTACATCGAAGCAGAAGCCGGTGGCGGCGAGGAAGCCATGGAGCGATTGCGCTCGCGCGGCAAAATGCCGATCCGTGAACGGATCGGTCTCGTTCTCGACAACGACTCGCCGTTTCTGGAGATAAGCCCGTTGGCGGCCTGGCGTTCGAACTACAACGTCGGGTCTGGATTCGTGGTGGGTATCGGCGTGATCTCGGCGACCGAGTGCGTCATTCTGGGTCACGATCCTTCCGTTCGAGCCGGCGCTTTCAATCAGTTCAATTCGAAGAAGCTGATGCGTGGTTTGGAGATCGCCCGTGACAACCGCATGCCCTATGTGCAGTTCGTCGAGTCTGCGGGCGCCGATCTTCGTGGCCAAGGGGGAGGTGGAGACCCTGAGCAGGCAATTCGACGCGAAGGAGGACACTTCGGGGAATCGGGTCGGTTGTTTTACGAGATCACCGAACTTTCCAAGATGCGGATTCCAACGATCTCGGTTGTTTTTGGTGCTTCGACTGCCGGTGGCGCATACCAACCCGGCATGAGCGACTACAACATCTTCATTAAGGGGCAATCAAAGGTATTTCTCGGTGGTCCGCCGCTGGTCAAGATGGCGACGGGTGAGGATGCCGACGAAGAAAGTCTTGGCGGAGCGGACATGCATACCACCATTTCCGGCCTCGGTGACTACCTTGCCGATGACGAACTGGATGGTATCCGCATGTGCCGAGAGGTCGTCGCGCACCTGAATTGGCGCAAGCAAGGCCCGGGACCAACGATGCCGGCGGATGAACCCCTATACGACCCCGAAGAGTTGCTGGGCATCGTATGTGAAGACTTGCGCGTACCCTTCGACATGCGAGAGGTGATCGCGAGGGTGGTCGACGGGTCCCGGTTCGAGGAATTCAAGCCACTCTACGGTCCGACGCTGATCTGTGGGTGGGCGTCCGTCCACGGATTTCCCGTTGGCATTCTGGGTAACAACGGTGCGCTTTTTTCGGAGTCATCCGAGAAAGCAGCGCAGTTTATCCAACTCTGTAACCAGATCGATGTGCCTTTGTTGTTTCTGCACAACATTACCGGCTACATCGTCGGCACGGACTTCGAACAGGGCGGGATCACCAAAAATGGGTCCAAAATGATCAACGCGGTCGCCAACTCGACGGTACCGCACATTACGATCATTGTTGGCGCGTCGTACGGTGCAGGTAACTATGGAATGAGCGGCCGCGCCTTTGGTACCCGTTTCACGTTCATCTGGCCGACCGCAAAAATTGCCGTCATGGGTCCGAAGCAGATGGCGGGTGTCATGTCCATCGTCCAACGTAAAGCGGCACAGCGCCGGGGACTCGAATTTGACGAGGCGGCGAACGATGAACGTGCAGCGATTGCCGAGTATTGGGCAGAGGAGCGATCCAAAGGCTTGTTTGCCACTTCCCGCGTATCTGACGACGGAATGATCGATCCGCGTGAGACGCGCACGGTCATAGCCATCGCATTGTCCGCTTGTCACAACAATGTCGTTGTGGGCACCAAGGAGTTCGGCACATGGCGAATGTAACGATCAAACCCATTACCCGGTTGCTGATCGCAAACCGCGGAGAGATAGCACGACGCATTATTCGTACTGCCCATGAGATGGGTATTGGCACCGTCGCGGTATACGCAGACGGGGACGCAACCGCGCCGTTCGTGCGGGAGGCTGATACGGCCATTGCCTTAGGCGGGAGTACCTCCGCAGAAACCTATCTCGATGTAGACAAGGTCATTGATGCCTGCCGACGATCGGGTGCGGACGCTGTCCATCCCGGGTACGGTTTTCTCTCGGAGAATACGGCTTTTGCCGATGCCGTCATCACCGCGGGCATGCGCTGGGTGGGACCGTCGCCTGAGGCGATCAGTCAGATGGGTGACAAGCTGTCGGCCAAAAAACTGATGCAGGATGTGGGCGTGCCCACGTTAGCGGCGTTGCCAATTGCCGACGGCGAAGACATTACCGCGAAAGCGCAGGAGATTGGTTATCCCGTTCTCGTCAAAGCTTCGGCGGGTGGTGGTGGACGTGGCATGCGCGTAGTGGAAACGGAAGCCGAATTAAGTGACGCGGTAGACAGCGCTCGACGGGAGGCGAAAGCTGCGTTTGGTGACGATCGCTTGTTTCTCGAGCGTTGGCTGACTTCTTCACGTCATATTGAGATTCAGATTTTGGGCGACAATCACGGTAACCTGGTCCATCTTTTCGAGCGCGAATGTTCGATTCAGCGACGTCACCAGAAGATCATCGAGGAGGCGCCGTCACCGGCGGTTGACGCCGAACTCCGCGAACGCCTGGGTGAGGCTGCGCTGCTGGCGGCGCGGTCTATTGGCTACTCATCGGCAGGCACCGTCGAATTCCTGGTAGATGGAAATGATTTCTGGTTTCTCGAAGTCAATACCCGGTTGCAGGTTGAACATCCGGTAACGGAAGAGATTACCGGACTCGATCTAGTGCGGGAACAACTCCGAATCGCCGAGGGAGAAGCCCTCGGTTATACCCAGGCCGACCTCAGCTTCGCTGGACACGCGATTGAGGCACGGATTTACGCGGAGGATCCGAATAACGATTTTCTACCTTCGCCCGGGAAGCTGGTCGCCTGGGAACCTGCCGATATCACGCTTGCTCGTTTCGATTCGGGCGTGGAAACCGGCAGCGAAATCGGTATCGAATTCGATCCAATGATGGCCAAGGTGATTGTAAAAGCTCCCACTCGTCGAGAAGCGGCCAGCCGATTGGCACGAGTGCTGGAAGGCTTGAGGATCCAGGGAGTTACCAACAACAGAGATTTCCTGGTCGCGACCCTGCGCTCACCCGAGTTCATTGCAGGTGATACGACGACGGATTTCATCGAGCGCGTTGCCCCGAGCAGGGTGCGGATTATCTCGAGTGATGAGTTGGACGAAGCGCTCATTGCGATCGTCATTCAATCCCAGGCGCATCGCCGAAGCGCTGCAAGGGTACTATCTACGGTTCAAAGCGGATGGAGGAATTCCAAAATGCCGCCGGAAGTTACCCGATTCCGATCCGCACAAATCATCAACGGGGAGGAGGGGAGTGAGGAAACCAAAGATATCGTCGTTGCCTATCGCGCCCTGCGTGACGGCACCTTCGAAGTGCATGTCGACGATCGCGAGCATTCGGTCGCCGTCTTTGGAGTAGACGCATACGGGGCCGATATCGAAATCGATCGTCGCAGAATGAGTTTCGCGCTTACGGCGGTTGGAGATGATTGGTTTGTACACGGTCCTCGTGGCGACGTAACCGTTCGGGAACTCCCGCGCTTTCCGGTACGTGGCGCAGACGATTTTCAGGGAGGGTTGGTCGCGCCCATGCCGGGCAATGTCCTTACGACCCATGTCAATGAGGGCGATACCGTAGAACAGGGTCAACTGTTGTTGATTCTGGAAGCCATGAAAATGGAACACCGAATCACGGCACCCGTCGCCGGCATGGTCACGAAACTTCTGGTTGCCGAAGGTGATCAGGTGGCAAACGGTGAGATGCTCATCGTTTTGGAAGAGGTGTCTCAGACCGGAGAGGGTGACTAGGGATGGCAAATACCGAAGCGACTCTGTACGAGATTCGCAATGGTGCGGCTTGGATAACATTGAACAGGCCCGCTAACCGCAACGCGTTGTCGGCTGTGTTGGTCAATGAACTCTATGAGCATCTCTGTGCCGCCAACGACGATGAAACGGTGCGATCTATCGTCATTACCGGGACGGATCCCGCGTTTTGTGCCGGGGCGGATTTGAAGAGTCCACCGGGGCAGGTGGTTGATGGCGCCCGTTCTGTTCCTTACCCGCAAGTCTTGAGTACTATTCTCGAGAGCGAGAAGCCGGTGATTGCTGCAGTAAATGGCGCGGCATTTGCGGGTGGTTTGGGCCTGGTCGGTGCTGCGGACATCGTCATCACCCGTGAAGATGTTCTGTTCAGTTTCAGCGAAGTGCGTATCGGGGTTATTCCGGCCGTCATATCGGTGGTTTGTCTTCCTAAGCTCGGTACCCATCATGGCATGAAGCTTTTCATTACCGGGGAACGATTCTCCGGGACGCGTGCGGTTGAGATGGGGTTTGCGCATCGCGCCGTACCTGAAGGTGAACTCATCGGTGCCGTGGATGAAGAGATAGACGCGATCAATCGGGGCGGACCGATCGCCGTTGTGGAATGCAAAAAGCTGGTACGTCGAATGACCAAGTTGTCTATTGAGGCGGGGTTCGCCGAAGCGGGTGAGTGGAGTGGAAGAATGTTCCGTTCCGAGGAAGCTGCCGAGGGAATGGCTGCGTTTCGAGAGAAACGACAAGCGTCATGGATAAAAAGTACGTAGAACGCTTGGACAAAACGGGTTTTTGAGAGGTAGGAAATCACAATCTTAAAGGGCGCGTTTGGCAGCCTCGCTTTGGTTGTGGGTTCTTTGTTGATCATCCTGTTGGTGGCAGAAACTTTTTTTGCAATCAGCGCTGCCCGTCTGCACACTCGCCTCTTCGACCGCTACGACAACATCGACCTGTGCACCGAGGCGCACGATGATCCGCGACTCATCTATACGATCAAACCCAATCGGTGTGGTGCGAATTCGCTGGGATTCTTCGACGCGGAACATGAGTTAAGCAAACCTCCAACAACCTTTCGCATTCTCGTCATCGGAGACTCGGTTGCCCAGGGGTTGGGTGTGCCTGAAGGAAGTTCGTTCGGGATGCAGTTGCAGGCTCTCTTGCGTGAAGAGTATGCGCTTCCCAACACCGAAGTGATCATCATGGCTCGCTCAGGCTACACGACATCTCAAGAGCTGATCGTGCTCACCGACACGGGCCTCAGCTTTGATCCCGATCTGATCGTCTGGAGTTATGTACTCAACGATCCTGCGCATCCAATTTTCAACCACACCAGCGGAGATCTCGGGCGATACTTTTTTGACCCTGCTTCACACACGGTTCACTTCGTCCGTCAAAAAGTGTTCGAACTAAGGGAGTGGTATGCGGCCAGGGGTTGCAGCAGCAAGTTTCACCTGTTCCTGCATTGCGCTTATCGGGAACAGATTGGCACTCGTATCGAGGAACTCGGTCGGATAACCCGGTCCAATGACACTCCTGTTTTGTTTGTCATCCATCCTGTGTTGGAGGAGTTTGATGAGGAACTTGATGGGTTGATGGAAGTTCATGGGGATCTCGCGACGATGGCGCGGCGAGCAGGTATGGAGGTGATCGATATGCTCGATGTACTGGGCGATGAAAACTTGGACCTGGTTCGTCAAAGACCGGAACAGCATGACCCATGGCATCCGAGCGCATACGGCAACAGCCTGATCGCAGCGGCATTGGCAAAGACCATCGTTGCCGATTACCTGGAACCGGTGGGTCGTTAGCGATCTTTAGAAGAATCGAACCGTCGAAGAATCAACCAGGCAAAGCCCCCAACAACACCACCAAGTCACTTGCAACTAAAGTCGGGCAGCGCAAGTTGATGATCACACCCTCCTCCAACGCGATGCATCGTGGCCGGCCTTCCTTGAAAGATAACGGACTGCGGACCCTGAACAGCAATCCGGCATAGAATCAAGCTCGGGAAAGAGGGAATACCATGTTCAAATACATTTTGATTGCGCTGTGCGTACTGTCTATATCACCGAATAGTCATGCGTCTCAGACGGAAGCGTTGCGCGCCGCGACGATGGAATTTCTCGAGAGTCTGAATGCGGAGCAGCGAAAATCCGTGAGCTTTGCGCTCAAAGACGATGTTCGGGCCACCTGGTCCAATCTGCCCACATTGATGGCGCCACCGGCGGGCGTACTGCTGAAGAACCTGAATGACGAACAGCGTACAGCCGTGCACCGTATGCTGCGGGTGTCACTTTCGAGCCAGGGTTATACGAAAACCACCGCCATTATGTGGTTGGACGATGTACTCCACGAGTCAGCGGCGAGACGTATGGCTGAAAGCGCCGAAGCGAGAGCAAACCCCTTTGCAGTGGCCATGGCTGCTAATCGCGACTCCGGGAATTATGCCGTAGCCATATTTGGCGACCCTGAAGAAGATAGTTGGGGATGGAAAATGACCGGACACCACCTGGCGGTAAACATCACCGTCGTGAAAGATCAGGTGGGTTTCATGCCTGTATTTCTAGGCAGTAATCCCATGATCGTCACCGATGGACCATACGCCGGCTGGATGGCCCTGCCGAGAGAAGGCTCGATAGGCATCGACTTGATGCAGTCTCTTACAGCGGATCAACAATCGGTCGCACGTATTGGCGGGCAGGTTCCTGGAGATGTGTTCGAAGGACCCGGTCGTCGAGCCAGCCTGAAGAAATTCGAAGGGTTGCCGGCCAAATCCCTCGACCCTGATCAGCTCGAGCGATTGCAGTTGCTTGTTGGGGAGTACGTACGTAACGCCAATAATCTCAGTGCGGACTTACAGCTCGATGCCATCGACGCCTCCGGTTGGGATAATCTCTGGTTTTCCTGGCGCGGTCCGATCGATATCAACGGCAGGTTTTATTATAGAGTTCATGGCCCGCGTATTCTCATCGAATACAATCGCCAGAATGAGAACCATGACCATGCGGTCGTGCGTGATCCGGAAAATGACTATGGCGAAGACTGGCTTGGACACCATTACGTCGAGTTCCATCCGAAGATGGACCAGGTCATGCGGGATGTCAGAAAACGCTTGAGTGCGGGGACGCCCCGCTGATGAGGATGACGATTTCTCACCCAAAACTCTGCGTCCTCGTGCAGTATCCGGGCTAGGATTGTTGGTTTACGGCATGACTGGATTTTTAGACCTAAATAAATCGACGTTTGGCTCAGAATATGGCTCTCCCGACGACGAGAGTTTCATCGCTACGTATCGTGCCCGCTGCCATTGCGGTGTGGTGGGCTATGAAGTCAGCGCGGACCCCGTTGACGCCAAGATTTGCCATTGCAACGATTGTCGGTTGCTGCATGGTGCGCCCATGCAGTGGGCGGCGATTTTCCATAAACGCGATGTCAGATTCACTGCGGGTGTTGAGCATTTGCGGTTTTACCACAACCGGCTCGATCGCAATGAAAAGATCTTGCCCTGCAAGGTGTCGTGCGCGTTGTGCGGCTCGCCGATCGCCGATGAGGGGCGAAACATGTGGCTCGCCTTTCCAACGCTGTTCGACTTCGGCACACCGCCACGAGTACCGGAATCGTTCAAACCGACCTGTCACATCTTCTACGGCATGCGCGTGATGGAGATCGCCGACGGCCTGCCGAAATGGTCCGGTCACAAGGACAGATCCACGCTGCTCTGAACCACCGACCTTGCGATCAACATCTTCGACGTCTGGCTGGGCACTCCCCGACTGATGAGATGTTTTTTGTAAGGCGCCTATTCGCGTGGTAGATCATCCCGCACATCGAACCAGGATATGTGTTCCTCATAGTACACGTGCTTTTGAGGCGTGAAGCTTTCTGGTTCATCAAACGCGTTCAGGTAGAGGTCTATTTCTTCCGGACGTTTTGCCGTCTCGTAAGCGACGGGTGTGCCGCATTGAGCACAGAAGCTGCGCTTG
>JACZXA010000169.1 GCA_022571865.1 Pseudomonadota bacterium
GATTGCCACTCAGGATGGATGGGAGACTACTGTACATGTATACAGAGTTCCTTATAATCCATTGGCCCTTCACTGTGCAACTAGTCCGATTAATTTTCATATTTCAGCGCGATTCTCCAGACACATACCTGTGCCGCAACTGGCCGCCAACCAACCGCCACCGCCGGATTATTACGCAGACAACGTCGGCCGGATTCTCTCGTACGTGGAGGAAAATCACGCGGATCTGTTGGCGCTCGAAGAGCGGCGGTTCATCGCGAGCTTCCAGGGGCTGTCCGTTTCGGCACAACGACTCTATGCACGAATCGTGAGCCGTAAAGGTCCCTGGATTCGTGCGGACAAGCTCATTTACCCCGAGGTGCCGGACGTTGCCGGCGCATTGACCGAACTGTCACTCAACGGGCTCGTTGAGATGAACCCTGCGGGTCCCGCGGATGCGCTGTTGCAGATGCTCACGCGCAGTGAGCAGGCTTCGCTATTTCCGCACGTCCACGCCCCCACCAAACCCCTCTGGATCGAGACCTGCGCGGCCCTTCATACCGATTGCGCGATCCGTCACCGTATCGCGTCAGCCTACAGCTGGCTCACGTTGTGTTCGACGAACGAGCTCAAACTCTGCCAGTTGCTGTTCTTCGGCGATGAATATCAGGATTTTTCGACCTTGGTGATTCAGGATCTCGGTCTCGTTCGTTATGAAGATTATTCGCTCGAGAAAACGGACCGGCAATTCGACGATCGGTCGCAGCTCGAGCGTTATCTCGACTTGCGCAACCTCCACCGGTTATCGCACCGGGTTGCCCGGCATACCGACCTGGCGCCGCTCCTGGTTGCGCGGCTCATGGTGGAACCCTGCAACCGGATGGAACAACGTCAGTTGGACAAAATCTCGAATCGCTTAGGCTACTTCTTCGAACGTCGCGGCGACTTCGCCGAGGCGCTGGAGTGTTATGGGCACAGTCGCCGTCATCCCGGCAGCGAGCGGGTTGCCCGGGTGCTGAAAAGGCTGGGCGATGAAACCGGCGTCGAGCGCATGCTGCAACGTATGAAGGTACGGCCGAGATCCGCCGAGGAAGAAGATTTTGCCGAGCGATTCGGTCGCCGAGGGATCAAACCGGATATTGCGATCACCACCCGTCAATTGACTCGAGCCGTGCCCGAACACATCGAGCAGCACGCGATGGAGGTGCTCACCTGCGCTGGCGGGCAAGCGTGGCACCTGGAAAATCGTTTTCCCCTGGGCATTGCCGGGCTGTTGTTCTGGAATGCCGTATTTGCCCCCGTCAAAGGGGCCTTTTTGAACCCGTTTCAGAGCGGGCCGGTCGATCTGGCCTGGTCCGATTTTGCTCGCGTACGTGCCCAGATCATCGAAGAGCGGCGCACCCGGCTACGCACGAAGGGCGCGGTCTACGACATGCTGCAGAATACCTGGGCGGCGAAACAGGGTGTCGCCAATAGGCTGGTGAGCTGGCGTCACTTCGATTCCGCTGTGCTGGATGCGGTGGTTGCATCCATTCCCGAGTCCGCGCTGCTCGACCTTGGCTACCACGTGCTGACCAATCTGTACCGCGCGCGAACCGGGTTTCCCGATTTGCTGGTGATTTACGGAGTCGAGCGCTATGAATTCGTTGAAGTGAAAGGGCCGGAGGATCAACTCCAGCCCGGTCAGCGGATCTGGTTCAAGTCACTCAAGCAGCTCGGTTTACCGGCACGGGTACTCAAATTCAAACGTTGCGAGTGATGAAGGTCGCCGTATCCGTGGTTGCCCTGGCGGAGTTCGTGCATAGACGCGGCGACATTCATGCACGCCTCGACGGGCGGGCAACCTCATTGGAGGGTGTGTCCGTGCAACGCAAGTTGCAGCGCGACCGCGGCGAACACTATCAACGGGAAAGGCAGCTCATTGAGGTCTTCGAGGTATCGGGCATCACCATCGAGGTGACCGGTCGACTCGACGGTTGCGACCTGACCGCGGCAACCGGGGTGGTCGAGGAGTTCAAAACGACCCGCGCCGATGCCGAACTGGCTCACGCCCACCAGGGCAGCGCGCACTGGGCTCAGTTGAAACTTTATGCCGCGCTTCTCGCTCGTGAGTTGGCTCGTGAGGAAAACGCGGTGGATGAGTGGTTGCTGCGCCTGCTCTATTGCCATCCCGATACGTTGGCCGCGTTTCCCTTCGAACAGCACCTCAGGAGCGGGGAACTCGATGAGTTTCTCACCCGGACGCTTGCCTGATATGGCTCCTGGTGGACGGAGCAGCAACGCCATCTCGACCAGCGTGACCGTCAAATTGCGAATCTTGCCTTCCCATTCGAAGGTTACCGGCCGCATCAGCAGGCCATGGCGAGGCGCGCTTATCAGGCACTGCGAAACGGTGAACACCTCCTGCTCGAGGCGCCTACCGGCAGTGGTAAAACCATGGCGTTGATCTATCCGGCGGTGAAATCACTCACCGATCAGACTACGCAGAAAATTCTGTTCCTCACCAGCAAAACCACCGGCGCGGCTGCGGCAAGGGACGCCTGCCGGCAGATCGACCCCAACGGAAACCTGATGCGGACCGTGGTCATAACGGCCAAGGAGAAAACCTGCCTCGTTGCCGGGATGCCTTGCGATCCTGCACGCTGCCAATACGCGAATGGCTATTTTGATCGAATCCACCACGCCGTGACCGACTTGCTGAAGTTGGGAAACATCGGCGCCGAAGAGATCGAGGCCAAGGCGCTCGAACATGTGGTGTGCCCCTTCGAGCTGTCGTTGGACGCCGCCGTCTGGGCCGATGTCATCATCGCCGACTACAACTATGTATTCGATCCGGTGGTTCGGCTGCAACGGTTCGCCGAGAGGCCCGACATCTCGCTGCTCATAGACGAGAGCCATCAGTTGGCGCCTCGAACCCGGAATATGCTGTCGGTGACTCTGCACCGCTCGACGGTGAAAACCGTGTTGACCGAAGCGATCCCGCAAGCCTTGTTGCGACGCGTTCGTTCCATCGATCGGCAGTTCATGAGTTTCAAAAGGGAACACGGGGCAACCGCTGAAGCCGTCGTTCCGCGACCGGATGCACTGCTGCGGGCGCTTGGGCGATTCGCGGAAGAGTTGCTCGCAAGCGAGGTGTCTCTCGATGAATTTCCAGGCACCCGGGCGCTTGCGTTTGACGCTTTTCGCTGGGTGCGTTCCGATTCCTGGTATGACGATCAGCGGTTCAAATTCATCCTGCGCCGGACGCGATCCGAGCTGACACTTCGGCTCCTGTGCCTGGACCCGGCACCCTACCTTGGGGAGATCCTCAAGGGGTTTGGTGGCCACGTCCGTTTTTCCGGCACGGTTTCGCCCCTCGATCTGTATCAGGATCTCCATGGTCAGGCCGGCGCACCTGCCGAAAGGGTCGGCAGTCCGTTCTCGAGTAATCAACTGGGTGTGTGGATTGTCGACGACGTGCCGACCTACTGGAGGCAGCGGGAACAGTCTCTCCCGGCACTGGTTGACCTCGTCATCAACGTAGTCACGGCAAAATCGGGTAACTATCTGGTGGCTCTGCCTTCTTATGAGTACCTGCGGCAATTCAGCGAGGCGTTCGGCGTGGCGGCACCCGAGATCGAATTGCTGGTGCAGGAGCCTGCCATGACGGATGAGGAGCGGGAGAGGTTTCTTGTCCGCTTCGCCGACGCAACCGTCCCGGTGCTGGGTGTGGCGGTCATGGGAGGCGCATTCACCGAATCGGTGGATTTCAGTGACTCGAAACTGGCGGGCGTAATCTGCGTAGGCATTGGCTTGCCACCACCGAGCCTCGAACGCGGGCTCATCCAGGCGTATTTTGAAGAATCGGGTCGCGGCCGGGAGGTGGCTTACGATCTGCCTGCGATGACGAGGGTATTACAGGCGGCCGGTCGTATTCTGAGATCGGCGGAAGATCGAGGCGTTCTGTGCCTCGTGGATGCGCGCTTCAAACGACGGGAGTATCAGCGTTTTTTCCCGGCGCATTGGCAACCCGCCGTACTCGGGGCCGGGCAGATGGCTGGAGCACTGGCGCAATTCTGGCAGCGGGAACGAGTAGAAGAAAAAACGGGATCGGATTATTGAGTATTCTGGGCGGGAACTCACTAAGCTGATTATCAATGAACATCCGGCGAACCAAGATTATCTGCACCATCGGCCCGGTGACCGCAAGTTATCCGAAGTTGGAAGCGCTTTACGGCGCGGGCATGAATCTGGTTCGGCTGAATATGTCTCACTCCGACCATGCGGGTGCCTTGAAAATCATCCACTGGATCAAAACGCTCAATCGGAAAGTGCGATATCCGATACCGATTCTGCTCGATACCCAGGGTCCGGAAATTCGTACCGGCGAGATCAACGAGCCGATAGAACTCGAGACCGGGCAGGTGGTTACCGTCAGTGTGCGGGCCGACGATGTCGAGACCAGTTCGATACACGTGAACTATTCCGAACTCATCGACGTGCTGAAGGTCGGTAATCGCCTGACGGTAGACAACGGGCTGATCAACTTCGAGGTTCTCGAGAAGAAACGCCATCAACTGGTGTGTAAGGTCATCGATGGAGGAACGCTCGGCAGCAAACGCCACGTCAACCTGCCTGGCATTCGAATCAACCTGCCGTCCATCACCGCCAAGGATCGTAAGGACATCGCGTTTGGTCTCGAGCACGATGTGGACTTCATTGCCCTGTCGTTCGTACGTTCGGCCAAAGACGTTTTCGAATTACGGCAACTCCTCTCCTCGAAAGGCAAGGCACAGTCCGCGCATATCATTGCGAAAATTGAAGATCAGGAAGGGGTGAACAACGTCCACGAGATCGTTCGCGCCGCCGATGGGGTCATGGTGGCGCGCGGGGACTTGGGCATTGAAACCGACATCGCGGATCTGCCCAACATACAGCGAAGAATTATTCACTCTTGTGCCAAATGGGGAAAGCGATCCATCGTTGCGACCCATCTCCTCGAGTCGATGATCGAGAACCCCATGCCGACTCGTGCGGAGGTGACCGACGTCGCCAACGCCATATATGAAGGGGTGGACGGCATCATGCTTTCCGGAGAAACGACGCTAGGCAAATATCCCGTGCGTTGCGTCGAACAACTCGACGCAATCGCCAGACAAACGGAGAAGTGGCCAGGGATCGGTTACGAAAAAGAGCTGGTTGCCGAGACCGACAAACAACACCTCGCCAACAACGCGGTAACGCTGGCCGAAGACATAGACGCTGCAGGAATCGTGGTAATTACCCGGCGGGGTCTCACCGCCGATATGGTGACAAGCGCGCGACCGCGCACGGTGCCTATTTATGCGTTCACCAACAGCTCCAAGACTCGGCGCAGGTTATCGTTGAATCGTGCGGTACTCAGTTACCGGATTCAGTTCAGCAACGAGCCAGAGAAAACGTTACAACGCGCGCTGAACATTCTCAAACTGCGCGAAGGTTTTGCCGAAAACGCAAAAGTTGTGGTGATATCCGATGTGCTGGCGCAGCGTAAAACGGATGCCATCCAATTGCGCTACATCGGATAGAATTACCGTATCGGCAACAGCGAAATTTCGGAGCCAGTTGAAGTTGAATCGAGCACTCCAGACGTTGCATGCCATGGCGGTCGGGCTGTTGGTTGCTTTGGCGACCTTCGCTGTACAGGCTGACGTTCAGCGTATTGTTCTTGCCAATGGCGATGTTTATGAAGGTGAAGTCGTAGCGGGCGCGCGCACGGGACAGGGCGAGTATGTCTGGGCGGATGGTCATCGCTACGAGGGCGACTTCGTCAACAACCGTATGCAGGGCGAGGGATCTTACCATTGGCCCGATGGGCGCACCTACACCGGGAGTTTCGTCGCGGACAGGCGGGAAGGTAACGGCGTGTTGCGCTCTCCCAATGGTGACGTCTATACCGGTGAATTCGCGCAAAACCAGATGCATGGCCAGGGAACCTTCGTATGGGCCAACAAAGACCGTTATGAGGGTGCCTTCCTGGACGGCAAACGAACCGGGCAGGGTAAATTCCAATGGTTCACGGGTGAGCGTTACGAAGGTGCCTTTGTGGATGGCGTTCAGCAGGGCGAGGGCGTGTTCGAATGGCTCGATGGACGGAGGTTCTCCGGAACCTTCGAGTCCGGCGCCAAATCGGGTCATGGGGTATTTCGCTGGCCAAACGGTAATCGCTATACGGGGGAGTTCGCAGCGGACGAGCGCAGTGGACTCGGGATATTTTACTGGCGCGACGGCACGGTTTACCAGGGTCATTTCGCCAACAACCGAATGCAGGGATACGGTGTCAAGCGGCAACCCGACGGGACGAAAGAGCTGCAGCACTGGCACGAAGGCGCGTTGGTTTTGAACAGATTGCTGGTGGAACAGCAGCGCTGCACGCTGGTGATCGAACAAAGGAACTGGATGTTCGAAGGCGCCGAATGCGTCAACGGGCTGGCGCACGGACAAGGCCTCGCGGCAAGCCTGGATGGCGAGCTTGTCATCGTAGATGGGCAGTTTGTGGTGGGCAAACTGGTTCGGGGGGAAGTGCAGGTTCTCACGCCCGGGGAAATGTGATGTCGACCCCGTGCGAGTTTGTCGAGACGTCGGATCAGGAAGATCCTGCCGGGACCGAATCGTAGTGGAGTTACCTGGCTTTCGAATTGAGCGGGAGATCGGCCGGGGGGGCATGGCCCGCGTGCACCTGGCGGTGCAGAATAAATTTGGCCGGCTCGTCGCGCTCAAAATAGTTTCCGCCGACTACGCGAACGATACTAATTTCCGCAAACGCTTCCTGCGCGAATCGCGCATCAATGCCCAACTGACCCACCCGAATATCGTCCAGGTCTATGACGTGGGTGCGCACGAATCGCTGTTGTATCTGGTGATGGAGTATCTCAGCGGGGGCGACCTGAACCAGCGCCTGGATAGAGGCATGCGCGTCTCCGAGCTTATCGATGTGATCAAGGATATTGGTAAAGCGCTCGACTACGCCCACCTCAAAGGGTTCATCCATCGCGATATCAAACCCGAAAACATCCTGTTCAGGGAAGAAGGCAGCGCGGTGCTGACAGATTTTGGGATCGCGCGTACGGTTTCACGGAATGCGAGCCTCACCCGCGTGGGAACGGTGGTCGGAACGCCCCAGTACATGAGCCCGGAGCAGGCATCGGGTCGTGAGCTGGATGGACGGTCGGACCTCTACAGTCTCGGGGTCGTGTTCTATCGCATGCTGACGGGTGATGTGCCGTACCAGGCAGACTCTGCGGTGTCGATTGGGATAAAACACCTGCAGGAACCCATTCCCCGGCTACCCCACTATCTGTCTGCTTTTCAGCCCATGATCGATCGGATGCTGGCGAAAAAACCCGAGCATCGCTATCAGACGGGCGCTGAGTTGGGTGGGGCGCTGGACGAGGTTCGCGGTTCCGCCACACTGACCAGTACCACCCTCAAATCCCAGATCGTCACCACCCAGGAAATTCGTGCGGTAGGGAGTACGCTGTTGACCACCGCTCGAGATCCGGTGCACGCCAGCCGTCAATCCCGCCGGCAACGGCGTCGGCGGTCGTTGCGCCAGGCGCTTTCGGTGGGGTTGCTGGTCAGCCTGATCGGGGCCGGTAGTTGGGTGTTCGTCCAGCAACCCCAATGGATCAACCAGCTGATGGCCGCGACCGGCATCATTGAAGACCCCATGGTGCAGGTGGCCTGGAATGACGCTCAATCGTTGCATCAGGATCCAAATCAGAGTCTCGGCTCGATCGTTGCCGGGTACCGGCGGGTGCTGAGCATCGAGCCTGAACATGTAGCGGCGTTGAGTGCGATTGAGGGATTGGCAGCCCAGTGGAAAGACGATGTATTGCAGGCGCTCGAGCAGGGAAACCTGGCGGGGGCCGAAACCAAACTCGATGAATTCGTCGGGGCTTTCCCGGAAGATCCCGTCCTCGCGGATCTCACCGTACAGCTCTCAAACCATCAACACGCACACAGTCTCCTGACCACGACCCAGGCGTTGCTGATGAGCCACGGACTCTCAGACATCCCTTCGGCGACCGCGGCGATACAGGCTTACAAGGAAGTGCTGCGGCTCGCACCGGGCCATGACGTTGCCGTGGCCGAGCTGGACGCGCTGGCCAAACACTATTCGGATCTTGCCGGTACCGCGGCGGACGCGGGGGATGTGGATAGTGCAATGAACTTTCTCGATCGGGCGAGCGCGGCAAACGCCGAACTGCCGGATCTCGCAGTGGCCAGAGAAAAGATCCAACAGGCGACTACGCTGCAGGCGGCGATCGCGGAAATGCTTCAGCAAGCCAGCGCCTATCGGGTCGCAGGCGCCCTGATCAACCCGGCCGGTGAGAACGCGGCCGAGCTTTATCACAGTGTGCTGGCAACGGATCCGGACAACGTCATTGCCATTCAGGGAATCGGCGAGATCGTTTCTCAGCTCCTTAACCTCGCGATCCAGTTGCTGGCGGGCGGAGATCTTTCCGAGGTACAGGATCTCGTGGATCGCGCCAGCGCCGTTGGCCTCGAGCCAAGCGCCGTCAATGAGATCAAGGAACGATTGGATGGGGAGGTATTACGCCTCGCTACGGTCGAGCGCCATCTGGGTAACGCCAAGGTGCTATTGAAGGACGGTTTCATCACCGAACCCCAGGAGGGCAACGCTGTTTCGCTGTTGCGGGAGGTCGAGCGGCTCGACCCCGGCAATGTCACGGCCCAGGATCTTTTATCGCGCTCGGCCGCGCGATTGGCAGCCGTGGCTCAGGAAGCGTTTGACGTGGGCCTCAGCGAAGATGCCAAACACTATCTTGAACTTGCCCTGACCGTCATGCCGGACGTGGAGACCTGGCGTACACTTCGAGAGGAATGGGAGAAAAGCACTGCAACCCGTTGATATAAAATACTATTTAAGCTGGGATAATGAGCGAAGGGAACTCGGTGCGAGCATCACGATCGGTCGTCATCTGGACAACGACCTGGTGTTCGCTGGCGAAGATGTCCTGGATTATCACCTGCGTATCGAAGCCACCAACCGCGGCCCAAAAGTTTACCCCCTCGGCGAGGCGAGCCTGAATCTGAACGGCGTCCACCACGAGGAGCCCGTCAACCTGATCATCGGCGACGTTTTGCAGGTCGGGCAGAGCGAACTGGCCATTACCGCCGAGTCCGACCAACTTCCCGAGGCGGACGAGTGGTGGTTGTATGGAAACGATGACCATACAACGTACAAACTGGATGGCGAGATGTATGTAGGTCGCGATAAGCACAGCGACATCCTCGTATCGGATGATCATATTTCACGCAATCACGCCCGTTTTCGCACTGAGGCGAAAGTCGTGTGGATCCAGGATCTTGATTCTGCCAACGGCACCTATGTGAACGGTGAACGGCTGGTTGGTGGATGCCGTCTGTTTCATGGTGACGAGGTGGCTTTCGATACCATCGCGTTTCAACTGGTCGGTAAAGGAGCAGACCTTACGCCAGTACGCAAACGTGAAACCCCAACTGACCAACTGCGCATCAAGGATGTGCCGCTCAGCACGCTGGATACTACGGAAATCGTCGTGGTGAACCCTGACGATCGAGCATTGGTCATTCCGGAAAATACGACTGCAACCGGCGCCTTCCTGCTCGGCGCGAGTCATCCGGTTAGTGGGTTGGTATTCCCCATCACCATTGGACGAACGACTATCGGACGTGACGAAGATTGCGATATTGTGGTGAATGATCTGACGGTTTCAACGCGCCACGCCGAGATCGTCCTTCGACCTGAGGGTTGTACGGTTTCCAATCTGATGGCAACCAACGGTACCCGAGTAAACGACCGTGAGGTACAGAACGCGGAACTTACCGATGGTGACCTGTTGCACCTCGGAGAAGTGAGTCTGGTGTTCAAGAACGTTCCGGTCACCCAGGGCGGTGGCAGTCTGTTGCGCTATGTCCGGTGGGTGATGCTCGGCGGGTCGGTGTTAGTTGTTGGGTTGGTTGTGTGGCAGTTGCTCCTTTAGCGAAGCTGACCCCAAACTTAACAACGTCGACGATTAAGCACGGCACATACCTCCCTTATCTCACTGCATTGCTTTTACTCAAGGTGCATCCTATCCTTCGCGCCGGTTTTACAAGAGTCTATGAAGCAGGTGGTAAACAAATGGGTGTGAAAATTCCGTTCCGGCGCGAACTCGATTTTCGCTACGGTGAGGTCGCCGAGATTGGACCGGGAATTCGACGGGTTGTCGCGAACAATCCAAGCCCGTTCACGCTTCATGGTACGGGAACGTATATTCTCGGGACGGGGAAAGTTGCGGTTGTCGATCCTGGTCCGGCTGATCCGAATCACATCCAGGCAATCGTCGACGCACTCGCGGGGGAGACCATCTCTCACGTTCTGGTTACCCACACACATATGGACCACTCTCCTGGTTGTGCGCTGTTAAAAAAATTCAGCAACGCCCCCACCTACGCTTATGGACCGCATGGTGCGGGCAAACTCGAAGA
>JACZXA010000170.1 GCA_022571865.1 Pseudomonadota bacterium
CTCAATCGAGGAAATGGACCCTGCCGCCTGGGCACACGAGATCCAGGTGAATTTATCCGGCGCGTTTCACTGTACTCAAGCGCTTGCGCCCGGTATGGCCGAGCGCGGATGGGGGCGCATCGTCAATAGCGCCTCGGTCGCTGCCCGCCAACCGTCACTGGGTCAACCGAGCTATACCGCGAGCAAAGCCGGGGTCGTCGCGTTCACCCAAAGTGTTGCCCAGGAATTCGGTCCCCTCGGCGTCACCGCCAACGCGATCATGCCAGGCCTGATCGGAACACCGCTGGTGCTCTCCATGCCTGAGCAGATCCGCACGGCTTCGATCAAGCGGGTTCCCGTAAAACGTCTCGGGACCCCCGACGATATTGCCAATCTGGCGCTTTTTCTGACCTCGGAAGAATCGTCATTCATCACCGCAACCGCCATCCCCTGCGACGGTGGAATGTTGGGCGCGCCGCTGGGCGGATTCGGCTAAGGAAGGCGATCGAGAGGACGTCAATACGTTCCGTAGAGCGTGCTATCGGCTCCTGTTATGCTCCATCGGGCGGTTGAAGAAATTCGCTGATAACAAGAAACGCCGAGTCGTTTATTTGGCTCGCGCTCACAAGTTTGGGGATGGCTCAGATGCATTCGATCATGATCGTTCTTTTCGGCATCGTCGGTATGGCGTTTGGCTGGTTCGTTTATTCCAAATTTATCGCCGAGAAAATATTCAAGCTGGACCCGAACTTCGTCACCCCCGCCCACGAACTCAATGACGGGGTGGATTTCATTCCCACCAACAAATACGTTCTGTGGGGTCACCATTTCACTTCCGTTGCCGGTGCAGCACCCATTGTCGGTCCGGCCATTGCCGTTTACTGGGGCTGGGTGCCCGCGGTATTGTGGGTTGTACTCGGCACGATATTTTTTGCCGGTGTCCACGATTCGGGGGCAATGTGGGCGAGCAATCGGCACAAAGGCAAATCCATCGGTGCACTTTCTGAAACCGTAATCGGCAAACGCACGCGGGCCTTGTTCATGGTGGTCATTTTCCTTGTGCTGCTGATGGTGAACTCGGTATTCGGAGTCGTTATCGCCAACGCGTTCGTCGACACGCCAGGTGCCGTGTTCCCGGCCTGGTCCGCGATCGTGGTGGCTCTGGTCATCGGCCAGCTGGTACACCGCAAATTCAACCTGGTTTTTCTGAGTATCGGCGGGGTGATCGTGCTGTACCTCACGGTATATGGCGGCAGCGTCATGCCCCTCGAGCTACCCGCCATGTTTGGCCTCGCCCCGCAAGCCAACTGGATCATCATTCTGTTTGCCTATGCGGCTATCGCATCGATGCTGCCGGTGTGGGTGCTGTTGCAACCACGGGATTTCATCAACGGAATGCAACTCTTCGTGGGACTGATTCTGCTCTACGGGGCAGTACTGCTTTTCATGCCGGACATTTCGGCACCGGCTTTCAACATGCACGTGAATGAGAGCGCCCCTTCAATATTCCCGCTGTTATTCGTCACAATCGCCTGTGGGGCTATTTCGGGATTTCATGGCATCGTCGCTTCGGGCACGAGTTCCAAGCAGTTGGATAAAGAAGTAGATGCGCGCTTCGTCGGGTATCTCGGTGCCATCGGCGAAGGATCGCTTGCCCTCATTACGATCGTCGTCGTCAGCGGTATCGCCTTTGCGGCAACAACCGAAGCGTGGCATGAAATATACAGCGAGTTCGGATCCGCGGGTGCCGGTGCGTTCATTCAGGGAGGCGCCAACCTCATCAGCTCCGGATGGGGGCTTCCCACCGGTATCGCGCAAACGCTGCTCGCCACCATGGTTGTGTTGTTTGCAGGCACAACCATGGACTCAGGAGTACGATTGCAGCGTTACATCATCCAGGAATGGGGGGAAATCTACAAAATCCCCGCGCTGAACAACGGCATCCTTGCGACCCTCATCGCTGTGGGTGCTTGTCTGCTGCTCGCATTTGGTGCGGGTGGAATCTCGGGTACCGGTGGCATGACAATCTGGCCGCTGTTCGGTTCGACCAACCAGATCCTCGCCGGGATGACCCTGTTGGTACTCACCGTCATGTTGATCAAGATGGGTCGTACGGCTTACTACACGATGATACCGATGATCTTTGTACTCACGGTTTCTTTTCTCGCGGGAGTCATCACCCTTATCCAGTTCTTCGAGGATGGAAACTGGTTGCTCGTCGTCCTAGATATCGTGGTACTGGTCACGAGCCTGCTGGTGATGCTCGAAGCAGGATCGGTAATCAGGAAACACAAAAGCTCAAATTCCGAAGAAATCGACAGCGGCCGCGCGCTGGAGTCCGATTCTTCGTGAGCGAGGGTGACGCGGACGACGACAACTTTACTCTCTGACCTTATTTGGCGATGCGTTTCATCGCCGAACGACTCATTCCCAGACGCGAAGAATTTCCAGCACAAGCCAACCTGACCTGTCCTCGGCGGTTAAGCGCGCGCCGACAAGCTCACCGGCATCGTCTTGATGCTGTTCAGGAAGTTGGTGCGCATGCGGGTAACCTCGCCCGTGACATGAATGTCGGGAAAACGTGCGAGCATCTCTTCGAGTACCACACTGAGTTGAAGCTCCGCAAGGCGCCAGCCAATACACAGATGTTGCCCGTAACCGAACGACAGATGACGAGGTCCATCACGGGACACGTTGAACGTAAACGGGTCTTCCCACTTCTCTTCGTCCCGATTGCCCGACATGTACCACAGTGCAAGTTTGTCGCCCGCCTTGATTCTCACGCCACGCAATTCGTAGTCTTCAAGCGCGGTACGGCGCATGTAGATCACCGGATGTACCCAACGGATGATCTCGTCAACGGCCTTGGGAATGAGCGAAGGATCATCCAGTAATTTCTGTCGTTCTTCCGGGTGTTGCGAGAGTGCAAGCGTTCCGCCTGAAATCGAATTGCGTGTAGTTTCGTTGCCGGCTACTACGAGCAGCACGAATGCAGACAAGTAGTCGGCCACACTCATCGGCTCTCCGTCTACTTGCGTGTTAACCAACATGGTGATGAGATCGTTGCCAGGATTTTTCTTGCGATCCTGATAGAGCTGCATGGCGTACCCGGCAAGCTCCATGAACGCGTTCATCACGTGTTCCCGCGAGACCGACACGTCAGGATCGTCACCGCCGATGATGAGGTTGGACCATTTGAAAAGTTTGTGTCGGTCCTCTTGCGGGAGGTTGAACAACTCCGCCAACATCTGAATGGGTAACTCCGCCGCGACACTTGCGACAAACTCGCAGCTATCGTGACCCTTGATGCCATCGAGGATGGCAATTGCGCGTTCGCGGATTCGAGGCGCGAGGCTATTCAGGGTCTGTGGAGTGAAGCCGGGTGCAACCATACGCCGATGTTGAACGTGCTCCGGGGGATCCATCGAAATCATGCTGCGTCCACCTTCGAACTGGGAAAGCTCGGCCGGACTTTCCACCTCTTTTTTGCTGAGGTGTGAACGCTTGGCGATCATCGCCGGACTCGGCAGCGTGATCCCTCCGTGTTTGGCATCGGAGCTGAACACCTTAGAGAGCTTGGAGATCTCCTGAATGTCGTCGTATTTGGTGATCGACCAGAATCCGGGACCGTCCCAGGGCTCTTCACACCAGGCCACCGGTTCCTCTGCACGAAACTGGGTGAATATGGCATGTGGTCGTTCATGATCCTGAAACAACTCGGCTTCAGAGAGCGCGATTCGATCTTCTTTGCTTACTGGCATGTGAGCGTTCCTGTGCTGCATTCAAACGAACTTGAAAATCCGCAAAATGCGGTTTGCATTATAAGCGTCTCAATTCTGGCGCCTCTCCGGTGCTTCCCTTGGTAATTCCAGATACCTTCGCATTGCGCGCGCTGGCTCCAGCAAATTTTTTCGATAACTCGGGTCCTGCCGCGGTGAGTCCGCCGTCAACCAGTAGATACTCTCCGGTGACGAACTCCGCATCGTCCGAAGCCAGAAACAGAGCCGCCCCGGCAATGTGTTCGCCTCGACCGTAATCCGGCCAGGGTTGTGCTTTTGCAAACGCCTTACGGGTGCCATCCCGGTCATGCCTCTCGGCAAGCGGCGTTGCGATAAATCCAGGGCAGATCGCATTCACTCGAATACGATCAGCCCCCAACTCGACCGCCGCCGATTGGGACAGACTGATGACGGCGGCTTTTGCTGCTGAGTACACCAGCGGGCCACCATCGCCGCTCAAACCCGCGATGGATGCCGTATTGATGATCACACCACCTTCTCCCTGCGCTTTCATCACCCGTGCGGCATGTTTGATACCGAGAAACACACCTTTGGCGAGCACATCGAAGGTGTAGTCCCAGTCTGCCACGGTGGTTTCGACCAGCGGTCCGATCGCACCACCGACGCCTGCATTGTTGAACACGATGTCCAATCGACCAAATTCATCCAACGCACATTGCATCATCGCTTCTATATCGTTCTCCCGGGCGACATCCGTTCGAATGAATCGAACCGAATCGCCATGACCCGCCTGCGTCGCCGCGACCACGGTATCCTCCCCGGTTGTTACGTTGAAATCGGCAATGACAACCTTGGCTCCCTCGGCTAAAAAACGCAGGACGCTGGCGCGGCCCATTCCGCTCGCGCCTCCCGTTATGACGGCAACTCTATTGTGCAAACGCATGTTGAGATTCCCAGAAAAGCCGGATCATCTTAGCTGCAATCTTGGTTTCGGGCGCGCAGAATTTTGTTGTTGATTGATCGAAAGTGACTTGCCTGAAGTCACCCGGTCAATGAAAGCAGAATTTTTTACTGGCATACTCGAGCCGTTTTTTTTACTCGGCCAACTTCATGAGTACGCTTGCATTGATTTCCCGCACCATGGCATTCGCGAATCTGCTGGGTTGCTGTGGAATTCTGTTCATGGGTGTCGGTTGGGCATCCACCGCAGATCTGTACGACATTGCAGCAAGCACGTCGGCCGATCGCATCGAATCCGACATCCGTCGATTAGTGGGCTTCGGCACCCGGCACACACTGTCGGACACAAGTTCTGAAACTCGCGGCATCGGTGCGGCACGACGCTGGATCAAGTCGGAGTTCGACCTTATCTCCAAGGCATGTGAGGGTTGTCTCGAGGTCTTTTTTCAGAGCGAGACCATCAGCGGCGAAAACCGAATCCCGGGACCGACCGAGGTCGTTAGCGTGATCGCGGTGCAAAAGGGAACTCTGACTCCCAACCGCTACGTCATCATGAGTGGTGATATCGATTCCCGAGTGAGTGACCCGATGAACTCCACGTCGGATTCTCCCGGTGCCAACGACAATGCTTCGGGACTCGCCGGGGTTTTGGAAACCGCCCGCGTACTCTCTCGATACGAATTTGCGGGTTCGATCGTCTACGCCGCACTCGCTGGAGAAGAACAGGGCCTGTTTGGTGGACAGATCATGGCCCGTCAAGCGACGAAAGATGGCTGGTTCATCGAGGGGGTGTTGAATAACGACATGATTGGCAATATCTCCGGCATCAACGGGGTAACGGATAATTCGACTGCGCGGGTTTTTTCGGAAGGCATACGGGCAACGGAAACCTCTGAAGAGGCACGCATCCGCCGATTCACCGGCGGCGAGGTGGATTCGCCTTCACGTAATCTCGCCCGTTACGTCGATGTTATTGCAGACACTTATATCGACAACCTCGATGTCATGATGATCTATCGCCTGGATCGGTTTGGTCGAGGCGGACACCATCGACCGTTCAACGCAGCCGGTTTCCCCGGGGTGCGCATCATGGAAACCAACGAGCACTACCACCGTCAACACCAGGATCTGCGCGTAGAAAACGGTGTTTGGTACGGCGACGTCATCACCGGGGTGAACTTCGACTACGCCGCAAAGCTGACGGCGCTGAACGCGGTATCCCTCGCGGCCATGGCCTGGGCGCCGGGGCCTCCGTACAATCTAGCCATCGCAGGCGCGGTGCAACCGCATACGACGCTCACCTGGGACAAGGTGGTTGGTGCCACGGGTTACAAAGTCTATTGGCGCCTCACGACATCGCCCGTGTGGACGTGGTCCCGAGCAGTTGGCGACGTGATCAGTCATACGCTCGAGAATATTGTCATCGACAACTACATTTTCGGGGTCGCGAGTGTCGCTGCCAACGGACTGGAGAGTCCTGTCGAGTTTCCCGGACCCATCGGCGATTTTTACCCCAGAATCGAAACACCAGCACCGGATTAGACTCCTAGCCTGGATTATTCATGAAGAAGCGTAGCGAGGTCGGGTCGCGGGCATCGCTATGCGAATTGCTAAGCAGTTTGCGAAGCAAACTGCCAGAGTAGTGAAACACCGGGCCTCGCAGGCTGTGTGGCGCGGACCGAAGGGCGCGCGTCCCGTCACAAAGGGACGGGCGCGTGCATTGACAGCACGTGGCAACTCGCTTGCGAGTTGCTTTACAGTTTGCCTTGCAAACTGCCGAGCACCCGTAGGGAGCATGCACAGTGTTTTCGTTGGTATCGGCGGCCGCAGTAGCTTGTTCATGAATAATCCAGGCTAGGTTTAGTCGCCGAATGCCGAACGTCGATACCGCAGCATCTTGCCACTGCCAATGCCTGTGTGGGTTCCTTTGTCGTAGGCAATCCGGCCGTTGACGACGACAAGTTCGATTCCATCGGGCTCCTGCTTGGGGTCATCGTATGTCGCCTTGTCGATCACGACATCGGGGTCGAAAAGCACCAGATCCGCCCAGTTACCTTCCTTGATCAGGCCACGATCGATCAGGCCAAACGTCCTGGCGGGAAGTGATGTCATCCTGCGCACTGCCTCCTCCAGAGCCAGCACCCCGCGTTCTCGCACGTACCGGCCAAGCACCCGGGGAAACGTGCCGAAGAGGCGTGGGTGGGGCTTGCCCCGCAGATCGGGAATGCCATCGGAACCCACCATCATGTCGCGATGAGCGAGGTTGGTTTCGATGTCCGCCTCATCGATGATGAAGTGAATGCAGATTGTCCGGTCTCCACGCGGTGCGGTGAGAATCATCTTCACGACCTCCGTGACATCCATGTTTCGTTCGGCCGCAATGTCGACAACCATTCTGCCCTCGAACTCACGAAACGCTGAACAGCTCGCAATTCGAATCACTTCGGCCAAACCGCGATTGATTCGGTCGAGATTGAAGTATTCGATCATACGACCGCTCCCGGCCGTGTATGGGTATACATCGAGCGTCACCCTTTGCCCTGCCGCCAGGGCAGCATCGACTTTCGCCAACGACTCTTTGACCTTGCCCCAGTTCGCACGACCGGCTGACTTGTGATGCGAAATGTGCACGTGCACATCCGCTGCACGTCCAATCTGCAGCGTCTCCTCCACGGCTTCCAGCAATTGATCCCCTTCATTACGCATATGGGTGGTGTACAACGCATCAAAGGGTTTTGCCATCCGGGCCAGTTCGATAATCTCTTCTGTCTGGCTCCATCGCCCAGGACGGTATATGAGTCCCGTGGAGAAACCACACGCACCTTGTTCGAGCGCTTGTTCGACGTGACCACGCATGACGTCGAGTTCATCTTTGGTAGATTCCCGTTGCGCCATGCCCATCGCGAGCGTCCGTACGGTATTGTGGCCGACGAGCATGAGATTGTTGATTGCGGGATGTTTTGAGAGTGCCGCCTGGAAGTACCCATCGAGATCCGTGAACTCGCCCTCGAGGCCGGCAAGAATGCCGCCGCTTGCGGCAACCGAATCTTTGTCAGGATCGGCAGGAATCGCACTGAATCCACAATTTCCACTCACCACCGTGGTCACGCCCTGGGCGAGCTTGAATTCCATACCCGGGTGGCGAAAGAACGCACCGTCGTCGTGGGCATGAGTATCGATCAATCCGGGCGCCACGCACTTACCCTGACCATCTATCTCGGTGCCGGCAACCCCGACCGTGCCAATCGAGTGAATGTGCCCTTCATGGATACCAACGTCAGCCTCAATCGACTGAGAGCCGCTACCGTCGAGAACCTTCACGTTACGGATCGCAAGGTCGATCATGTTTTTATTCCTTTATTCACTAGATACCTGGTTCTGGGTGCGCTACAGCCCATAACGCGTGGGTGAGGTGCGCAACCACTCGCCAATCATCTCACCGATCATGATGCAGGTGAGGTTGGTGTTCGCCCGCGGCACACCGGGCATGATGGAGGCATCGGCAACCACCAGCCCATCGAGATTGTGGCAACAGCCGAACTGATCGACCACCGCTTGCGGATCATCGTCCGGGCCCATCTTTAGGGTACCGCAGGGATGGTAACCGCTTGCGCAGATGCGTCGGCAAAACCCGGCAATTGCCTCATCGTCCGCGGGACGGGCAGGATCGGGGAAAGTCACCTGTTCCACCAGATCTGCCAGAGCGCCTGTGCGAGTGAACGCGAGCGCATCTTTGTAACAGCCTACGAGTCGCGTCACATCGCGCTCGTCCTCACAGAAACGATTGTCGACAACCGGGTTTACGTGAGGGTCCGCATTCTCCAGGCGCAGTTCGCCGCGGCCGTACTGATATTCGAGCACGGCTGCAATAGCAAACATGGGACGACCGCCCGGTTTGCCGGTAAAACTGATCTGTTCGATTTGCAGGTCGTTGCGTTTATCCGAACCGTCCGCCGTATAACGAAGTATCGTCTGGATCAACGGTGCGTCGAAGTCGATGATGGACGCATCTTTCACGATACAAGCGACAGACAGTGCGGGATGATCGGAAAGATTCTGACCGACCCCCGGAGTATCACTGACCACATCGATGCCAAGCTGTTCCAGTTGAGCCTTCGGGCCGACGCCAGAACGCAGCAGAATCGCCGGAGACATCAGCGCGCCTGCGCTCAGCACGACAAGTCGCGCGGACAGTTCGGTAACCTCGCCCGATACGGTTTCCACCTCGACACCGATACATCGACCTTGTCTGATAACAAGCCGACGTACCAAGGTATTCGCTCTAATCTCGAGGTTGGGTCGAATCCGAGCAGGTGCCAGGTATCCCACAGCACAAGAGATACGCAACCGACCGAGCTTGTTCATCGGATGCGGGCCCGAGCCCCAACTCGACGGCTCGTTGGCATCATTGCAATCCGGATAACCCAGATCCCTGGCAGAGCTCAAAAAAGCCTGGTGTTGAGGTAGGAGTTCCGCCATGGGATAACGCCGAATAGAAATGGGTCCGGCATCACCATGGTAAGGTTCATGACCAAAATCCAGATCGCGTTCGAGCCGATTGAACGCGATCAATACATTATCCCAAGCCCATTCACTATTACCGAGATCCGCCCACTCGTCATAGTCCTCCGGCATGCCGCGTAACGCGATCGTGGTGTTCACGGCACTCGAGCCACCGGTCACCCGACCGCGGGGAAAGGCAACTTCGCGACCCCGTGTCGGCCGGTATGCCTGTCCCCAATCGTGATCCTGGTAGGAGTTGTTGTGACTGTTGACCAGGTCGAATGGCGTCTCGGAAATGTCGGGGTAGTCTGGCCCTGCTTCCAGCAGCAGCACCTGCTTATTGGGATCTTCGGTGACCCGAGCGGCGATCACCGAACCCGCGCTACCGGCGCCAACGATGATGATGTCGAATGGGGTCTCCATCAAATCAGACGGGGACCGGACCTTCGACCTGCAATCGATGGATGACGCGCGATTGGTCGGCGTGATCGTGCACGGCAAAGTGCAACATGCTGCGGTTGTCCCACATCGCCAGATCTCCGGCTTTCCAGGTGTGGCGCGCTTGAAATTCCGGGCGTATCGAATGTTGGTACAGGTAATCCAGTAACGAGGCACTTTCCTCTCGTGACCAATCCACGAAGCGACGGGTAAATGCCCGGCAGACATACAGCGCCCGGTTTCCCGTTTCATCGTGCACGCGCACAACCGGATGCTCGGCGCGGGGGGCGGATTTCGGATCCTCTCCATACAGGTTCGCCAAACCCTCAGCCGTGTGGATCGCTCGCAACCGATCAATGACACGTTTGAGGCCGTCGGACAGCGCCTCATAGGCGAGCTCCTGATTTGCGAACGCGGTATCGCCACCAAACTCAGGTACTTCCAACGCATACAACATCGTCAGTTTTGGCGGTTCGGCGTTATAGGTCATGTCCGAGTGCCAATGCTGGTTGACGTCTTTCTTCTTACCGTGATTGCGCAACTCGATAATATTCGGGTGACTGTCAAGCCCCGCATACGGATGACGTACCAGGGAACCCCAACGTTCGCCAAACGTTATCTGCTCCTCCGGCTCGAGCACCTGGCCTGGAAAAACCAGCACATGATGTTCACAGAAAAGGCGGTTGAGCTCGGCCCATGTCTGATCATCTATGTTGCGCACGTCGAGACCTTCAATCACGGCACCTTCGGGCGCTGTCAAGCGAC
>JACZXA010000314.1 GCA_022571865.1 Pseudomonadota bacterium
GGAAGCGATTCAACGGCGCTGGGCGCCGGCCACCGATGTGCCGTGGGACACGGTAAAGCCGTTGAACGAAGGGCTCGAAAGGGCCATTTGTCAGGTTTGCACCGAACTTTGTCAGTATGCCAATGGCGATATTGAATCCATCAGCAGCTGGCAGCATCAGATGTCGTATGGTTATCATGAAGTGAAGCAGTTCCTCGCCACGGCTGCCTTCGATGGTGCTCGACAGTTTGAAGCCTTTCGCAAACGTGCGTTGTGTAACGGGGGCGGCTTGGGATTAGAAGGTCCCGGCAAGGTCAACCGGATGATTCTCGAAAGCCGGGGAGGCTGGAGCGAGGCGGTCATCTACCTGTTTCTCCTGCGTGGCACGTTTACGATGACGATGTTGCGTTATCTCGAACGTGCAGCCTACAACGATGCGGAACGTTTCCTGTATCGCCACGCCATGCAGGACAAGGCGCGGCATCTCACCTACGGTCTTGAACATTTGCAGTACGCCATCGCGCATCAGGAGGATATGGCACTCATCATGCAGCAATTGATGTTCATCGGTGATCGCATATTCGCCCGCGAAATGCGCGACAACGTGTTGCGCGAGGCACTCGCGGTGGTTTTCGCCGGAGGTATCGAGAAGGCGGGCAGCGATGGCATGGCCGTTTATCGCGAGATGATGACGGACTTTATGGAAACCTACCTCGGCAGCTGCAGCTGGCTTGGCGTGAAGCGAGACCTGGAGATGATGCCTGGATTGTTGACCCAGTATGTGAAGGGAAGCTAGATGGCGCAGTTTCCAACGGTCGCTTGGTTCAAGGCGGTTTCCAGGGTGTTCAATACTGACGAGTCCTACCGTGGCGCTGGCGGGGGTCAATGTCATTGTCAGGCGGGCATCAAAATAGGTAAACGGGTGTTCCTGCTGGTGTTCGAGGGATTCGAATGCGTTGACGTGAGCGAAGTGGAAGTGTCCGAACTCATGGATTTTTATCTGGAAATGCCTCTCAAAGACTGGAAGGCCATGATTCAGGACATTGCGGACAACGGGGCCGCAAGTTTGCACTACACGCTCAATACGCTGGATCTGGCGAGAGAAGCGGGACTCTCTCACTCCGTGCATGGCGATCAATATCGCGAGGATCTGTTTTTCCGTTACAACCAGACCTTTCAATTTTTCTTCGATGCCTCAGCACGCGTCAAGACGACCTTCGCTTAAGGGGCTCAAATGGCCAAAGCAAAAGCAAATCTGGGTTGGTTGAGTGCAGCCCAGGAAGCTTTGAAAGAAGATTTTTCCTACCGGAAGCTCGGGAGCACAGACGTTACGTTGGGTCTGCACATCGGTGAGGAAGCGAGGTTGGTCACTTTCGAAGCGTTCGAGATTGCCAGCATCAGCGAGATTTCCGCGATGGACCTGCGCGATGCGGATATCGTCCTCAAGATGAGTGTCAAAGATTGGAACGCATACCTCAGGCAGCGCGCCAAAGGGAAGGGCCCGTCGCTGCTGACCCTGGATCTTGACAAGCGGGTGATTACGGGTCGCAGCCCACTCGATCGGTTGAAACTGGAACGTTATAACCTCTCGCTGCAGGCATTCATCGACAAGGGTGCCGAACTGGCCGCGTAATCGGCTCATCATTCTATGCCAATTTACGAATATCGATGTAAGGATTGCGGAGTCGTGACTTCGGTTTTCTCGGCGATTTCCGAGCAGGAAAAAACGACGAAGTGCGAATCATGCGGTGCTATCGCTCAGCGGATCATTTCTCGCCCGTCGGTACATTTGTCAAAACTCAGCAAGCTGGAAAAACTCGATCCAAAGTATGACAAGATGGTTGATCATGCGATGAGGTCGACGCCGGAGGCAGATCCCGATCGGCATCTCAGGCGGATGAGAATTCCTGAAGATCCGTAAACAGGGGTCAGATCCAGGCTTCTGCTCTTCGCTCAGGGCAACCCGACCCAACCTGACTACTCCAGATAGTTACCCAGACCGAACATCACGCTCACCGCCACCAGCGAACCGGTTACGATGATGAATACCAGCATTCCGGTATCGCTGCCGCGGCCTTCGACGACGGCCTGCCGTCGTCGTCGAGTCGCCATGTACACTACCGCAACAACGATGAGTGCTGGAACGAGAAATTGAATGATGTGCCGCATTCGTTGGCTCCTGCTTACAGCGCCAGCATACCGTTACTGCCGAGCGCCAGGCAAATACGGCGTCCCCGCGGGTAGCCCGGGTTAAATGGACTGGATCATCGAGCACTCTTGTCACGCCCCCTTGAGGATCTGGATGTACGCATCGTGATGATCGACGGTAAGGTATTCGAAACACTGTATCGTGGTGGCGCTGGGGATCGCGAGAGACGGTAAAAAGCACGTCTTGGGGCTTCGTGAGGGTTCCACCGAGAACAGCCGGATGGTGACCGATCTGCTCGCCGACCTGGTCGATCGTGGGCTATCGAACGAGCGAGCGGTATTGTTCGTGATCGATGGCGCGAAGGCGTTACGCAAAGCCATCCGGGATGTGTTTGGGGACGACCACGGTGTTGTGCAGCGGTGTCAGGCCCACAACTTGAGAAATGTGCCCGACTATCTGCCGGACGACATGCGAGCCAGTG